>JAABRA010000110.1 GCA_011391155.1 Burkholderiales bacterium
CGTCGATGATTTGCGCGCCGAGGGTGTGAAGGTGGGCGTTCTGGGCATCACCTCGTTCCGCCCCTTCCCGATTTCGGCAATCCGCGACGCCACGGCCCATGCCAAGCGCATCGTCGTGATCGAAAAATGCTTTGCCGTGGGCATTGGCGGCATCGTTTCGCGCGATGTACGCAGCGCGGTGCGCAACCGGCCGCAGCCGGTGCTCACGGTCGTCGCCGGACTGGGTGGCCGCGCCATCACCAAGGCGTCGCTGCACAAACTGCTGCAGGACGCCATTGCCGACAAGCTTGAACTGCTGACTTTCCTGGATCTGGACTGGGACATCGTGAACCGCGTGCTGGACCGCGAGAAAAAGCAGCGGCGCTCAGGCCCGATTGCCGAAGGCATCCTGCGCGACATCGGCACGGTGTCGTCGAGCATTGGCTAGGGAGCAAAAAATGGAACAAACTATCGTCAAGTTCTACCAGACCGGAACCTTCACGGTGGGCAACCGCCTGCTCGCGCCGGACCAGCGCAGTGTGCAAGCCAACACGCAGCGCAACAACTCGCTCAACTCCGGCCACCGCGCCTGCCAGGGCTGCGGCGAGGCACTCGGCGCGCGCTACGCGATCGACGCGGCCATGCAGGCGACCAACGGCCAGTTGATCGCCGCCAATGCCACCGGCTGCCTGGAGGTGTTCTCCACGCCCTACCCCGAAACGTCCTGGCAGATGCCGTGGATTCATTCGCTGTTTGGCAATACCGCGGCCGTGGCCACCGGCATTGCCGCCGCCATGCGCGTCAAGGGCCGCAGCGATGTGCGCGTGGTGGCCCAGGGAGGCGACGGCGGCACCACCGACATCGGCTTTGGCTGCCTTTCGGGGATGTTCGAGCGCAACGACGATGTGCTCTATATCTGCTACGACAACGAGGCCTACATGAACACCGGCGTGCAGCGTTCGTCGGCCACGCCGCCAGCGGCGCGCACGGCAACCACCATGCCCGTTGGCCCCCAGCCGGGCAACGTCTTCGGCCAGGGCAAGAACCTGCCGCAGATCGCCATGGCGCATGAAATTCCTTACGTGGCGACCGCCACGGTGGCCGACCTGCGGGATCTGGAATACAAGGTGACCAAAGCCATGTCGATCCGGGGGGCTCGCTACATCCATATCTTCGTCCCCTGCCCGCTGGGCTGGGGCGCTGCTTCGCACGACACGATCCGTCTGGCCCGTCTGGCGACCGAGAGTGGCTTCTTTCCGGTGTTCGAGGCCGAGCGTGGCGAGGTCACGGGCGTGTCGAAAATCCGCCGCCGCGTGCCCATCGAGGACTACCTCAAGCCGCAAAAGCGATTCGCCCATCTGTTTGGCAAGGAACCCGATACCGCCACCATTGCCAGGCTGCAAGCCATCGCTGATCGCAATATCCGGCGCTATGGTTTGCTGGATGAAGAGAAATAATCATGCAAAAACCCTTTGCCATCACCCTGGACGTTGGAACATCGCTGGCCAATCACACCGGCTCTTGGCGCAACTCGCGCCCGGTCTACCTGGACCGCATGCCGCCCTGCAATCACCAGTGCCCGGCGGGCGAGAACATTCAGGCCTGGCTGTTCCATGCCGAGTCAGGTGACTACGAGCAGGCTTGGCGCAAGCTGGTTGAAGACAATCCGTTTCCGGCCATCATGGGCCGCGTGTGTTACCACAGCTGCGAGGGGGCCTGCAATCGCGGGAAAATTGATGCGCCCGTTGGCATCAATTCCGTGGAAGGTTTTCTGGGCGACCAGGCGATAGCGCAAGGCTGGAAATTTGCCCCGGCGCCGGCTGCATCGGGTAAAAAAGTGCTGGTGGTCGGGGCAGGACCGTCCGGGCTGTCCGCCGCCTTTCACCTCGCACGCCTGGGACACCAGGTCACCGTCCATGAAGCCGGCCCCATGCCGGGCGGCATGATGCGCTTTGGCATCCCCAAATACCGCTTGCCGCGCCAGGTGCTGGATGCCGAGGTGCAGCGCATCGTGGACCTGGGGGTGACGATCGAATACGGCACCAAGGTTTCCAACGTACTGGAATCAAAGACTGCGGGCAGCTTCGATGCCGTGTTCCTGGCAGTCGGCGCCCACATTGCCAAGCGCGCCTACATTCCGGCCGGTGATTCGGCCAAGGTGCTCGATGCTGTCGCGGTGCTGCGGTCCATGGAAGGCGAAGACCAACCGATGCTGGGACGCCGTGTCGTGGTCTACGGCGGCGGCAATACCGCCATCGACGTGGCACGCACGGCCAAGCGGCTGGGCGCCACCGAGGCCATCATCGTGTACCGGCGCACCCGCGAGAAAATGCCGGCGCACGACTTCGAGGTGGAAGAAGCCCTGCAAGAAGGCGTGATGATCAAGTGGCTTTCAACCATCAAGCAGGCCGGCGAGTCGTCCATCACGGTTGAAAAAATGGCGCTGGACGAAAAAGGCTTTCCGCAGCCAACCGGTGAATTCGAGACGCTGGAGGCGGATTCCGTGGTGCTGGCACTCGGGCAGGACGTGGACTTGTCACTGATCGAGGCGGTGCCGGGCCTGAGCGTTCAGGACGGTGTGGTGCAGGTCAATGCGCAGATGATGACCGGGCACGCCGGCATCTTTGCCGGTGGCGACATGGTCCCGGCTGAGCGCAACGTGACTGTGGCCATTGGGCATGGCAAGAAGGCGGCCCGCAATATCGATGCCTGGCTGCGCGGCGCTGACTATGCGATCCCGGTCAAGAACGAGCTGGCCAGCTTTGACAAGCTCAACACCTGGTACTACAGCGACGCGCCCAAGACCGTGCGGCCGATGCTGGACATCCTCCGGCGGAAATCGACCTTCGAGGAGGTGCAAGGCGGGCTGGACGAGACCAATGCTCTGTTTGAAGCGCGACGTTGCCTGTCGTGCGGAAACTGCTTTGAATGTGACAACTGTTACGGCGTGTGTCCGGACAACGCCGTCATCAAGCATGGACCCGGCAAAGGGTTTGACTTCAACCTTGACTACTGCAAGGGATGCGGCATTTGCGTTGCGGAATGCCCTTGCGGCGCTATCAAGATGGTGCCGGAAGATATTTGAAACGAATCCGGGCCAGAGACTGATCTCCGGTCGCCGACGGTAGTGCGCTGCAAAGGTGGCACGCGTTGGGCCGGCATTTCTTGCTGTCGGGCCGGCAACCTGCCTTGACACGCCCATACCTCCGATATATGGTGAAGTCCGCAGCTGGATTCACAGGACTCAACATATGAACTACACCAAACTCGTCTTATGCGCCGCGTTGGCAACCGCTTCCCTTGCCACTTTTGGACAGGCGGAAAAGGTCATGAAAGATCGGGACGTCAACGAGGCAGCCCTGATTGACGCACTGCTTCCAGAGCCCAAGCAACTCTCGCGGTCCATCCGCATCAGTTCTGAGCGCGATGTCAAGGCAGCACCATCAAAGCGCGCGTCTGCATCGATGTTGATCACATTCGAGACAAATTCTGCCGAACTGACCCCGCAGGCCAAGAAGATGCTGGACACCCTCGGTCGGGCCATGCAATCCGACAAACTCGCTGAACTCAAGTTTTCAATTGAAGGGCATGCCGACCCTAGAGGTGGCGTGGAGTTCAACCAGCAACTGTCCCAGGAACGGGCTGAAAAGGTTGTCAGCTATCTGGCAGAGAATCAACAAATCGAGCGGAGTCGGCTCAAGGCCGTCGGCAAAGGCCCCACCGAGCTCCTGAATACTGCAAACCCGGACGCGCCTGAGAATCGCCGAGTGACTGTCAAGACCGTGATTGAGTGATCCGACAGCGGAGGGGGAGGAAACACCTCCGTCCGTACGGCAAATCCTAGTTGATTTCTGCAATAGAAAACTTGGCCGCGCCGTATGCACTTGAACAATCGTCGGTCGATTTGCACCGAGGGGTTCCGGCAAGAACGGCCGAGTCGCCTGAACTGCTTCTCAGCATAGACTCGACTTTCGCTGCCGAAAATTCGGAAAAGGCGCCCGCCTTGGTCAATTCAATCTTGCTGAAGTCTCGGGGATGATCCGATACCAGGGCGACAAAGTGGTTGATCCCTGGTGGCCCACCTGCAGTCATTGTCCACCCCGGCCTGGGCAAGCTGATTTCTTTCCCCGCAGCCACGGTATTCTTCTGATCGAGGGCATTCGGGAAGAGTAGATAGATGTGATTTTTGTCGGTCCCGACCATCAGGATATACAAATATCCCGGCTTTTCGGAGAGGACCCGGAAAGTGAGCTTTCCCTTCCCGATTTTTACCTCGGTCTTGTCCAGCCCGACGGTAACGGGGCGATCAACTTCCCGACGATCGTACAACTGGTCAAGCGCGTCGATGGGATCATAGGTCTTGCCTTGTCCTGCGGAGGCTGAGGCAGCAGGCACTGACGCCGATGGTTCATTGGTCTGCGCAACCGGCGCCGGCTCTGGGGGCGCCGGCCGGACCTGAGCCGTTTCAACAGGCTGCTTTACAACGCCAGCCGCGACATCCGGTCTGGCGGATCCTGATGGAGCGCCTCCGACGACGGGCGCTGGTTCACGAACCATCATGAAGTACGCAGTCATGCCTGCGGCCACACTCACCAGGGCGCCCAGAACAATGATCATTCCCTTCTTGCGACCATTTACGGGGCTGGCCTGCGACGCTGGAGCTGGATCGGAATGGCGAATCCCTGCCGGCTCGCGAGCGTGGTGTTCCAGTTCAAGGAGGCTGCGAAACCCGCCCAGATCCTGAGGCCGGTCTTCTGGTCGCACGGCCAGCGCCTTGTCAAGTCCGCGCAGGAAGCCCTCGCTGTACCGTCCTGCGGCTGCCTTTGTCAACGGTACCGTTGTGTCATTCATCAGTCGTCCGACGGACGGCGTTGGCGGTTTGCCCATGATCGCGTAATGGATCACTGCTGCAATCGCATAAATGTCGGTCCAGGCGCCTTGTTTCATGCCGGGCTCGTCGGCGTACTGTTCAATCGGCGCATAACCGGGCTTGAGAATCACCGTCAAGGCCTTGTCCATGTCACCGATGACCTTTCGGGCTGCACCAAAATCCAGCAGCACCGGGCGCCCATCCTTGAGCAACAGAATGTTGTCCGGTGCAATGTCCCGGTGAAAGCAACTTTGCTGATGCAGCAGTTGAAGGGCATCGATCAACGGCGCCAGCAGTTTTTTGAGCCATTCTTCGCCGGGAGGAGACTTCATTTCCAGCAAAGCCTGTTTCAAAGTCAGCCCTTCGTAGAACGGCATGACCATATAGGCAGTGCCATTGGCCTCCCAAAATCGGTAGACCTTAACGAGTGAGGGGCTGTCGAATTGGGCCAGCAATCGAGCCTCGTTGATGAAACTCCTGAGACCTGCCGCAAATGTTTCTGCGTGCCGTTGTGATTTCACACTGACCGTCACACCATCTGCTCTGGCCGCCAACGATGAAGGCATGTACTCTTTGAGCGCGACATCCCGTCCTAATGAGTGATCATGAGCGAGATAAACAATACCAAAACCACCGACACCTATCAACGCCAGAATTTCAAATTCACCTATTCGTGTTCCGAGCGCAAGCGCATTATGATCCTGCGGCTCATTCGATGCGTTGATTTTGGGGGCAGACCTTTCCTTCGCTGATACTGGCCTTATTACAGTTCTGTCATCATCATCAGCTTCAGGGTTCATTGTTGTTACCAAAAATTAAGGCAGTTATAAAATCACTGTGTTGCCACGGCGGTTCCACGTTTGACGTAGCGAACCAGTTCCTGGCGATCATTCTGATTAATTGCGCCACCTGACAATCTAACGATTGTTTCATGGGCGATATCAGCACTGATGCCTGGTGAAACCCATATATTACGCTGCAAGCTGGCCCCCAAATCCATGTTGAAACCTCGGGCCTCGATTTTGTAAGTATCAAAAGTTCCAGCGGGAACCGTCACGCGCTCTTTTGCAACAACTTTCAAATCGTATCGGAAAGTGTATTTAATTCCATTGGGCCGAGATTGCTTGAAATGGGTTCGCCATTGCTTGCCAACAAAAAGATTTGCAGGATAAAACTGACGCACAGTATCGAAGTCACCTAGCTGGTTTCGCTGGGAGTTCCCCATAAGGTCAGAAATATAATCACCACCGTTGTATTCAACCCGATCTCGATTGATATCAACTGCAGTAACGCGAAGGGAAAGGCTCTTTTTCGCTTTTGTAAACCCATCAATTATTTGAAATTCATACTCATCGCCAACCTGATAGGTACGAAAATGTTCGTCGAAACCCTCAAAATAGGGCGTTGGCGCCACGTGCATTGGCTGCATGCCGCCCGCGACATCCTTGACATCGGTGCGATCCTTCTCGGCAGTCAAACGCGCAATTTCCACTCGTGAAGCCTGTTCTTCGGCGATTGCTTTCCGCGCAGCATCCGCACGCGCCAGTTCTGCCCGTTCAGCCTGTTCCCGGCTTGCTTGTGCCTGGGCTTGCGCCAACTTCGCCGCCTCCGCTTCCTGAGCTGCAAGCCGAATGGCTGCGATCCGCGCGGCCTCCAGGCGCGCCGCCTCGACCTGTGCAGCCTCAAGCCGGATTGCGGCGGCACGAGCTTCATCCAGGCGTGCCTTTTCAGCCCTGGCTTCTTCCTGGCGGGCCGATGCGACACGTGCCTCTTCCTGTTTCGCCGCAGCAACCCGCGCCTGCTCCATGCGCTCCGCAACCCGTCGAGCCTCATCCAGTTGGGCAGCTTCCGCTCGCGCCTGCTCCAGTCGGGCCGCGGCGGCTCGCGCCTCTTCCAGCCGGAGGGCAGCAAGGCGCGTCTCTTCCGCACGCGCTGCCGCCGCGCGAGCCTCCTCCTGACGAATGGCAGCCAGGCGGGCTTCCTCCAACTTTCGATCGGCCTCACGCGCCGCCGCAATTCGGCTGGCCTCCTGCCGGGCGGCTTCCGCACGGGCAACCTGCGCCTGCGCCAGCAGTTGGGACTCGATGGCCCGCTGTTGCGCGAGATTCGCGTCCTTGGCTTGTTGGGCGGCAACGATCGACGCCTGTTGCTTCGCAGCCTCAAGACGCGCAGCTTCAACCCGAGCCGCTTCTGCCCTGGCCTTGGCGGCTTCAGAACCTTCCTCCGCAGCTGCAGTCTTCTCTGTCTTAGGAGGCGATGTGCCGGCCTCACGCGCCATTTCTTGCGCCCAAAGCCGCTTCAACAAGAACTGCGCCTGCTCTGCCGAGATGCCATTGGGATAGGTTTTCAAAAATTTGGCGACTTCATCAACCAGAAGCGCACTGCCACCAGACCTCACACCCACCCAGGCTGCGCTCTCCTGATCATCCAGCTTGGCGCGCTCCGCAACGGCAAGGGCTTTTCGCTCTCCCGGAAAAAGGTACAGGTCACGGTCAATAAGCGACGACAGCTCCCAAGGTATCTGACGACCTTTCGATTCAGTCATCACGCCGACACGTACCCGCATAAAACCATCAATCAGCGACTCACTCTGCACCGACAGTTCCCGCAATAAATGCTTGGTGTAAAGCCCGTTTCTTCCAGTACCGTCAAGGGCCACCTGGCCCGGACCTGTGGCGTAGGCCAAAAGAGTCCCGACAGGAGGATTGTAGGGACTTAGCCCCTTTGATCCACCACGATAGAGCCCTTGAAACGGGTCGTCGCGGCACGCATCCAGAATTACAATCAGGCTCTTGTCCTTGATTCTTTCCATATAGCGGATTAAATCGGTCACATCAACCGTCTGTTTAGCAACGTCGTCCATCGATTTTATGGTGGCATTGACGGGAATAAGATAGTTGCGGGAATTCAATTGAACACCATGACCCGCATAATAGAACATCCCAAATTTGACTTTGGGATCTTTTATTTGTTCACCGAATTTAACGACCGCGGCTCTAAATTGCTCCTGACTGGCATCCATTTGCAGATCGACGGTAAATCCTGCGCCTTTCAGCAGTTCTGACATGTCATTGGCATCACTTTTTGTATTCAACAGCGGAGCGATCTTATAGGCGGCATTTCCAATAACAAGCGCGACTCTCTCGCCGGGAGCCGCCTGTGCTGAAAAACCCGTTGAGGTCACTCCAAGCAACATGAAGACCGCCACAACAATTCGTAAAATTATCTGATTATTCATATTTCCTTCCATCAGGGGATGAAGACCCCTCGTAAAGGTTTTAAAATTTCGCATCGTCTCGTCTGACACAGTTTCTGCCATTCCGTCGGCGATTCGGAGGTGGCTTCGCTACGTCACCCAGGTGCACCCGAACATTTTTTCCACTTTTACAATAAGGATGGAACGCAGATCTGGGTCACATTTCGGATGCACATTAGCACGTAAGAACCGGGCCTGTCTAGCAACACGCGCAGACCACTGAACCATCAGAAGGTGTCAGCTACGTCCGAAGACTGTTCCTCAGAATCCAAGCTGGCAACGTCAGGCACCACGCATTTCATTGTCGAGGTCGCCACACCACAATCCCGCTATGGAATCTTCAATAGTCGATGAGACGAAGACTCTTGGATCGACGACCGGTGACCCGCAGCACCACACACAGCACCCTCGCTTTTCCTGGAAATTTGATTCCCGTGACGCGGCAGCGAAGAACAGCATCATGGTTAGCGGTTCGATCACTTCGACGGTCTTGAGGTTCCGGCCCCAATCCTGGGCATGCGCTGAAGGACTCGTCGGCGAACCCAAGGCAACCAATCCGGCATCAAGCGCGTCGATCGACCAGTCTCCCTCCAGTGCATCGATGGCAACATCTTCAAGTCGTTGCATCCAGGTCCACAATTCGGCCTGTGCTTCGGGCCTGTCCGGAACAGCCGCCAGGGGAGTTGCCAGTGTCAAAGGATAATATCGACCGACCCGATCAACCGACGGCATCAAGACGCCAGCCCAAGCTGCCTTGTTGAGTGGTGTCGGCATGAACCCTGGCGTTAACAAGAATCGCCATGTCGGGCTTCTGAGGTAGTGATCAAGCCAGCCGCTCCCCCAGCGCCCGCGTAGCTCCGTCAGGCCGCGTGATACCCACTGATCCCAATGGCTGACAAAGTCGACATCCAGTCGGCGGGTTACAAAATCTCCGACGGTCGGCAACTTGCCATGCCAACCAATCGCGATTTGTTCAGCCGCGAGGGGTGCCGGATTCACAGCGATCCAGGGCAACGAAACTGCTGGATCTCGCGCATGCGAAACGGATTCAAAACGCTATTGGCAATGACCTCAAACCTTGCCCGTTTACCGTCCACATTGACCAGCAGATTGAATTTTTCAGGCTGTGACGTGGGCTGCACGTCAAATCGATCAAAAAGGCGAAACAATGCCCAGGGTCCATCAAAAGTCATGGGCGTGCTTGCCGGAGTTGTCGACAGCTTGATCTGGGAACTGACTTTCTGACTGGGCCAGCTCAGAACCGTCGACGCCGTATTCCCGGGCACAAATTTCAGCACCTGACCATCAATGTCGATCGACAGGTCTTTCAGGCCCTCACTCATCTCGACCGCGCGAATTTCGATCTTGAACCCCGGGGCTTTTCCACCACCACGGAAGAATCCTTCCCGGATACGCGCTGCACGCTGGAATTCGGCCAACGCAGCAGATCCTGCTGGCCGGGCTCCATCGGCCAGTGGTTTGTAGCTCCAGGGGTTGGTCCCCGTATCAACCAGCGCAGAAAGACGGCGTTGATAGAACTCATCAAGCATTCCGCCCGGTCCGAACAGTTGCCCAAAATCATCCGGGAGCACATCGGCCTTGGACCCGGACGCAAACGGATAGCGGTTGGCGATGGCGCGACTGCAAAAATCAAAAATGGGCTTCAGCTCACCTGTCAGAACTTCCCGTTCGCCTGCCCGACTTCCTTTGGCGCCCGCATCGGCCAAAGTGGCCAACATGCTGCGAATAGGCTCTGGTTGTGTTCCAGCCGCCGCCTTTACCTTGTCAGCACCGGCGCTCGGCGGCGGCGGCGACTTGCTTTTCTGTGCAGAGTCCACCGCGAGCAACTGGGCATAGACCTCACCAAACAGTTTCAAGACTTCATCTATCGGCGCGGGCGACCCCTGGACCAGGCGATGTATCGACGCAAAATGGTCATCCACGATCCGCTCGATCGGACCGTTCGCGGCCGCAGACGGAGCAGGTTGCACACCAGCAAGCTTTGCCATTTCGTCCTTGTTCTTCGAAGCCTGATCGGAAAGTTTTCCGACCAGACTTTGATTGGCCGGCCCCACAGGGGATATCAAGGTCGTTTCCTTCGCCACGGCACGCAGGTACGCAGCCAACGGTGAATCCACTGCGGCAAGCACCCTGGCCACTTCCAGACTCCGGCTAACATCCGCGACTTTCACCAGGCGCACATCGGCCAAGTATTTGTCCCAAGTTTTTACATAATCTTCGAGATAGAGGCGACGCACTCGATCGCCTAGCTCAGTGCCCGCAATATCCTTGGCCTTCAGCCCGCCTTTGACCCCCAAAATCCAGGTTTCCTCCGCAGCGAGTTTCACGGCGGCAGCCTGCACAGATCCCTGGAAGGCGCTTTGGTACCCCTCCTTTGAGTAGAAACCGGAAATACCCTTTGACAGCGGCTCGCCACTGGCACGCTCAAAGACCTGCTGCGCATTCGGACCACCCGCGCGGGCCACAGAAAACTCCGGCAGATTTCCTTTGTACTGGCGCTTGAGCCGGCTGTAGATCCTGTATTCCAGCGGAAACACGGTGAGCATTTCGCGCGTGGCCTCAACCAGGGCTTTGTCCATGGGCTTCACGTTCGCGGGTGGGCCCAACGCCAGCAGTGCATCAAGATGCGCATCAAGCGCCTTGCGCTGTTCAGGGCTCAAGCTTCGGCTGTAGTTGACGTCCCAGTCCACTTCAATCCAGGCCTTCAACGTCTGCGCATCATATTTGTCGGGCGTGTACAGCATCAGGTAGCTTTTCAAAGCTTCATAGGCTTGCTCCAGATTGTTCCTGTTGCTTGCCCGCAACCGCTCTTCCAGACGCTGCGCCACACGGGGAAACAAGGCGTGCTCCAGCAATCTTCGGTAGGCAATCTGCGCCGCGGCATCAAGCTTGTCCCCCTGATACAGACCTAGTGTGTTGAGGAACGGTGGGCTGTCAATCGCAAACTCCGGCGTCGCGGCGGCATGGCCCACAGCTGTCAGTACGGGTGGCAATGGAGCAACGTCCCCCGACTGGGCCCCCGGAAGCGCATCTACAAGCTGGCGCAACTCAGGCAGTTTCTGAATCACCTGCTGCACATAGGCCCGGTTGCGCGTGAAACTCACCCCCCAGCCCACCAGCAGCCCTATGGACACGAACGCGATGGCACCAAAACCCACAGCTCGCGCTATCAGGCGACGCCGTTCCGAAGCAGCATTAAAAGCCACCAGATCTTGTTCTGGAAAGACCAGATCCTGCAGGAGACGCCGCAGGAAATAACTCCTGCCATGTTGAGCCACCGTCGTCGCCTTGCCGGCACGGACACCAAAGGACCGCGCGAGGGCGCCCATCACACGATCAATGGGGGTGCCTTCCTGGGTGCCACTCGTGAAATAGACACCACGCAGGCGCGCTTCCTCTTGAAGGGTGCCCCCCGATGCAAAAACAGCTCGCATGAACTCGCCAAGAACGGGGCGCAAGCTGGAAAACTCAACCGGGAAAGTAAAAATTGCGGCGCGTTTCGCTGCATCACGCTCTGCCTGCAGTCTCTCAAACAGGGCGCTGTTCAAGCGCTGCTCAAGGCTGGAAAACTCCGGGTCGAATGCGGTCAGGGCCTGGCTCGCCGTGGACGCTGCATCAAAGGTGAATCCCCAAACCTGATCCCGCAGATCCTTGCCAAACGCATCAAAAGTTTCATTGAATCCGGCTACCAGATCGGTCTTGGTGACTAGCACGTAAACTGGTGGTCTGACTCCCAGCTTGGTCTGTAAGTCGTTCAACCGTGCCCGCAATTTCCGGGCGTGTTCGTCGCGTTCAGTCCGGTTTTGCTGCAAGAGGTCCTGAATATTGATCGTCAGCAGGACACCATTGATGGGCCTGCGCGGACGGCTTTTGCGCAGTAGTGCCAGAAAATTATCCCAGGCCTTTGCGTCAACGGCGGAATCTGACTCCTGGGTGGCGTAGCGTCCCGCGGTGTCGATCAGCACGGCCTCACTGGTAAACCACCAGTCGCAATTTCGTGTGCCACCGACCCCCTTCACGGGCCCCCCGGATGAGTCTTCGGTCAACAAAAATCTCAATCCGGCATTCTTCAGTGCAGTCGTCTTCCCCGATCCGGGGGCACCGACGAACACGTACCAGGGAAGTTGGTAAAGAGTACTCGCGCCCGATGAAAAAAGTCCACGCTTGCCGGCACCCTTGAGTTTTTCGATGGCCTCACTAAATCGCTGGCTCAAGACCTCGCTTTCCTTGTCAATGGCACTGGTCGCGGAGGAAATCCCTTGAAGCAGTGCGCTGTTGGAGCGTCGCTGCCGCCAGGCACGCCACACAAACCGGCTGATCCAAGCCACCCAGATCAGGCCAACCACCAAAGCCCGCCACAAAAGGGCGTCCAGCGGGCGCCAGCTTCCAATCGCCAGGAGCGGCCCAACCCACCAGATCAGCGCTGACAACGCGATCAGGCCGATCGTGCCAAGAACTGCCGGACTGACTAACCATTTCATCCATCGCTTCATCGAAACGTCCTAAAAAGAGAGCGATACAGTATTCAGGATCATCAAAAATTGCTACTCTGAACTCTGACCCAATCGCAAGGTAATCTCAACGCGCCGGTTCTTGGCGCGTCCGGCGGGCGTTCCATTCTCGGCAACCGGTTTGGTATCGGCCAGTCCCTCGGAACGGATTCGTTCGGGCTTAACCTTGAGCGAAAGCGTTTCCTTGACCGATTGGGCACGCGCCTGTGACAAATGCCAGTTGGAGGGGTAACGAATTGAGCGGATCGGCTGGCTGTCGGTGTGGCCCGTCACCAAGATCTGTCCCGGAGTACGCTGCAGTTCCTGTGCGATTCGATCCAGCAGCGGCAAAACTCGCGCCGACACCTCGGCACTTGCGGGTTCAAAGAAGCCATCGCCCTGAATGATGATGATGGAACGATCGGCCAAATCATGCACTGCGACGGCTCCAGCATCAATCTCGGGCTTCAGGAAGCCAGACATCCGTGGAGTCGGCGCAGGTGTGGGAGGCATCGGAATGGGCAGTGCAGCGGCCTTGACATCCAGCCCCTGCAAGGCAGAAAAGGCGTCATTACTTCCACTGGACGCCGCAAGTCGCAAAGCAATGAAAACAATAGCCAGGAATAGTGCGGCCACCGTGGCAACAACCCACACGGGGATACCGTCTCTAAGCCGGCTTCCCGAGGCCGGAACACCCGCCCATCTGGGTGACAGCTCTGGTGGAGCGGTACCACTTTGATCCCGCAACATCAAGGCGAGCTTTTCGCGTACGGTGGCCAGTTGTGCTCGACCATCCTGCAGGACCCTATAGCGCCCCTCAAAACCCAGGGCGAGCATGGCATAGATCAATTCAAGAAGACCACGGTTTCCGCTGACATTCTCGGCCAGTTTCCCGAGGAGTTGAAACAGCTTCTCGCCGCCCCACGTTTCATTGTGGAAAAGCACCAAAAGACTCTGCGCGGACCAAGCCCCTGAGCCTCCCCATGGTGTACTGGATGCGCACTCGTCCAGAAACGTGCACAACAGGTAGCGGCCGGCCACCACTTGCTCATTGGGCAGACCACGGGCGCGGGCATCCGACTCGAACTTTCGCACACCCTCAACCAGCGCGGCACGAAGCCCCGCCGGGCTTTCGTGATGGGGCATGGCGCGAATGCTGGCCCCCGCGATCAATAAAGAAGAAGCAATCTGCAGGACAGGACTCAATCCCGAGATTCCGGGCAAATCTGGCAACGGCACGGAATCCGGCAACGCCGGCACAGGCAGGCTGGCCGAGTCGGGACGTCGCCCTCTTCCCGCAGAGGGTTTGATCACCGTGCGATCAGACTCAAACGCAGCGAACGGATCTGAGTCGCTCATGAAAGACTCGCCTCCTCTGAACTTAAGACAGTGACATCCATGAACGTGAAATCAAACCCGGCGGTCATGGTCGAATGGCCCAAAACTCAAGTTCCAGCCCGGGGAAATCACCCGCCACATGCATGGCAAGACCGCTGGACGTTTCCAGCTGCCGCCACATTTCGTTGCCCCGTGTTTCAAGTTCGAAATAGCAGAAGCCTGCATGGAAAGGGATCTGCCGCGGCGCAACGGGTAACGCGCGCAGCCCCACACCCGGCAATTGCAGATTGACAAGGTCTGCGAAACGTTCGGTGGGCCCGATCTTCACCTGGGTCGGAAACCGTGCCCTCAATTGCTCACCATTCATCTGGGCGTTCACGGCAAGCACAAAAACGGCCGTTCTCTGCAAGTCAATGTCGGGGATCAGCGCGACCTTGATGCCATGTTTGCGCTCTTGAAGTTCGATCGGTATCGCCGATTGCTCGCGGACCATCGACAGCGACTGGCGCAAATCACTCATCAGCACATGAAAACAGTGGGCCGGGTCATCGTGGTTGTAAGCGACAAGTTCGCGGGGACGTTTGCTTTCGTTAAAGGTCGACAGATCCCCCGAGAGCGACAGCAGCAAGGCATAAAACTGCTCTGTGTGAAAAACAGGGGACCTTCGTGCGTGAACCAGCAAAGGTTCATACCGGTTGCAAATCTGCAGCAGCAGGAAGTCGGTGATTTCACCGACGCCGGCCCGGCCCGGTTGGGCCAGCCGTGCCGCCAGGGTTTCGCCGCGCTGATGCAGCAAACCAATAATCTCGCGCAAATAGCCGTCGGCCACCGTATTTTCTGGCACGTGCAACAGTACCGGCAGATGTTGCGGGTCGAGCAGGATCCGGCCATCGGTGCGGCGTTCCACAATTCTCGCAACACCCAGACAACTGAATCCGTCGTTGGCGTCGCGTTCCAGCATCAGCCGCAAATTGAGGCGGCCGATCTGGAGCGGCGCCTGCCTCAGACTGGCCGCATGGCTGTCCGCGACTTCCAACTCTGTCGCTTGAAAGCGTGCGGGCATCGAGGCAGAAACATCTTCAACATCGCTCTCCGCGACGCCAGGTCGCAACAGGGCCAACGCCAGAACGACCCGTTCATCACGCACATCACCAGGAATGTCGATCGCCAGCGGAGCGGGATCGTCAGCGGGCAAGGAAAACGGCGTGCCATCACGAAAAACCCCGGAAGCCTGGGTCAAGGCCAGCTTGCCCTGGTGCAAGGCGGCCTCATCGATGGCCAGAGAGAAAAACCCCCACCCGTAGGGCACCGACATCCTGAAGCGCCCGTCTATCGTGCGCGAAACATACCGGTCCTGTTGCTGAAAATGCTGCGGCTGAAGGAACATGCCTTCGGTCCACATAACTTTGTTGTGCCAAGTCATATTGAAACGTTATCCCGCTTTCAGAAGGGGTGGACCGTGCAGGTGTCGGTGGCCAAAGGTCGCATGCTTACCATTGAATCACCGTTGAAACTCATGATACCTGCGGATGACCTGCTGCGCATGATTTGTCGCTTCAGGGGGGGATCATGTGTGTCGTCTGGCCCGGATCGAGGAACATGATCACGCCGCCCCAGGTGCACATCAACTTCGACATATTGTCCAGTGCCGGCGCATTGCAAAGCATGACGGTCGGCGCCCCGGTAACCCAAGGGGCGAATGTCGCGGGGATGCAGGGCTGGGGCTTCAATACACCCGGTGGTGGCGTTGCCATAGCAGCAGCAACAACCGGATTCGACGGGCAGATACACATACCGAAAGGTGGAATATTGACATTGGGCTTGTGGTCCATGATGTTGGCGGCCACCATGTTGCTGGTCATCACCGTCTTGGGAGTCGGGATCAATTTACTCGGCGCCAGGCCGAAGCTACATTTCATCGTCGCGCCCATGCAGGTCTGAATTGCCATCACGCATCTCCCGGTGGTTGAACGCCCTGAACTTCTGCCGCACCACTTAACCAGATCGTCAGCGCGGTGTAGTTGTCATGACTTTTGAGTCCGCTCGTGGCCTCACAGATAGCCTTTTCAATGGCAGCGAGCCATTCTTCGGGCGTCCTTGCCGTGCGCAGGAGGCTCTCAAGGATGTCATCGGGGAGGTACTCCCAGACGCCATCGCTGCATAACAAAAATACATCACCGCCTGACACTATCCGAGTGGAACTGGAGCCACCGAGTTCCAGTTCCTCATCGTCATTTCCGAGCGCCGAGCGAAGCACACTGCGCTTCGGGTGACCGCGTGTTTCATCCGGGCGAATCAGCCCGGCATCGACCAGGGACTCGACAAAACTATGGTCCCGGGTCCGCTCCACCAGGCGCCCGTCCCGAAACCAGTACAGGCGCGAATCCCCGGAATGAACCCAGTCAGTTCGACCATCCACGAAATCAATGACCAGGCATACGATGGTGGAGTGCATCTGCTCCAGAATCGTGCCGGATGTTCGCCCATCCAGAACGGCCTGATTCGTCTGACGGACCAGTTGTGACAACTCAGGTCCGCTTGTCGATGGCGTTCTTGAAAACCGGGCCAGCAGGCTTTCAACCGCCAGCCGGGATGCCACGTCGCCACCGCCATGCCCTCCCGCACCATCCGCAAGGACACAACAGAACTGCCGATCTGAACTCCAGTACCCACAGGCATCTTCGTTGTACTTGCGCCCCCCGGGCTCAGACAGGATGGCAACTTTCAGTGCAAGCATGATCGGCCTACCCTTCAGAGTTCAAGGTTTCAATCTGATCGATATATTGCTCGTAAGCCTTCAGAAACGCGGCACCGAACAAGGCATTGAAATCGTCTTCGGCCTCGGTGGCTAACTGCTGGTAGAGCGCCTGAAAGAGCTCCCAGAGCTTGGCCTTGCGGGTAGCCGGAATCAGATTGGACAGTGTTGATCGACCGGCCAGTTTGCTTTCGAGGGCCGCAGGGTCAAATCGCTTCAGTACACCTGCCAAGGCGGCCTCCATGCCCGCCATGATGCCGAGCTGGTGGGCTCTCAAATCATCGAACGCGTCGCGCATGGACTCCACCGGGGGCATGAATCCACTCACCTTGGGGCCCAGCAAATACTGTAGAGCCACTTCAACGCTAGGCGAAAATTTCAGCGGATTGTTCGATTTGGAAACGATCATGGTGACTTCCGCCCGGACCTCGCGCTTCAGACTGGCACGCGCGGCAAGCAACTCAATCGATCCTTTGGTCGCTCCACGAAGCAATTGCCCCAGCAGTCGCATCAATTCCGGGCTTAGGGACT
This sequence comes from Burkholderiales bacterium, assembly GCA_011391155.1. GTDB lineage: Bacteria > Pseudomonadota > Gammaproteobacteria > Burkholderiales > Burkholderiaceae_C > JAABQG01. Next base: position 17,241 of record JAABRA010000110.1, read on the forward strand.
GGATTCGCAAATCTGGTGTGCCGAGCCCCTCCACCAGCGCTGCCAGGAGTTCCGCGTCCCTGGCAGGTGCGGCCTGCGGTGCTGGCGAAGGGAACGCGCTGACGACCTCCGGGCCCTCAAACTTACGAGCCGAACCAGCAGGCAGCAGGTCATCGGTTTCGATGGTGCGACTGGACGGCGCCGGCTCGCTTGCTGGCGCAGCGGTGCCGAAACTCTTGGCTTCCCGTGAGCCACTGTCCCAGGAAAAGACAGGAGCCGAAAGACCAGGATTTTCCACGGTGGGCCGACTTTTTGGTGCCTGCTTCGCTTCGACCCAAGGCATCTGCAGATCAGAAACGTGGTCTGCCTCGGTTCTGATCCCGGCCTTCGGCCCGTCCTGCAAGGACCGGAAAGGGTCCGATGCGGCACTGGTGTTGGGCATCGCCACCGGTGTTGCGAGGCTTGAATTAGCGAAGGGATCACTTGTTGAAGGGCCGCTGCCCAAGCCAAACAGCGCGTCCAGAGAGTCTTCCTGAGTGGCTCGGCTCACGGCCAGATCCGAGAGGCGTGCCGCTCCCTGACTTGTTGCCTGCCCCATTCCGCTGGAGCCTGAACCGATGCTGAATGGATCGGGGGGGGAAAGCTTTTCGAAAGGATCCCAGTCATCGGGAATTCCCTTGGCAGGCCCCTTCCCTGCCGGTTCCAGAAACGGTTTTGCCGCGCTCCTTGTGTCCATCGGACTTGGCCAGGGTTCACTGCTGGCCCGGGGCACAGGCGCGGCAGGCACGGGGCTTTGGCCGCCACCGAACATCGCCTCGAAAGGGTCGACCTTGACTGGTGATCGGTGCTCAGACACCGCGATGGTGTAACTTCCCATGCGGATCTGATCGCCGTCGGCCAGCATCTGTTCGCTTCCGGACGCGACCTCCCGGCCATTCACCAGCACGGCGTTGCTGCCGCGTCCAGCCAGGGCATAACGACCCCCGCGAAACACAATCTGCGCCTGGACCCGGGAAATGGTGCGCTCGGGATCCGGCAGTATCAGCTTGTTGGTCTCGGCCCGGCCGATGCAACCGCCAAGTTCGTCAAAAGAACATGCCAGATTTGCGACCGGTGTCCCGTTGAAACTGGTAACAGTCAGCGTAATCATCAGCGTGGAGTCCAGGTATTTGGGATATCAGGTTTCAGCGAAGGATGTGGCAACGCCCGTTCACCACCGCAACACGCACCGGCCACGCCGAAGACGTTCCATCGGGCGCAGGCAAGGTGCTCAGGATGGGGGCACCGTTACCACCCAGGCACTCTATCAGGCGCCCGCTGGCGCATCGCCTGAAGACGAACTCCGGTGCGCTGGGAATGGTCATTTTCAGTGCCTTTGTGGCATGAAGCAGATGCAGGCGCGAGCGCATGCGGGTCACGAGTTCAGCTACGGGCTGCCCATAGGATTGCCCCAGCTCTTCGATACGTAACCGGCTTGCTGTCAGGAACGATTCTGCATCGCCGCGCTGCAAATCCACCGCGATGCCCTGCAAAAATGCCGCAATCAGCGGCCGCTGGGCTTCAATATCCGTAATCTCGGGCACGTCGAGCCAGCGCCAACGCGGAAACTTGACCGGCAATACGGCATTGCGCGTGAGGGTCAGCGGCGTCGTGTACACGTCGCCGACGGGCACGGCCCAGTCGATCTCCGCAACGGCGCGGGCGGTCAAAGCGCTTGCCACCTGGCCGGTACGCGGCACCAAAAGGCGAAAACTGACACCGACGGTATCGTCGGCAAGCTTGGGCGCGGTCGCTGTCGGTTGGCCCGGGGCGCCGGGATCAATGACCAAGCTGATTTCATTGTCACCCTCCAGCAGATATTCGTGCACCGGCATGCACAGCGCGCCCTCGTGCGGGCCCACCCGGCCAACGGGAATGTCGTTGAGCAAGACTTCCGCGCTGCACCCGCGGACATCGAGGCGAATGATCACCAGACGTTCCATCAGCCCAGACTCCAGTCCACCAGCTTGACAGCGGGCAACAGTGACAAGGTCTGGCGGGTCTGGCCCAGCAGGGGATCATGAATGCACACAGGAACCGCTACAGCTTCGCTGTCCAGTTGCGCATACCATTGCCAGCCGCTGCCGCCGCTGGTCCGGGGGCGCAGGCCTGCCTCGCCGACCATGGCCCCGGCGCACGGGCTCACCATGCTCCACACGGCGCCCTCCTCCACAGCCATCGGTTCGAATTCCAGGCGAAACTCGAAGCGCCAGCGAACAACGCTTGACAGCAATACCGGGAACAAACCCGGCTCGACACGCTCGCGGACGATCGGCCCGGTCCCCGATGCCTTGCCCTGTACCAGAAGCCGCACCCGGGTTCGCGTAACGCCCAGAAGCACCTCGCCCGTCATGCACACATCCACATCGGTGCCCAGATCCAGGTCGCCGAGAACGCGCATCAGCGGCTGATTCGCCAGGCCGCCCGGCCCCTCACGCCAGCCCCAGGTCAGCGCCGCCCGGCCGCACAGCAAACCTGCTGTCGCCGTCATGGCGGACTCCGTGGTCGAAGCGCTCCACGCTTCAAACAACCGGTCCAGTCCCTGCGCCAGTTGCAGGTCGAGCCCGTCCTGAAAGCCCTTGACCCACAGGTGCGAGGGCACCAGATCGCCATCGCGCTCGATGCGGCAACGCGTCAACGCCGGGGGATCAGCCGCTGTCCGCCCGGCGACCCGGGGCCACTGCTGCACGGGACCCGGGTCGCGTTGCAGGGCAAACAGCCATTGATCAGCGAGGTAAGCCCAGAGATAGTTCTCTACGGGTCCGATCGGCACACCCTCGTCGCGCAACCCACAGGTATCGATGCGCAACAAAGACATCTGCGGCATCGTCTCCTCGATCAAGGTCACCCCCAAGGAGTTGGTGGCCGCAGGTGCAGTCCGCGCCTGTACGGGCCAGCTGACGGCACGGGCGTTGTGGCCGTTCCAGCGCGAAGAACCGTCTCCCGTTACATGGGTGACCCTCGGATGGTGGTCCTGATCGCAGACAGCATGGGTCAACAGCCTGACCTGCAAGCGGGCCGCAAACGCCAATTTGGGAGCCATCGTCAGGACGCAGATGAGGGCCGGAATCTGATGCTGTGCGCCGATCCGCAACGACAAATCGAGATCCGGTATCGGCAGCCGCTGCCAGGTGCCGTCCACGAGCCGGTACTCGCGTCGCCAATCGACCTCCAGCAGCCGGATGTCCACCGCCTCCACGTCGCACGCGGCACGGGCCGAGCCCACAAATTCGTCGTCAGCCTCATGATTGCCTGCTTCGAGCAAATCCATCACGTTACTGTCGCCGCGCAGCAACTGCCCACTGATCGAACCCGCATCGCTGACACGGCGTTTCAGCTCCGCCGCACCTTTGACCACAAGCTGGTGCAGCTTGACCCGTTCATCCAGCCGTTCATCGGCAAGCAGGGCCAGCGCCCACTCGTTCTCGGGCTTGCGTTCGAAATTGGGCCCGAACGCGCAACACAGATTGAGAAAACGTGCCACTGACATGTCGTCGGCAATCTGGTGCGACGTTGCGTTTCGCGCCACCACGTCCACAAACTCACCCAGCTGCCCGCCCAATCTGGCGCGAAGATCAATCCATTGATTCGCGACGAACTCGGTTAACTGCTGTTTCAGGTTCAAGAAATTCACCTAAATAGAAAGAGACGGAATCGAAGCAACGTGCCTGCTTGCATTGAACCAGACGATGAAAAAATGAAACACCCGAATCAACCTGACGTCTTGGAGTCCTTGTATTCCAAGGCCTGAACGGGTCTTTCGACGTCCGATATCTTTGTCCCCTGGTTGTTATCTTCGCGGGCTTTCTCCAATGATTCCTTTTGCGCTTTTTTTCCCTTTTCCTTGGCACTGCCTGTATTGATATTGACCATAGTGCCCTTGATCGTGACGCCCGCGGGGCCCAATACGACCTCTGACCCCCCGGCTGACAATGTGATCCCTAGCGTGGATTCAATGACCACTTTGGTTTCTGCCTTGATGTACACCGCACCCTTTGTGGCAATCACAGAAATATCAGTCCCTGCTTCAATCTGTAGTCCTTTGCCGGATTTCTGGAAAATGGACTGTTCGACATCAATCTCCATGGCTCCATCACTCACCTTCAAGCTATAGGCTTTCTTGATCTCGGCGTAAAACCCACCGTCGATCTTCTGCTTGAAGTCTTTCCCGATGTAACTGTCCTGATCGCCAGCGATTGAAATGACCGTGTCGTTTTTCACATTTTGAAAAAAATTTCTCTGGGCGTGCAACCAGATGTGTTCATTCCCCTTCTTGTCTTCGAAACGCAATTCGTTATAGGTATCCGCATTCCCTTTGGCACTTGAACGGCTCTTGGTCGTACTGACGGTCTTGTTCGCCGGCAAATCGTAGGGCGGAATCTGCTCGCCGTTGTAGACCGAACCCACGATCAACGGCCGATCAGGATCCCCTTCCAGGAAATCAACGACCACCTCCTGCCCGACGCGCGGCAGGGAAATCGCGCCCCAATTCTTGCCGGCCCAGGGGGTCGAGACGCGCACCCAGCAGGAGTTCAATTTGTCGTCCGCCTGGCCTTTTCCAGTTCCTTCCCGCTCCCAATGAAACTTGACTTTGACCCGACCGTGCTTGTCGGGGTAGATCTCCTCCCCTTCTTTCCCAACAACGATGGCTGTATGCAAGCCCCCGACCACGGGCTTGGGCGAGGCTCTTTGTGGCCGGAAGATTTCAAGGGCTTGGATGGCCGTGAACTGGCACTGGACAGAGGTGTCGTCCTGCCCCGACTCGTATCCGCTCAGCCGAAGTTCCATGCAGGTGGACACGACTAGGTGCCGCACGTTCTGATCGTCGCGGGGATGTTTACGCAAGGTAAACAGATGCCCGCACGCCAGGCCAGACATTGCCCCGGAGCCCTGAACCAGGGTGACCCGCGCCTGAAGCTCTTCCATACGCAGTTTTGAATACCGTTCCCCGTCGCTTGCCGAGACGTACAGGCCCGGATAGTCATAGACCTCCAGCACCGGCGTCGCCCCTCTTCGCACAGCATGCGCCGTTGTTTCCAGATTTCCTTTGGGCTTCGTGAAATCGTAGTCGCGCAGGACCACTTTGCCCGGTTGAATCTCTTGGTCGGCCCGCCAGGTTGAGATGCCGTCGCCTGCATCCTGGCGGCCGGCTTTGTGGAAATCGAATTCCGCCTGAAAGGGGCTGGGTAGGTGCGCACTCGGACCATTCACAAACACCATCGTGTGTTTCTGAGCGGAGTGCTTGAAGTAATAATAGATGCCCTCCTGTTCCATGAGCCGGCTGACAAAATTGAAATCTGTTTCACGGTATTGCACGCAATAATCGTATTTGGGGAATTCCCCCGTGAGTTGCTGGAAGTCGCAATCAGGGCTGAAGGGCTCAAATACAATTTTCAGGATTTCCACGACCGTGAGCCCCTGGAAAACCCGCGTGTCGGTGCGCCGGGTCGCCAGCCAAAGCCATGGTCGCAGTACCAGGTGGTAGCCAAACACCTTGTCGACCTCTCCCACGACGCCCGTGGCGCATACGAGCCCGTGAAAATGCCGCTTCACGCTACCGCTCTCCAGCAGGACGCAGGCAGGCTGGCCCAGGAGTTGGTGCGGCACGATGAATCCGCTGCTGGAGAGCGCTTCGATCTTGAATTCGAACAGCTGCCCGAGCGCCTCGGTGGCGACCATGCCCTGAAACCGCAATGCGTCGATCCCGCCGCTGTCCAGGACCGTCGTCAGCGTCATTCTTGTCGGTGGTTTCGAAGCCATGGTCCTGATCCTTTACAAGGTTGTGCAGTATCTCACCCGCTTGACCAAAGAGCCAACTGGTAATCCACGCCAACAACGGTTTCCTTCAAACGGCGCGGCGGGGCCAAATGCTCAAGTGCCGTCGGCCCGGGCACAGATCAGCCATCCCGCCACCGGCTTTCCACTTTCAAAGCGCAGTTCAACTTCCCGAAGCGTGATCTGTCTGAATCCGGCGCTGAGCAGGGCTGACTCGATGTAGTCCCGCGAATGGCTGTAGCGCCCGTGGGCCTGCAACTTGAAAGCCTGCGCCTCAGGATGCGCCTCGACGGTGAAGACCCAGTATCCGCCAGTACGCAGCACACTTATGACGCCCGCGAAGGCCTCGTCAAGCCGGCCGAAATAACAAAGGGTGTCGGCCGAGACCACGAGATCGTAGACATCATCACGTTGCTCCAGAAACGCAACCAGTTCAGCCTTCACCAGCCGGTCATAGACGGCCCTGGGCCGTGCCAGATCCAGCATCTTGGCCGAGAGATCCACACCGGCCATGGCGCTTGCATAGGGCCGCAACAGGGGGCCGCAAAGGCCGGTGCCGCAGCCCACGTCCAGAATGTTCCACTGGCGCCGGGGTTCGCCCGCAACGTGGGCAACGGCCTCCAACACCCACTGCGGCGCCCGGTAGCCCAGGGCAGCGAGCTGGGCATCGAAGGTTCTGGCAAAACCGTCAAACTCCTGTTCCACATAGGCATCTGATGCCCTTTGCGGCACTTCGGCGCCACCAAAGGCGGCCAGAAAGTGTTGCGCCATGGCGTCGTCGGGCGCCAGCGCAACCCATTCGCGGCAGGTCTTCAGGCCGTCTGCCATTCGCCCTGCACTGGCGTAGGCGACCGCCATAAGGCGACGAATGCGGTTGTCGGCCGGCTTGAGTGCCAACGCATCAGCAAAGTGCGAAAAGGCCTCTGGCATGCGCCCCAGAGATGTATACAACCGGGCCAGATTGGTGTGAGCGTCACCAAATTTCGGGTCCGCCGCGACGACATGCTTGAGCATTTCTTCAGATTCCACGGGCCGATCCAGCTTGCGCAGCAAGAGCCCGAGGTTGTTGCACGCCGCCAGATTGCCGGGGTCCAGTTCGACGCAACGGGCATAGGCTCTGACGGCATCATCAAACTGATCGTGCCGCAACAGGACGTTGCCGAGGTTGTTATGCCATGAGGCCACCGAGGGATCCAGATCGATGGATTTGCGGACCAACTCCAGGGCTATGGCATCATTTCCACGCTGATGCTCCAGCACACCCAGGAAATGCAGGGCATTGGCATTGCCGGGCTCGAACTGCAAGAGGCTGCGATAACACTTCTCGGCTTCGTCGAGCCTCTCGTCGCGGTGCAGGCGGATGGCGAAAGCCAGCAGTTCGGGAATCGTCATCTCGACTTCTTCGGGCTTCAGCGCACGGACTTCAACAGAGTCTGGATCAGGGTGTTCGGTCATTGCTGCATCGTACCGATTCTGGCGTCAGAGGCAAAGTTGCATGCAAAGAACTTGCCTGCTCATACACGACAACGCCGGCAAATAGTAATCAATATTGATAGCAAACTATGACCATATCACGATGGGATTGTGTGAAAATAATCAATATTTCATTGGCGAACCGGGTTTGAACGTCGCCAAGGGCTTCGGGCTGGCCGGGGCCTGTGCCTTCATGTCCGCAAAGCAGGGTGGCGTCGCGTTCAGGGCCGCTGCCACGTGCGTTGTTGCCGTGGGAACGGCGAAAAGCCTTGCGTCTGGCCTGACCCTGTCGCAAACTGCGCGGCACGACCGGCCATTTCATGCCCCAAGCGGCGGGCACATCCTTAGGAACGGAGCCAGTGATGCCAGGACGCCTTGAGTTTGCCATGCATTTCACGCGCCCAACGGCCCACAGGGTGCCAGACGGCAGCCCGATGCGGCTGCTCGTCATGGGTGACTTCAGCGCCAGTTCGGCCACGCCACGCCCGCCGATGGCAAGCCGACCCACGCACCGCGTGGACGCCGACAACTTCGATCAGTTAATGACGCGGCTCAGCCCAAGGCTAATCCTGGCGGCAGGTGAGCTTGAATTCACGGAACTGGATGAGTTCCACCCCGACTCACTGTATATGAGGCTGGATGTTTTCCAGGCCTTGCGTCAGGCGCACGGAAACCCGGCCGCCGGCCATGACGATCTGCTGGGCGGTCTGCTCGGCAAGCCAGCTGGCGCTGGACACGAAGCATCCCTGCAGCCCACCAAGGCTGCTTTGACCGGGATTGACGCGCTCATCCACAACATTGCGGCGACCAGCGTCGTTCAGGACCGCTCAGCCCAAACGGCAAGTTATCTGGCCGCCGTCGATGCCGCGATTGCCGAGCAAATGCGGAAAATCCTGCACGATCCGGCTCTGCAGGCACTTGAATCCGCATGGCGGGGCGTGCAGTGGCTGATTTCGAATCTGGAGCTTGATGATGACCTGCAATTGCACCTGCTCGACGTGTCGCGCGATGAATTGCTGGCGGACGTCATCGCGGCGCAGGGACAACTGACCCAGACCGGACTGCATCACGCACTTGCCGACCGCTGGCGCAACCTGCCTGACGGTGAGAGCTGGTCGCTGCTATGTGGCCTGTACACCTTCGGCGCGTCTGACACGGATATTGGCCTGCTGGCGGCGTTGGGCCTGATCGCTGCACAGGCGGGTGGGCCATTCATCGCCACCGCAGACCCCACCCTCGCGAGCGGCGATGCCACGGCGCTGGCCGGATGGAATGCGCTGCGTGGAAGCGAGGCAGCGCCCTGGATTGGTCTTGCCACGCCGCGGATCCTGCTGCGCCTGCCCTACGGCCGGAAGATCGACCCCATCGTCAGCTTCGGATTCGAGGAGTTTGGACCCGGCGAGCCGGCGCACGAGGAATTGCTCTGGGGCCATGCGTCCCTGGCTGCCGCGCTACTGATCGGCAGGGCTTTCACCGCACGCGGCTGGACGATGGAACCCGGTGACGAGCGCGAGATCGGGGATCTGCCAGCCTACACCTTCGAAAAACACGGCGAGCGTGAAATGCAGGCCTGTGCCGAGCTTTACCTGGGCGAGGCCCGCGCGACCGAGATGCTCGCAAACGGGCTCATCCCGCTGCTCAGCCACCGCAAACGCAACGCTGTGTCCGTGATGCAGTTTCAGTCGGTGGCCGCACCCCCGCAGGCGCTGTCCGGACCTTGGCGCTGAAGTTCGGTGCCAAGGCGAAGCCGGAAGTTCGCCCGATTCAGGAAGAGGCCAACTCGGGCTTCACGGAAGACCGACGTTTGACGACAAGACATTCCGCTACAAAATGGCGGGTGAATGCGCCGTGACGGGGTCTACCCAAAAACGTAATCGAACTTGCCGTCCGCGACGGACACCGACACCTGACTGATGGGCGTCCCATCCATCATCCGAGTCAGAAATTCACGGCTGATATCCGGTAGCATGGTGTTCGTCAAAATCGCGTCGATCATCCGGCCGCCGGACTCACTCTCGGTACAGCGCGAAACCACGAGCTTGACCACTTCGTCGCTATAGGTGAATGGGATCTTGTAGCGCGCCTCCACCCGTTTCTTGATGCGGTTGAGCTGCAGCACAACGATCTTCGCCAGCATTTCATCAGACAAGGGGTAGTACGGAATCACGACGAGCCGCCCCAGCAATGCTGGCGGGAATATCTTCAGCAAGGGCTCGCGCAGCGCCTTGGCCATGCCCTCCGGGTCAGGCATCAGTTCCGGGTCCTTGCACATGCTGGCGATCAGTTCAGTGCCGGCATTGGTCGTCAGCAGGATCAGGGTGTTCTTGAAGTCGATGAACCGGCCTTCGCCGTCTTCCATGAAGCCTTTGTCAAAGACCTGGAAAAACATCTCATGCACGTCGGGGTGGGCCTTTTCCACCTCGTCGAGCAGCACTACGCTGTAAGGCTTGCGGCGCACCGCCTCGGTGAGCACGCCACCTTCGCCGTAACCCACGTAGCCGGGCGGCGCACCTTTAAGCGTTGAAACGGTATGGGCTTCCTGGTACTCGCTCATGTTGATGGTGATGAGGTTCTGCTCACCACCGTATAGCGCTTCCGCAAGTGCCAGCGCCGTTTCGGTCTTTCCCACGCCCGAGGTACCGGCCAGCATAAAGACGCCAATCGGCTTGCTCGGGTTGTCCAGCCCGGCGCGACTGGTCTGGATTCGCTTGGCGATCATTGCCATCGCATGGTCCTGCCCGATCACACGCTGCGCCAGGGCATCAGCAACTTTCAGAATGGTCTCGATCTCGTTGCGCGCCATGCGGCCGACGGGAATGCCGGTCCAGTCGCCCACCACGGCGGCAACAGCCTGGTAGTCAACGGTGGGCAGGATCAGCGGGGTTTCGCCCTGCAACGCCGTGAGCTTGTCCTGAACGACTTTCAACTGGGCTAGCTGTTCCAGGCGCTCGGTCTCGCGGTCGGCAACGGTACGCCCCTCAGTTGCCGCAGCCTCCGCGGCAGCGACTTCAAGGTTGCTGCCCGTGCCTTCCACCGGGCGAATGCCGTCGCGGAGCTTGGCGCGAAGGGTCAGCAACTCGTCCACTAGCGCCTTCTCTTCGGCCCAACGCGTATCCAGCGCAGCCAGGCGAGTGCGTTCGCTGGCAAGCGACTCCGTGGCCTCGGCCTCGCGCTTGCCAATATCGATACCGATGGCTTTTTCGCGGCCGATGATGCTGAGCTCGGTTTCCAGCGCCTCGATGCGCTTGCGGCAGTCGTCCACCTCGGCCGGGGTGGCATGCAAGCTCACGGCCACGCGGGCGCACGCGGTGTCGAGCAGGCTCACGCTCTTGTCGGGCAGCTGCCGCGCGGGGATGTAGCGGTGGCTGAGCTTGACGGCTGCCTCCAGCGCTTCGTCCAGGATCTGGACCTTGTGGTGCTTCTCCATGGTGCTCGCCACGCCACGCATCATGAGGATGGCCTTGGCTTCATCGGGCTCGTCAACCTGAATGGTCTGGAAACGGCGCGTCAGGGCCGGATCTTTCTCGATGTGCTTCTTGTACTCGGCAAAGGTGGTGGCGCCGATGGTGCGCAGTGTGCCGCGGGCCAGCGCTGGCTTGAGCAGGTTGGCCGCATCACCGGTGCCGGCTGCGCCACCCGCGCCGACCAGGGTATGGGTTTCGTCGATAAACAGGATGATGGGCTTGACGCTGGCCTGCACTTCGTCGATGACCGAGCGCAGGCGCTGCTCAAACTCGCCCTTCATGCTGGCGCCGGCCTGCAACAGGCCGACGTCGAGCGAGCGCAGTTCAACGTCCTTCAGGCTGGGCGGCACATCGCCACGGGCGATGCGCTGGGCGAACCCTTCCACCACGGCGGTCTTGCCCACACCGGCCTCGCCGACGAGGATGGGGTTGTTCTGGCGGCGCCGCATCAGGATGTCGACCACCTGGCGGATCTCGTCGTCGCGCCCGACGATCGGGTCCATCTTGCCACTGCGTGCCTGCTCGGTGAGGTCGACCGTGAATTTCTTCAACGCCTCCTGCTTGCCCATCGCAGCCGGGGCAATGGCGCCGCTGGCTTCCCCAGGGGCCGCTCCGCCACCGACCGACGATCCGTCGCTGGCGCCTTGACCATCTTCCGGCGAGCCCGCCACGATTTTTTCCAGCGAATCGCTCAGGTCATCCGGCTTGACCTTTTCGAACTGCCGTGAAATGGCGAACAAGGCATTGCGCAGGAAACTGGTCTTGAGCATTCCCAGCAACACATAGCCGGAACGCACAGCGCTGTCACCGAACATCAGGGAGCCATAGACCCAGCCCCGTTCCACGGCGTTGGTGATGTTGTCCGAAATGTCGGAAATGGATGTGGCGCCGCGCGGCAGGCGGTCCAGTGCAGCGGTGATGTCCTTGGCCAGCGCGGAGCCGTCCAGGTTGTAGTGCTTGATGATGCGGTGCCAGTCGGAGTCCTGCGCCTGGATGATCTGCGCCACCCAGTGTTCAAGCTCCACATAGGGGTTGCCCCGCAATTTGCAGAACACCGTGGCCCCTTCGACGGCTTTGTAGGCCAGGCTGTTGAGCTTGCCAAAAACGGTAACGCGGTTGATTTCAGCCATGATGGTCCTTTCGGGGGGCTGGGTGGTTAGATTTCTTGCCGGGCTCGTCTAGAGCCGGCGCTGGGCAAAAGAGTCAGTTCTGCGGTGTGCTGGCGGTTCTTCATGCCGAGCCAGGAGGTCCAGCCCAGCCGGCTGTGGAGGCCCAACCGGCACGGCCTGACCTGGTCGTGCTTGAGCCCCAGCTTCAGGTCCCAGGAAAGCTCCAGCCCGATGTATTGCTCAACCAGCGCAATAACGGCTGGCAGCGCCTTGCCCTGCGGAAGCAGGCTCACAAAGACATCATGATCCAACGGCCCGATGTGGATGCGGAAGTTGTGTTGGCGATCCCACACCATCTTGCCCAGCACGGCGCCTCCGCCAAGGTTGACACCCGGCCTTTTTCGACGGGCATTGGCTCCCGAGATGCGAGTGCGCTCGCTCTGCGGCAGCTCGAGCCAGGAGCCTACGAACTGCTCGACTTTGGCCGATCGCTCCAGATAGCCAGACAACACGGCCGCCAGGCCATCCGCGTTGCGCACTTGAGAGGAATAGATCCCTGAAAAAAAGAGCTTGGCGTGGTCAGGGGCTGCGTCACGCCCCAACAGTTCCGGCGTGCCAAGCCCGATCAAAGACCCGACGTAAGCGGCGAAACGGTCATCAGCCGGCCGGTCAAGCCCCACCGTCGGTTGTGCCTGGGCCCATGCCCGATAAAACAGCAACAGAAGCCGATGGTGGAACATGTCGGCAAAGCGGGCAAGAGTCGCATCGCCGTGATGCATCAAGCGCTCCCGCGCGTACTCCGTCAAGTGGTACGGCAGGGGGCCATTCGGTCCAAACAGGCCGAAGAAGCGGACCTCGATGCGGGGTTTGCTTTTGGCCGTGGCGGGGGCGACCGCATGCAGGGCACTGGGAGCGAATGACAGATCCGCCGACTGGCCCAGGCGCACAGGTTCGTCAGCCGGTTTGCGCGCAGTGCCAAAACGCGGTTTGTCAAGATGCCTGCTTTCGATCCAGCGCAGGGCATGAAAGAAGTCGTAGCGCCAAGGTTCGGCGGCAATCCGGGCCAACGGATCCTGGCGTGCTACAGAATCGGACGTGTCCCGCATCGGGGCCTCCCGATCATGATGTCGCCACGCGTCACGGAACGGACCCGGCTCTGGGTGAAGCCGTTGATCGATACATGCCGCGCAAAGAAACGCTCCATCACGCACCCAAAAAGGAAGGCGCTTGCACCCTGAAACGCCATCTCGTCGACGAGCAGCTCAAATTCGACGCCGCGTCCAAATGCGATGGGCCCCGCCATGGGAAGACGCCGCACGACTTGCCGCTTGACGATGGACCGAACTCCCTCGATCTGCCGCTGTTGCGCCGCGTCACCATCATAGGCATAGAGTCGCAGCAGTTGCCGGAGCGCTGCAGCGCCGTGCTCGTCATCGGTATCGACCAACGAAAGGTGATTGAGCGTCAGTTGATTGATCAGGCGCCAGGCGACACTGCCCTCGCCCTGGGCCGACAACGGCCGTGACGGCCCCTTGATGACACGAATCGAGGAAACGGGCGCGGAACTTTGTAGTGTGAGTTCGATGCCGGATGGCCCCGTGGACATCAGCAAGGGCAAGTCGCGGTTGGAGCACAACGCAGTCACACCCAACTGCTGCAAATCATCCGCATAAGGAACTTCTTGAGGATCCACGAGCGAGAGGAAGACTTCAGTGCCAATATAGGATGAGCGCGGACCTTCGCGCCGCTGCGTGCTTGACAGAATCCTTGGCTCGCGCTGTGCGGCGTAGTAAGCATTGTGCCCCGCTTCTTCGGTGTGGAACGCCGAGTAGAGTGGCACAAAACGCCGCTCGCTGGACAGTCCCACGCCGTACCCGGTGACCGAGGTAATGCTGTGAATTTCAAAATCCATAGGTCGAACCCGATCCGGCACCACATGCAGATCGAGGGTTTCCCGGGCCACGTGTATACGATCACAGCGGTGTTCAAAAAGATTGATTGCCGGAACGCAATTCAAGGCGAACGAGGCCGAGTCAACCGACTGCAGCAAGCTCGCATCCCCACGCGAAAGCAGAATGACGATTTCAATCTCCTGCCCGCCCAATTGACGCAGAACTTCACCCAGCCCACAGACATCCAGAAACAAAAAGCGATGCGGAAACGCGTAGTACTCTTGCAACAGGCGGTAGCCCTGAAACCCGGGCAGCGTGACGGGTAACAACGCCTGGTCGTCGTCAAAACCCACTGCCTCGATGGCATCGGCTTCAAGCTCACAGCTTTTTGCCGCCGCGCCCTTTCCGGAAAGGACAAAAATGCCCAGCGCATTGCCGCAGATCAGCTCGTAGAGACGATAAGCGACCTCCTCCGCTGCCGAGCAATGAAGACGCAAATTGTTCATTCCGATCTGGGTAAAGTCCAGCCCGGCGGTGGACTTCAGGGTTATGCGGACCCCACCGGCGTACTTCTTCCATTCGGGCTTCTGATTCAGCGGCAGGTTTGAAGCATGGGAAAAATACTTCGCGTCTGTGATCTCGATGGGCCAAAGGGTCACGTCGTGGGCGGTACGAAACTGGCATTCAGTCGGGCCGCCCCGGGTGGGCGCGCTTCGCATTGCGCTATCACGCCGTATGGTCACGCCGGATGCCAGTCCGGCATCGCCTAGCTCGGGATTGATCCTGGCGATCAACATCGACGGAAGAGGCGCCAGCAGATGCGGGTAAAGAATCTCAACCATGCGCTGGGAAAAGCGCGGGAACTCTGCGGCAATCTTGAGTTGAACGCGCGCGGTCAGGAAGGCAAAGCCTTCCAGGAGGCGCTCCACATAGGGGTCGCTGACTTCGAGGCCGTCCATGCGCAACCGCGCGGCGATCTTGGGGAACTGAACGGCGAACTCCGCTCCCATCTCGCGCAGATGCAATAGTTCCTCGTTGTAATGGCGAAGTAGTCGAGGATCCATCTGGTACAGCGTCAGGTTGCAGGCGAGCGTCTAGCGGGTTAGATCCTTGACATCAACGCGTCCGGTCTCAAGATCAATGTCGGTATGAAGCAGCAACTCGAGCGGAACTGGCTGGGCCCACAGCTGGCCACTGATGCGAAAGCTGATCTGGTTGTGATGGTCAAGTTCTTCCTCGGAAACCAGCGCCTCAACTCTAAGCGTGTCTGCAATGATGCGGGGCTCGTGATCAACAATCGCCGCCTTTACCTTATCCTCCATGTCCCCCGGATTGACCGATGAGGCCGTCTGTCCTGACAAAGCCGGAAGGCCATAGTTCAAGACCGATCGCCTCGCTTCGGGAAACTGTTCGAAGGCCTCCTGGTCGGATAAAAAAGTCGTGTTGAACAACCAGCTCAGGTCACGCAGGACGGCCTCGCGCATTCGGGGCCCACTGATAATCCGCATCTCAGAGGCCTCGAGTGGATTCGTGGGATCATCATCTGTCAGTCGGTCCAGTAACGCCGGCTGCAGTCGGTCCTGCGGCCTGGCTTTATTCATGTCCCAGACATTTCATGAATGAATGAATCACTCTGCGGCGTCCATGGGGCCGAAAGAAATGGATCGGACGTCCATCAATCCAAAATCCCCGATATCCGTCGTGATCACTCGTTGACCACAACCGGCGAAAAAGCCGGGTTGCATTTCTTTCCACTCGGTCTTGCGTGCGAGCGCAAGCGAAGATTGGCTTAGATCGGTTCCTGCGTAGCGCGTGGGAATCAGGGCGACCGACTCGCCACCATTGGAAAACTGAAATTGCGCGGCCGTCCATACGCTATCGCGTAAATCGATGGGCGGTTCAATAGTGATTTTGGCCAGATGAACCAGCGGTACCCAGTAATAGCGCCCATTGATGACGGCCTCCAGCACAGGTCCCAGGCGCATATCGGCATCTGCCATCCAGGCAAAGGACTTTCCGTCGATGGTGCCGCTGGACGAGGGGGCCTGTTCGAACGCCTGTTCGCGCAATTTTTGAGCATCCCCCGTTGCGCCTTGACCCTCCCGCAGCAACGCCTCAATCAGCAAGGCTACCCACGCTTCGGGCTCACCAAAAAGCAGCGGTACCCGCTTGCCCAGAAAGACCTCTTCACGCAATCGCTCGCACTGGATACCTTCACGGTAGGTCTGAACCATAGCCAGCGTGGACGCATCAAGTTCACCCGCAACATTTAGCTGGTTAAGGGCACGCTCCCACTGCCCCAGCACGCACAACAACTGGAACAGGAAAACGCGCAACTTCGCATCGGCAGGAGCCGATCTGATCTGCTCCTGCAACAACTTCAAGGCGCCTTGGGTATCACCAGCACGCAAAGCCTGCTCGGCCAGAGAAGGGGATGGCATATCGCAAGTCTCCCGCGCTGAGCGCACGTCAATGTCAAAAAAGCCCTAATCACAGTCACCCATCCAATCCGGTTCGCCGCCCGGTTATGGAAGAGCTTTGTCTCCACCGCCAACGGATTCATTCACCGACCGGAGAGAGACCGCCAATGCGCAACCAACGCCAGGCGAAACTACCCATTGCGCAAAGGTCCGGCGCGATACCGTCGACTGGAACGGCAACCGCGCTGGACCGATACCGCATGAAGACCGCCGGGATCAGATCTTCTGGTTTCGGGCGATATCCCACCCAGTGTCGATGGTTCCGCCATCGGCGGAACCATCTTTCTTCTGGGGCTGATAGTAGACAATGACTTTTGAGAAGTTCAGGCTGACTTGCTCCACGGGGCGCTCTTCGGAGCCACCAATTTGATAACTGCTGACCAGAATATCTCTCATCTCAATCTTGAGGTACTCAAGCGGCTTGTCACCACCCGCCTTGCGTGCATACAAGAAACCTTCCTTGATGTGGGTCCCGGAAGCACAGCGACCGATCAACAAACTTGTTGCCCTGTCGACGTGTTTTGTAAAAGAGATATCCTGAACGTTGACTTTGCCAGTCCCTGAGCCACCGCCAACGTGCCCGCTACCCGTATTGCTCATCCCCCAACTCCAGGACAGGATATCGATTTCATCCTTGTGCTTGCCATCCTGGGCTTCCCCCTTGATACCGTCCAACTTCAAGAACATGTCAACTGCCATTTTCGCGCTCCTTTGGTGCTCTCAGTGAGAGCGGTTAAATTCCCATACGCACAAAACACGCGGCGCCAAACCAATGACGGGCGTGCACCCCTCTACCCTAAGCCGCCTTGGCCGAAGGAAGCTTGGAGACCAGACGCAAGGACACTGTCAACCCTTCAAGCTGATAGTGCGGCCGCAGGAAGAACTTTGACTGATAGTAGCCAGGATTGCCTTCGACCTCTTCCACGACCACCTCTGCAGCCGCAAGAGGCTTACGGGCCTTGGTGCTTTCCGATGAGTTTGCGGGATCGCCGTCGACATACTGAAGAATCCAGTCCTGCAACCAGCGTTGCATATCGTCACGCTCTTTGAACGAGCCTACTTTGTCCCGTACGATGCATTTAAGGTAGTGCGCAAAACGACAGGTTGCGAACAGGTACGGCAGACGCGCAGCCAGGTTCGCATTGGCGGTGGCGTCAGGGTCATCGTATTCCGCAGGTTTCTGGAGTGATTGCGCACCGATAAATGCTGCAAAATCACTGTTCTTGCGATGAATCAACGGCATGAAGCCGGCTTTTGCAAGTTCAGCTTCACGACGGTCAGCGATCGACACTTCCGTCGGGCATTTCATGTCAACGCCACCATCATCGGTCGGGAAGCTGTGGGTCGGCAGGTTTTCAACCGCGCCACCGGATTCAATCCCCCGAATTCGGGAGCACCAGCCAAACTCCTTGAAGGATCGATTGATATTGGTGGCCATCGCATAGGCCGCATTAGCCCATGTGTACTTGGAGCTGTCGGCGGCACCAGTGTCTTCTTCAAAATTAAAGGCTTCCACCGGGTTCGTCTTGGCGCCATAGGGCAACCTTGACAAGAAGCGTGGCATCGCCAAACCCAGGTATTTGGCATCGTCCGACTCGCGCAGCGACCGCCATGCTGCGTACTCCGGCGTTGAAAATATCTTGGTCAGATCCCGTGGATTTGAAAGCTCCTGCCATGAGTCCATTTGAAGCAGCGTTGGCGATGCACCCGTGATGAATGGCGCCATGGCGGCGGCCGATACTTTGGCCATTTCGGCAAGCAACTCGACGTCCGGTGCACTCTGGTCAAAATGGTAATCGCCGACGAGACAAGCAAAAGGTTCGCCACCAAACTGACCATACTCTTCTTCGTAGATTTTCTTGAACAGCGGGCTCTGGTCCCAATTGGTTCCTTTGTAGCGTTTGAGCGTCTTGCCAAGTTCTGCCTTGGAGATGTTCATCACACGGATCTTGAGTTGCTCGTCGGTCTCGGTGTTGTTGACCATGTAGTGCAAACCACGCCAGGCACCTTCGAGCTTCTGAAAGTCTTCGTGGTGAATAATCTGGTTGATCTGGTCAGACATCTTCTTGTCGATGGCCGCAATCATGTCCTCGATGGACTTGACGACGTCCTTGCCGATCAATTGAGTCTGGGCGAGCGCCTGCTGCGCAAGGGTCTGAACCGCTGCTTCGACGGCACTCTTTGCCTCGTCGGATTTGGGTTTGAATTCCTTTTGCAGCAATGAAGCCAGATCATTGCCTTCAAAGGTCACCGCCGCGAGTGCGGAACTACTTTGGGTCTCTGCCATTGAATGCTCCTCAATTCAGTGTTGGGTTGATCTTCTAAATCTTATTGGGGCTTCTCGTCCGCCGGTTTGGCAGAACTGGCCAAGGAGCTCAACAAGGCAGGATCTGCCAGCACTTTGGCTACCAACTCTTCCGCGCCGGTCTTGCCATCCATGTAGGTGACCAGATTCTGAAGCTGTTGGCGCGCGTCGAGGAGCTTGCTCAGCGAGTCCACTTTTTTTGCCACCGCTGCCGGCGAAAAGTCGTCCATGCTTTCGAACGTCAGGTCAACGCTCATGTTGCCTTCGCCGGTCAGCGCATTGGGCACCTGAAACGCAACACGCGGCTTCATAGCTTTCATGCGTGAGTCGAAATTGTCAACGTCAACTTCCAGAAATTTACGATCGGTCACTGGAGCGAGGGGGTCGGAGGGTTTTCCCGACAGATCTGACAGCACCCCCATGACGAAGGGCAACTGCACCTTCTTCTGGGCGCCGTATAGCTCAACATCGTATTCAATCTGTACGCGCGGAGCCCGGTTGCGTGCGATGAACTTTTGACTGCTGGTTGCCATAGGAATATCCTTCAACGGTTAAGGTTCTTGAAATATAAACGACCGACGGACGGCATCAGAAACCACTATCCAGATTAACGCTATCAGGGTCAACCCCCATGACCCGTGCCGCCTCATTCAGGGCCTCGGGCGCGAGTTCCTTGATCAACTGAAGGAAGTTGTGGTTGATCAGCCGGCGCGCTCGCCGCAACAGCAACTGTGCAGGGTTCGTCGGTTCTGTACGGTCCAGGTATTCACAAACCATGTCGATCGCACGCACGGCATCATCACGCGACGTTATGGCGCCCAACGCGCCCTTGGGACGAATGTCACCAATGCCCTGGTTCGGCGCGCCATGCCCGACGTCAGCATCACCCGTGACATCGACAGGCTGCGTCGGCATCAGGCTTTGAACGCCTTTGAGCAAATCCAGCAGCGGCCGCAAATCGGGCGCCGCAGAGACGCCGAATCGATCATTCATGACTTCGGCCAATGCCTTCACGGCGGCCATGGCCTTCTGCGGTTGATCGCCCAAGTCCGGATTTTCAGCGATCGCCGAGACGATCATTTGCTCCAATTGCTCCCTCGAAAGCGGCGTCTCTTCCGCTTTGGCAGCCATCTGATTCAGTGCTACCAATACCGATCGAACGCGAACCGAACCTGTTCCCCGAAGATTAAACAGAACACACTGCCGCAAGTCGCCGAGCAGACCATCCGGGTCGGGCAGCATGGCCAGAGCGTTCGCACGCGCATAGGGGTCGCCATCATCGGGGTCGCACAACGGATGCAGGCGTTCCCAGAAATTGGAGAGCAGGCCCTCAATCAATCGCAAACCCGGAGACAAGGCAGAAAAACCACGCAAATTAATGCTTGCCCTGAGCCAAAGCAAAGCGATGCGGATATCACGGGAGCGCCCGAGCAAGGCTTCAGACTTCTCGAGTACATCCCCCCAGTCTGGTGGCTCACCGGCCGCAAACTGTGTTTCTGGCTTCCCTTGAGCAACCCGGTTCAGCTCCAGGAAGTCGCTGTCGTACTCGAGATCTTTCCCGCACGGCTCGTCGGAATCCGGCAAAGGCTGAAGCCACAACTCGACTAAAGACATATCCATCTCGTCACTTCCCTTTTGAAGCCGCATTTCCAATAAAACCAAGAACTGTTTGATGCAGATCAACAATTGACTGAAACTTCCGGTATCTTGCCGTACTAACTGATCAGACGCAATGCAGATCCGAAATTTCTTCCTCACTTGCGCACAAAAGTCACATCACGATGGCGCAGGGGCTACACCTTCATGCAGTAGTAACGCTTTGCACGGATGATCGGCCCGCAGGGACTTCACAGCGCCTTGAATCGCACTACACTGCATCGATTCGGGTTAGTTCTTGCGGCCGTGACACATTGGGGGCGGTTGTCCACAAACCCAGTGAATTTGTCCCGAATGTCCCAGCCGGTTTGAACAGCCTGATTCGAGGGCTCTTTTTCCCAAAAATGCTGCCAAATTGAACGCTTTTGGATTCGATGACATATGCCAGTTAAGTCCTTGCTCGCTTTGGCCCGCGCCATCCTGATTACCCAGGTTTTCTGGGGGTCGGCTGCAATTGCTGCTGAACTGCCAGCACGTTTCGGTTCGGTTTACCGGATTAGCGGCTCGATCTCGGCTGTTGACGCCACCACGGGTAGCGCTCGTGAACTCAAAGCCGGCGATGTCTTGAACGTTGGAGATCAGATCCGCGCAGCCCCGACTGGCGAAGCCCTTGTGCGCACGGATGATGCCGGCTTCATTGCGGTACGGCCGAACTCCGCTTTTACTATGGAACGCTTCAGTGCAAAGAATGCGGGTGACGAAAAGCTCTCCTTGAGGATCTTCTCCGGGGCCTTGCGCCTGATCACGGGCTGGATCGGAAGCCGGAAGAAAGACAACTACCAAATCGTGACGGCAACCGCGACGATCGGCATAAGGGGCACCGATCATGAGCCCTATGTGCTCTCTACAGAACTCGCTGCGGAACACCAGCAGCCCGAAGGCACGTATAACAAAGTCAACAAAGGCGGGACCTCGTTAAGGGCCGCGGGTGCCAGAATTTCCATTGATGCCGGGCAAGTTGGATTTGCCCCGTCGTTGCCAGCCGACCGGACCCGCAGTTTGATGACGGTCTTGATGCCTGTGCTGCTCGAACGAGTGCCCAGCTTCTTCGTCGCGGGGATGTTCGATGCGGAACTGGACCAACTGACATCACAAGCCCTGCCAGGTGCGCCCGTTGCCAGCGGCACAAGCGTGCCGCCATCAACTGCAACGACAGCGCCAGTCTCCGCAGGACCACAAACGGACAGAGCCACTGCCCCGCAGGCCCCTGCGACCCAGAGCGCCGGATCAAGCGAGCCACCGCAGAACACCGGAACCCCTTCGCCCACCGCAAGCCCGCCGGCGATAACGATCCCCGGCCCGTCACCGTGCCGCCCAAAGGAAATCGCCGAGGCCTGGCTTGAGCAACTGGACTCTGCAGTGACTCAACGGAACCCTCAACTTTATGTTGACATGTTCGCCCAGCATGCAAAGGTCACCGCACAGGTTCGTGACGGGGAAGGGAAATACATCGAATTCGTGTTTACCCGCAATGAGCTGGCGAAAAGCACATTCGCGTCCCTGAACCGTTTGACCCAGTTTGAATCCCGGAGGATCTCCGTGAAAGCGACGCCCGGTGCGAACTCCACACCAAAGCGATGCAACAGGGTCGCGATTGAGTCCGTCGTCCTCGAAAGCGGTGTACGCGACGGGCAAAGCTACCGGATCGAATCCACCGAGAAGTTCACGATCGAGTCAACGGCTGGCGGCTGGCTGGCTGTTGACGCCTCAACCAAGCAACGATAGCGCCTTGGTCTCCATGCAGGACCCGGCGCTTTGATTCGCGCCGGAAAACAGGCAACGGATGAGAGATCGAGCACCACTCACGGGTTAGAGACCGATGGCCGCGATCCCGGCCCTGGCGATCTGCGCGTCTTCGGTCGATTTGACACCGCTCACCCCAACCGCACCCAGGCACTGGCCGTCCTTCATGATCGGAACGCCACCTTCCAGTAGTCCCTTCAGGTCGGGTGCGCTCAGAAAGGACATCCGGCCACCGTTGATCATGTCCTCATAAACCTTGCTCTCTCGCTGGCCCATGGCGGCGGTGTTGGCCTTGGCCGGTGCGATGTGCGCGGAAATCGGCGCCGCGCCGTCCAGGCGGTGCAGGTGCAGCAAGTGACCGCCACCGTCCACGATGGCAATGGTCACGGCCCATTTGTTCTTGAGCGCTTCGGCCTCGGCCGCGGCGGCGATGGCCTTGACATCGGCGGATTCGAGGGCATATGTGTTTTTCATGGCGGTGGTTCCCGGTTTGCGGTGTTCAAAAGCTGTGAGCATAGCTTTCCAGGCAGTTGGCGTTACCCCCATCCAGGGTAAAACGCTATTCACCAGAATTCCCACACAGCCTGAAGGAATCGCGGTCCGGGAATCTTTTTGCATTTTCGGTGTCCACTACACTACGACGGCTGCAAGGTGCAGCCAACAAGGAGTCTGAAACATGAATGATCGAGTGCAAACCATTGACCAAGGCACAGGTTTCGGCCAGGCTGCCTCGCAGGTTGAACGCAACAAAGTTCTGCGCAACACCTACTGGCTGCTGGCCCTGAGCCTGCTTCCCACCGTGCTGGGTGCCTGGCTGGGTGTGGCGACGGGCATTACCAAGTCATTGAGCGGCGGCTTGGGACTGATCGTCTTTCTGGGCGGCGCGTTCGGTTTCATCTACGCCATCAACAAGACCAAAAATTCAGCGGCGGGCGTGCCAGTCCTGTTGGGTTTCACCTTCTTCATGGGCTTGATGCTGTCACGCATGATCGCCATGGTGCTGGGCTTCAAGAACGGCCCGGACCTGATCATGACGGCATTCGGTGGTACGGCCGGCGTCTTCTTTGTGATGGCCAGCCTGTCCAGCGTCATCAAGCGTGACCTGTCGGGCATGGGCAAGTGGCTGTTCGTCGGCGCGCTGGCCATCCTGGTCGGCGGCATCATCAACGTCTTTGTAGGTTCCACCGCCGGCATGATGGCGATCTCCGTCATGGCCATCGGCGTGTTCAGTGCCTACATGCTGTACGGCCTGAAGCAGATTATCGATGGCGGAGAAACCAACTACATCAGCGCCACGCTGGCCCTGTACCTGGACATCATCAACGTATTCCAGAGCCTGTTGGCCTTGCTGGGCATCATGGGAGGCGAACGCGACTGAACGGTATGTTTCGGGGGTGGCCGCGCCAACCCCCTAAAAAAAGAAGGGCCTGCGGGCCCTTTTTTGATGTCCCGGCCGGGCAGCGGGCAAAATGCGCCACGCGCCCTTCCGTGTCTGCTGAACCTAGTCCGCGCCCCCGATGTCCCTCGCCTATTCCTTGCTCAAAACGACCCACATGACACTGGTGGGCGCCAGCGTGCTGCTCTTCGTGTTGCGTGGCGTGGCCACGCTGGGGGCGGCGCGATGGCCCATGAACAAAACTGTGCGGCGGATCAGCGTGGCCATTGACACCAGCTTGCTGATAGCCGGCGTCAGCCTGTGGTGGATGCTGGGGATGAACACGACCGGTCAGGCCTGGCTGGGCGTCAAGCTTCTGCTGCTGCCGGTTTACGTGATCCTGGGTTCCTTCGCACTCAAGCGGGCCCAGGGTCGTGGGGCCAGGGCGGTGTTTTTCGTGCTGGCATTGGCTACCGTCAGCTTAATGGTGGCAGTGGCCGTGACGCATCACCCTCTGGGGCCATGGGCGCACTGACATCTTCAGGCAAGGTACGCCAGGCGCTACTGGTCACGGCGGGCGTGATTTCGCTGGGCTTGGGCTTGCTCGGCGTCGTCTTGCCGGGCTTGCCCACGACGCCTTTTGTGCTGCTGGCCGCAGCGTGCTTTGCCAAAGCCTCCCCTCGTTTGCACCAGTGGCTCACTTGCCACCGTTTTCTGGGGCCCATGGTGCGCGATTGGGAGGCCCATCACTCCCTGCCGCTGCGGGTCAAGTGGATTTCCACAACACTCATGATGAGCATGGTGGGTCTCTCCGCCTGGCAATTCATGGGCCGACCGTGGTTGCAGTCCGTCCTGCTCGGCTTCGGTCTGCTCGGCGCATGGGTGGTGTGGCGTATTCCGACACGACGATAAGTTGAGACTCCCGGCCTGACCTCTTGAACAACCGGAACTGCGTCCGGGTCAGGCGGCAGCACCACTGAAGGCCAATGTTCGCGCCGTTCGCGGCTTTTTATGCATAAATGGGCTAACGCCAGCATGAAATGGTCACTGTTAGCTATTATTTTTAATAGTCTCAAGCACTGACCGACCTGAAAAAGCGGCATTTTGCCCTTTGGGCGGCCCCGCAGGGGACCCATCACGGGGAGCAATCTGCCCTAAAAATGGCGATAAACATGCTTGCGGCAAACGCCGGTTGAAACAGCCGGCACCCCTTCGCTCACGCTCCAAACCGGGTTGTATCAAAAGGCAGAAAGCCTGCTGTCGATGCGACAGCAGGCTTTTTGGTCTGGATGCGTATTTGCGCCGCACTCAGGGCGGCCCTGGAAGCACGGTCTGCAAAGCGAATCGTCTTATTCTGGCGACCGCCGGCTTCAGCCCCGCGAAATCTTCAGCACCTTGGTGCCGCCGGTGCGCTTTGGCGCTTCGCCGCGCGGCGTGAATGCCTTGCCGGCGGGACCCGGCTTGGTAAAAGCCGGCTTGCGGGAAGCGAAGTCACCGCCACGAGGTGCGAAACCTTCGTTGCGGGGAGCGAATTCAGCGCCACGGGGCGCAAAAGTCTCGTTGCGCGGCGCGAATCCCTCCTTGCGCGGCGGGAAACCCTCATGGCGGGGCGCAAACCCAGCGTTGCGCGGCGCAAAGCCTTCATTGCGGTTGCCGCCGAAGCCTTCGTTACGATTGCCGCCACCGAAGCCTTCATTGAAGCCGCTGCGGCGATCATAGCTACGCTCCTCGCGCTGACCGAAACCACCTTCATTGGCACCGAACTGACGTGGTCCGCCCCGCGCATGCCTGTCAGCACCGCCGCCACCGAAGCCGCCGCGGGCGCCGCCGCCACCGGAATTGCGGTCGCGCGGGGAGGCGTCACGAGGGCCACGGTCACCAAAACCGGATTTTCCAAACTTGACCGGCGCCGACGCAGGGAAACGCTGTGTCGGCTCCAGGCCGGGAATGGTCTCCGCCTTGAAGTGTTGGTGGGTATAGGACTCGATGTCGAAAATTTTGCGGCGATCGCGGAACTCGGCGAATGTCACAGCGATGCCGTCGCGGCCGGCGCGACCCGTGCGACCAATGCGATGGGTGTAGTCCTCGGCCTTCATCGGCAAGCCGAAGTTGAACACGTGCGTGACCGTCGGCACGTCGAGGCCCCGCGCAGCCACATCAGTGGCCACCAGGATTTGCACCTGGCCTTGGCGCAGCGCCATGAGACGGCGATTGCGCAAGCCCTGGCTGAGTGCCCCGTGCAGCGCCACAGCGCTGAAGCCGTCCTGTTGAAGGTCATTGGCGAGGCCGTCGCATTCGATCTGGGTGCTGGCAAACACGATGGCCTGATCGATCGTGGTGTCTCGCAGCCAGTGATCGAGCAGCTTGCGCTTGTGCGCAGCGTTATCAGCCCAGAACAGCACCTGCTTGATGTTCGCGTGCTTCTCCTGCGGCGAGTCGATCTGGATCTTCTGCACCGATGCACCGTTGTCGTGCATCACGCGCATGGCCAGTTGCTGGATGCGCGGCGCGAAGGTGGCGCTGAACATCATGGTCTGCTGGCGCTGGCTGGTGAGCTGGTTGATCTCGGCCAGGTCATCGGAGAAGCCCAGGTCGAGCATGCGATCGGCTTCGTCCACCACCAGGAATTTCACCTGGTCGAGCTTGATCTGCATCGAGCGTTGCAGGTCCAGCAGACGGCCCGGGGTGGCAACGACCAGGTCGGCATTTTGCAGCTTGGCGATCTGGAGCTGGTAGGGCATACCGCCCACCACATTGGCAACCCGCAGGCCGCGGCAATGCTTGACAAGCTCGATCGCATCGTGCGCCACCTGCTGCGCGAGTTCGCGCGTGGGGCAGACCACCAGTGCGCCGGGCGTTGGCGCCTTGAAGTTACGCGCATTGGTCGGGTCCTTGCGCTTGGGGCGCTTCGGCGCCGGCTCACCTCGGGCAGCCGCATCGGCCACGGCGCGCTCGAAGTCAGCACGCTCCTTGGCGTCGGCGTCAGCCTGGGTCTTGAGCAGGGTGTGCAACACGGGCAGCAGGAAGGCGGCGGTCTTGCCGCTGCCGGTCTGGCTGGAGACCATCAGGTCAATAAAGCGCTTTCCTTCGCTGGTACCGTCCTGGTCAGGCAAGGCCTTGGGGATGGTCTGCAACTGGACCGTCGTGGGCTGTGTGTAGCCCAGATCGGCTACGGCCTGGATCAGTTCGGGTGCCAGACCCAGCAGCACGAAGCCGTTGGGCGCAGCCTCTTCAGCCTCGGCGGGTTCGGCTTCATCGGCCAAAAACACCTCGGCGGGTTCGGCAAATTCTGCTGCCGGCTGATGGAACGCCGGACTGGGGATTACGTTGGAGGAATCGGCGGAAACAGATTCAACGGGCGAAAGGTCGCCCAGCACTTCAAAAGCGTCGGTCATTTTTTTCTCACACGAAAGCGCCACAAGGACTGCGACGCGCTTCGTCAATGGTTAAAAAACATCAACCATCAAACGAAGCCCAGTTTCAGTGCGGATACCGCAGTCTGGCAGCACACTGGCTGCTCACTGGATGGACTCTTCTTGGCGAGTCCGGTGTGTGAAGGGAGATGTACAAATATGTGTTGCGGTGTGCAACACAGCCTCGAATTATCGCACAGAAATGAAAGCCATGCGGGTTTCTCCTTAGGCGACAAGTCTCAGGAAGTGTTCGCGGTAGTGCGCCAACTCGTCGATGGACTCGTGCACATCCGCCAGCGCCGTATGTTTCTGCTGCTTCTTGAAGGCGCTGTACACCTCGGGGCGCCAGCGCTTGGCGAGCTCCTTGAGCGTGCTGACATCGAGGTTGCGATAGTGGAAGAACGCTTCCAGCTTCGGCATGTAATTCACCAGAAACCGGCGGTCTTGGCCGATGGTGTTGCCGCACATGGGCGTGGTGCCCTTGGGCACGTAGCGAGCCAGAAACTCAAGGATCAGCACCTCGGCCTGTGCTTCGTTCAGCCTGGATGCCTTGACCTTGTCGATCAGGCCGCTCTTGCCATGCGTGCCCTTGTTCCAGGCATCCATCTTGTTCAATTGCTCGTCGCTCTGGTGAATCACCAGCACGGGGCCTTCAATGCGCGGCGTCAGGTGGGGGCCGGTCACGATCACGGCAATCTCGATCAAACGTTCGGCCTCAGGGTCAAGGCCGGTCATTTCGCAATCGACCCAGACCAGGTTCTGGTCCGATTTTCCAAGGGTTCCGGCGGAGATTTCAAGTGCTTCAGTCATGCGCGGGATTGTCGCCCATGCCAGGGCAGGTACACGGTTTGCGCCTAAACTCCCGGCCTATGCCCTCCTTCGTCTCTCCCTCGCTGGCGCTGACGCTGGCATTTGCCGGCGCCCTGCTTGTCAGCCTGCTGGTCCGTTTCTGGCTCACGACGCGCCAGATCCGCCACGTGGCCCTGCACCGCGATGCGGTCCCGGCGGCTTTCGCGGAAAAAATCACGCTCGCCGCCCATCAGAAAGCCGCCGACTACACCATCACCAAAGCACGCTTCGGACTGCTGGAACTGGGCTTCGGCGCTGCCGTCTTGCTCGGCTGGACCTTGCTCGGCGGACTGGATGCCCTGAACCAGTCGCTGATGGCATCGATGGACGGCGGCATGGCGCAACAGTTGGCCTTGCTGGGTGGCTTTGCGCTGATCAGCGGATTGATCGATTTGCCGTTGACCCTGTACCAGACTTTCGTGATCGAGCAGCGCTTTGGATTCAACAGGATGACGTTGCGCCTCTGGATGCTCGATCTTCTCAAGTCCACGCTCATGGGCGTGGTCATTGGCTTGCCCATTGCCGCGCTGATCTTGTGGTTGATGGGTTCCGCCGGACATTTCTGGTGGCTCTGGACCTGGGGCGTCTGGATGGCCTTCAACCTGCTGATTCTGCTGATCTTCCCGACCTTCATCGCCCCGTTGTTCAACAAATTCCAGCCGCTGCAAGACGAATCGTTGAAAAGTCGTGTCACCACCCTGATGCAGCGTTGCGGCTTCGCGGCCCATGGCCTGTTTGTCATGGACGGAAGCAAGCGGAGCGCGCATGCCAACGCCTACTTCACCGGTTTTGGCGCCTCCAAACGGGTGGTTTTTTATGACACCTTGCTGCGCCAGCTGGAGCCTGCCGAGGTGGAAGCCGTGCTGGCCCATGAACTCGGGCACTTCAGGCACCGGCACGTTCTCAAGCGCATCGCGAGCCTGTTCGCACTCAGTCTGGCCGGTTTTGCCCTGCTGGGCTGGCTTTCAACCCGAACCTGGTTCTACACCGGACTGGGGGTCATACCCAGCGTGGTTACTGGCCAGAGCGCGCCAAACGACGCGCTGGCCCTACTGTTGTTTCTGCTCGTGGTCCCGGTGTTCTCATTCTTCATCGCGCCCTTGCTCGCGCAACTCTCGCGCAAGCATGAGTTTGAGGCAGACGCCTATGCCGTCGCGCAAACCAGTGGACCGAACCTGGCGCACGCCCTGCTCAAGCTCTATCAGGACAACGCCTCCACGCTCACCCCGGACCCGCTCTATGTAAAGTTCTATTACTCCCATCCCCCCGCTTCCGAGCGTCTGGCGCGAATGACCGCCTGAAAGAAGGCACAGCATGCAAAGTTTCAAGCAAAATGAGCCTTATCCCATTGTAAAACGGTCATTATCAGCTACTGAATTGGTAGCAAATCTGGCTCGCCTGGAGGGCTGGAGCCTGAGTGGAGACGGTGCCGAGGTGGCGATCGAGAAGATTTACGCCTTCGCTGACTTCCATGAAACGATGGCGTTTGTGAACGCTGTGGCATTTGTCGCGCACACCCGCGACCATCACCCCGACCTGCTGGTGAACGCCAGGCACTGTACGGTGCGCTGGCGTACGCATGACGCCGGCGGCGTCTCACGCATGGACATGGATTGCGCCGCACGCATCGACGCCCTGCTGGCGGCCTGCGCCCCATGAAGGTCCTCGTTTGAGCGCGCCGATCCCTGACCTGGAGACCGGCCTGGTGGTTGCGGGGCATGGGCGCCATTGCGTGGTGGAAACGCCGCAAGGCCAACGCGTCATCTGTCATCCCCGGGGAAAGAAGAGTCAGGCCGTGGTCGGCGACCGCGTGCTGTGGCAGCCTTCCCGCGACGAAGGAACGATTGAGAAGGTGGAACCGCGGCGCAACCTGTTTTACCGGCAGGATGAGATCCGCACCAAATCGTTTGCCGCCAACCTGGACCAGGTGCTGATCCTGATCGCGGCGGAGCCTGAATTTTCCGAGAGCCAGTTGTCACGCGCCTTGATCGCCGCCGAAGCCGAGCACATCACTCCCATCATCGTGCTCAACAAGAGCGACCTGCCCATGCCTTTTTCTCTGGCCTGGGGACGCCTGGAGCCCTACCGCAGCATGGGATACACCATGCTGCCAGCCGCGCTGAAAGCCGGTCAGCCCGAGCAGATGCTGCCGATTCTGGGCTTGCTGGAAGGCCGAACCACCCTGGTGCTGGGGCCCTCCGGCGCCGGCAAGAGCACATTGATCAACCGGCTGGTGCCGGGTGCGGCAGTGGTGACCAATGAAATTTCGCAGGCGCTCAACTCCGGCAAGCACACCACCACCAGCACCACCTGGTATTGGGTGGACCGGGAGCGAGGGACCGCCTTGATTGATTCGCCCGGATTTCAGGAGTTCGGCCTGCGCCATATTGAACCGATGCAGTTGGCCGCCTACATGCCCGACCTCAAGCCCCATGTGGCTCGCTGCAAGTTTTACAACTGCACGCACCTGCACGAACCGGGCTGCGGCGTGCTTGCCGCCGTGAACACCCGTGAATCTTCAGGCGGAATCAGCCCCAGGCGCCACAAAATCTATGCTGACCTGTTCGCTGAGTTGTCGCAGACCCGGTATTAAGGCAGCGCATCCCCTGGCGACTGCGCCCTGCTGGGCGCCAGATGGGTAAAGTCGTCGTCATCCCAGCAGGCGGGCCAGCGTCAGCAACGCCAGCAGCACCAACCACAGGACGACCGAACGCCAGACCAGCCCGACGACCTGCGCCAGGTAAGCGGGCTCGGGCTCGCGTCCCGGGGTTCCCGTTCCGGCACCGGATGCCGACTGCGGTGCATCCCCAAGGGGGTCATTGCTGGCCCGGCCCGTTGCGAGGGGTTTGAGCGCTTCACCGCCGAGACGGACATTGATCGCGCCCGCAGTCGCTGCGACGATGACCCCATCGTTGTCACCCGGAAAGCGTTGTGCATGGTTACGCCAGCTATCGATGGCTTCCTCAAAACTTCCGACGACGGCAAAGCCCAGCGAGGTGATGCGGGCAGGCAGCCAGTCAATCACTTTCCAGGCGCTGGCGGCTGCGACCTGCAGCGCCTCACTGGAGGGCAGGTGCTCGATACTGTTCTTGTGCCGCCAGTAGCGCGAGAGAAACTCACTGGTCCGGTACAAAACCGCGCCCGCGGGCCCCAGTCCAAAGGCCGCAAGTACCGAAAACCAGGCTAAAACGCCAAAAACATGCCGGTGTGCCGCCAGGACCGAATGTTCAATCACATGACGGACCAGTTCGCTGCGGGGCAACTCGCTGGCGTCGACGTGCTGCCAGAGCGCGAGCAACTCACGGGCACGCGTTTCGTCGCCGACGTCCAGTGCATCGCGGATGTCCGTGAAATGGTGGCTGAACTGACGGAATCCGAGCGTGACATACAGCAGCGCGGCGCTCCACAGCGCCGCAAAGGGCCAGCCCAGCAGATAGGCCAGCAACCAGTGCACGACCAGCGCACCCATCGAAGGCACGCCAACAGCAAGCCCCCACGACACCCAGCCATGATGGGATCGCCCTGCATCGAAATTTCGACCGACCCAGCGAACCCAGTTCCGAACGCCGGCATGAATCGGGTTGCTTGACGTCAGCGGGCGCACCTGCTCCAGCAGCAAGGCAAACAGGATCGCGAAAAAACTCATGGGCGCATCATAACGAGCGTCAGTGTCCGGTTCAGGCGCAGTGATCGGTCTCAGGCAGACAGAAAACGGTAGAAGTTACGCAGCATGCCGGCTGTGGCGCCCCAGATATATCGCTCAATGGATCCACCGTTCAGCGCTTCGTGATAGGGCATGGAAAACCACTCCCGGTGCACGCCCTCCCACTCAAAGGCGTGATGGTGGTGGTTCGCCGGATTCATCAGGAAATCCAGCGGGACTTCGAAGGTGTCGGCCACTTCAAAGGGGTTGGGACGGAGTTCAAAGTCCGGCAGCACCAGGGCGACGACAGGCGTGATGATGAACGACGTTCCGGTGGTGTACGTGGGCAAGACGCCCAGCACTTGAACAAATCTTTGATCGAGCCCCACCTCCTCATAGGCCTCACGCAGGGCCGCAGACCTGGCGTCGGCATCGGTGTCATCAACCCGGCCACCTGGAAAGGCAATCTGGCCCGAATGCGTTGACAGGTGGGCAGTACGCTCAGTCAATAAAACGGTCGGCTGGCTGGCATCAAGGCCCCGCATCACGATCGGGACCAAAACGGCGGCGCGCGCCGCGACCCGGTCGGCAAACTTCTTTTCCAGCACCACGTCAGGTTGCCAGGGCGGAGGGGTCGCAAATCGTTGCTGCAGCGCAGCAGGCGTCAGTGCCTCCGGCGCCACCCGTGGCAGATGCCTGTCCACGCCCGTGACCGGAATCAATCGGGGATCAAATTGCGGCAGCCGGGACAAGGGGGTGTGGGACATGAAGGGGTTGCCAGAAACTGAAAAGCCGCCTGCGCATTCGCTTCAGGCGGCTTGTTGGCAAGTGGCGGCAGCTTACGCGGCGGCAACCTTGGCTGCAGCCTTCGCTGCGGCAACCTTGGCACGGTTCGGCAGCTTTTCCTTGATGCGCGCCGACTTTCCGCTGCGATCACGCAGGTAGTACAGCTTGGCGCGACGGACATCGCCACGACGCTTGACTTCGATGCTGGCAATCAGCGGGCTGTAGGTCTGGAACGTACGTTCCACGCCTTCACCGCTGGAGATCTTGCGCACCGTGAAGCCGCTGTTGAGGCCGCGGTTGCGCTTGGCGATGACCACGCCTTCGTAGGCCTGGAGCCGCTTGCGGGCGCCTTCAACCACGTTGACGCTCACGATGACGGTGTCGCCAGGGGCGAACTCAGGGATTTTCTTGCCGAGACGGGCGATTTCTTCCTGCTCGAGGGTCTGGATCAAATTCATGGATTACCTCTTTGGATCGTGCCCACGCTACACAAAAGGCGGCAAGAACGCGCAGATGGCGCTGGTTTCTTGTATTCCGCGGCTGGGCAGAGGATCGAAAAGCTTTTGATTATACTATTTCCCTAAGTCAGGGCTGACTGATTCTGTTGCTGGGCCAGCACGGCTTCGTCGGCCTGATTCAGACGCCCTGCCCCACGCGCTGCCTCGATCAGTTCAGGCCGGTGAAGGGCCGTGATTTCCAGCCGGCGATCCCTGCGCCAGCGCTCGATATTGGCATGGTGCCCCGACATCAGCGCTGCGGGAACCGGCTGCCCATGCCAAGTCTCCGGCCGGGTGAAATGCGGGCAATCCAGCAGCCCATCCAGTGCCGGATTAAAACTGTCCATCTGGTGACTGCCCTCGTCATTGAGCACGCCCGGCTGCAGGCGTGCAACGGCGTCCAGCAGCGCCAGCGCCGCAATTTCTCCGCCGGAAAGGACAAAGTCCCCGATGCTGATCTGGGCATCGACGTGCCCGTCAATAAAGCGCTGATCCACGCCTTCGTAGCGACCACAGACCAGGATCGCACCGATGCTCGCTGACCAGCCTGCCACGCTCCCATGGTCGAGCCGGGTCCCGATCGGGGAGAAAAGTACCACGGGCGCGGCGTCATCCCGGTCGGCGCGGATGGCACCAAGACACTGGAACAAGGGCTCGGCCATCATGACCATGCCGGGGCCGCCGCCAAAAGGACGGTCGTCGACACGGCGGTAATTGCCTTCGGCAAAATCACGCAAACTCCAGATCCGCACATTCACCGAGCCCGACTCGAAGGCGCGCCGTGTCACGCCGCTGGTAAAAAATGGCGGGAAAAGTTCGGGGAACAGGGTAATGACGTCAAATCGCATGTTCAATCCCGGGTTGCCGCCAGACCCGCCAAGGCTCAGTAGTCAGCTTGCCAGTCAACCGTGATGCGCCGCGCCGTCAAATCGACGCCATCCACATAAGCGGACACAAACGGGATCATGCGCTCCCGCGTCTCGCTGGCACCGGCTTCGTCGGCTTCAGAATATTCCAGCACCAGGACGGTCTGCGGACCTGCGGAAAGCAGTTCCTTGACGGCCCCAAGTGTCACGCCCTCGCGGTTGACGACGTTCAGCCCAATCAAGTCAACCCAGTAGTACTCGTCTTTTCCGGCGGTGGGAAAGCTCGACCGGGCAACGAAGATGCGCGCGCCCCTGAGAGCTTCGGCAGCGTTACGGTCAGCGACCTCATGCGCTGTGACGACGACGGAATCGGAGTGCTCCTTCGCTTCCTTGATCGACAGGCGGACAGTACCAGAAAACGTCTTTGCACCGCGTTCGGAAGGCTGCAAGTACCAGCGTTTGGAAGAAAAAAGCGCCTCGGGAGAGGCGCTGTGGGGCAAGACCTTGAACCAGCCCTTGATGCCCCAGGCATCCGCTATGCGACCGACCTCGATGGCATCTGCCGGGAGTTCGACAGGCTCCAGACCGGGCAACACAGCTCGCAGATCTGTCAGACGGCCTTGGCAGCCGCCTGGTTGATCAGGCGTTCCACCGTGGGGGACGCCTGGGCGCCGACGCCCTTCCAGTAGGTCAGGCGGTCCTGCGCGATACGCAGGCTCTCTTCGCCGCCTCTGGCGATCGGGTTGTAGAAACCAATGCGCTCGATGAACCGACCGTCACGGCGCTCGCGCTTGTCGGTCACGACGATATTGAAAAAGGGTCGGCCTTTGGAGCCGCCGCGGGAGAGTCGAATCACAACCATGATTTATCCTGTGGGTGGTTAATGTGTTTTCAGCGTTGAGACACGCGACATGGCCACCCGGCCAGCGACACACTGAAAAGCTTTCCATTATATCGCCAACTACTCCTATGCTCCTCATCCGCCCTGCCCGCGACAAAGATATCGCCGCAATCACCGCCATCTATGTCCACCATGTGCTTCACGGAACAGGCACATTCGAAATGGATCCACCCTCAGAATCCGAGATGGCCAGCCGCCGCGCCGACGTGCTGGCCCGGGGTCTGCCATGGCTCGTCGCCGAGGACAAGGGCCAAATTGCCGGATTCGCCTATTGCAACTGGTTCAAACCGCGCCCCGCCTACCGCTTTTCAGCTGAAGACTCGATCTACCTTGCCCCGCACGCCAAAGGTCAGGGATTGGGACGAATGCTGCTGGCGGAACTGGCGCTGCACGCTGAGCGCGCCGGTGTGCGCAAATTGATCGCCGTCATCGGCGACTCGGCAAACACCGGATCCATTGGCGTTCATCGCACAACGGGATTTGTGCATGTCGGCGTGCTCGCCTCGTGTGGCTGGAAATTTGACAAATGGCTGGACGTGGTCCTGATGGAAAAGTCGCTTGGGCTCGGTGATTTGACTTCGCCGCAATAATCGCGGCCATGAAAAACAAAACAACTGCAGCGTGGCTGGCATTTCTGGGGGGCCCCCTGGGTCTGCACCGCTTTTACCTGCATGGCCTGGGAGACTGGATGGGATGGCTGTTGTCGATTCCAACGGCGCTCGGACTCCATGGCATCCAGCGCGTCCAGGAACTGGGTCAGGACGATCCGCTCAGCTGGCTATTGGTGCCCTTGCTGGGCTTCACCATTGCCGGGTGCGCGCTCCAGGCCATCGTGTACGGTTTGATGACCCCGGAGAAGTGGAATGCCCGTTTCAACCCTCGCGCGGCCGCCGATTCAACCTCGGGCGAGACGCACTGGCTGACGATCGGCGCAATCGTGCTGTCGTTGCTGATTGGCACCACCATCCTGATGGCCAGCATTGTCTTCAGCTTCCAGCGCTACTTTGAGCATCAGATTGCGGAGGCTCGCAAGATATCGCAGTGAGCTTGAGCATCACGGGGCCATGCCGGTCGTCGGCACTCATCGAACATGCTCAGAACCGGATCAGAACAAATTCAGGCTGACCCAGTAGGCAATCGCCGCAACAAAAGCGCTGGCCGGAATGGTGAAAATCCAGGCCCAGATGATGTTGCCGGCCACTCCCCAGCGCACCGCACTGGCGCGGTGGACTGAGCCGACGCCGACGATGGCGCCCGTGATAGTGTGGGTGGTGGACACCGGAATGCCCAGAGCCGTGGCGAGAAACAGCGTCAGGGCGCCACCGGTTTCGGCACAAAAGCCGCCGACCGGCTTGAGCTTGGTGATTTTTTGACCCATGGTCTTGACGATGCGCCAGCCGCCGAACATGGTGCCGGCGCCGATGGCCATGTAGCAGCTGACGATGACCCAGGTGGGTGGCGACTTGTCGGCCGCAGCCGTATACCCCGTGGCGATCAGCAGCATCCAGATGATTCCGATGGTCTTCTGGGCGTCGTTGCCGCCATGCCCCAGGCTGTAGGCGCCCGCCGAGACCAGTTGGAGGCGGCGAAACCACTTGTCCACGCGAGACGGACGGCTGCGCCGGAAGATCCAGGCCACGACCACCATCATCATCGAACCGAGCAGAAAGCCCAGAAAAGGTGACACAAAGATGAAGGCCACGGTCTTGAGGATGCCGCCCGCGACCAGCGAAGCCGCGCCGCCCTTGGCGATCACCGCGCCCACGATACCGCCAATCAGCGCATGGGATGAGCTGCTGGGAATGCCGTAATACCAGGTCAGCAGGTTCCAGGTGATGGCGCCCAGTAGCGCGCCGAACACCACATGGGTGTCCACCACGCCGGGGTGCACGATGCCCTTTCCGACGGTCGCCGCCACGCTCAACTGAAATACAAAGATGGCGACCACGTTGAAGAACGCCGCAAAAAGAACGGCCTGCCCGGGTTTGAGAACTCCCGTGGATACCACGGTGGCAATGGAGTTGGCCGCGTCATGAAACCCGTTCATGAAGTCAAACAGAATGGCCAGAACGACCAGAAGAATCACCACCCACAGAGCCGCTTGTACGGTTTCCATCGTGCCTGCCCCGCGCCCGGTCAGGAATTTTCGAGGATGATGCCCTCGATCACATTGGCCACGTCCTCGCACTTGTCGGTGATGGTCTCCAGCAGCTCATAAATGGCCTTGAGCTTGATGACCTCGCGTACGTCGGGCTCTTCGCGAAACAGCTTGCTCATGGCACTGCGCATCACGCGGTCCGCGTCGCTTTCGAGCCGGTCGATTTCTTCACAGGTCTTGAGCGCCGCCTCGGCGGTCGACGGATCCGCAATCTTGCTCAGCAACTTGACTGCATCACGAACGCGCTCGCAACACTTGACGCTGAGATCGGTCAGACGGGTGATCTCCTCGGTCATGTGGTGGATGTCGTACAAGGCCATCGTTTCAGCAGAGTCCTGAATCAAGTCCGCCACATCGTCCATGGTGTTGATCAAGGTATGAATCTGCTCGCGATCGATCGGGGTGATGAAGGTCCGGTGGATGGCCTTGTTCACGTCCTGCGTCACGCGATCGGCCGCCCGCTCGGCATTGTCCACGTCCTGGTTGTACTTTTCCCGGAGATGCAGGTCGTTGTAGTTCGCCACCAGCTTTGAAAATGCGTGCGCCGCCTCAACGATGCGGTCTGCGTGCTGGTTGAACATCTCGAAATAATTGCCTTCTCGCGGCAAAAATTTGCCAAACACCATGGCGGACTCCTGGATGGGAATGAAAATGTCAGAATTTTGACATTTTTATGACATGCGCTAGTCTAACCGCCGCCTCCAGTGAAATCGGGGTTGCGATCACGAGCCAAGGTCGTGAAACACGGAGATATCCTGCCCGTGGATCGCCGCGAGATGCGCAGCATCCACCCGGTCCGGCGCAATTTCAGCCAGCGGGATCAGCACAAAGGCGCGCTCCATCATGCGCGGGTGCGGCAATGTCAGCTGGGAGCTGACAACGCACGCGCTTCCGTACAACAGGAGGTCCAGATCCAGCGTTCGTGGCGCATTGGGATAGGGGCGCACCCGCCCGGCGGTCAGCTCCAGCTGCTGAAGCGCAACCAGCAAATCGGGCGCACTGAGTCGGGTGCTGATTTCCACCACCGCATTGATGAAGTCCGGACCAGAAGCCTGGTACGGCGCCGATCGGTACAAGCGTGAGCGGCAGGTCACCCGGGTACCGACCAGTCGATCCAGATCGCTCATCGCCGTGATCACGCAAGCCGCAGCGTCTCCCAGATTGGCGCCAAGGCCCACAAAGGCGACAACCGCCTCGCGCGACACAGCCGCGCTTACCCGGCCAAGGGCGACGGGCCGCTGCCCGCATCACCGCCGCCGGAGGGCTTGCGGCGACGGCGACGGCGCTTCTTGGCGCCCTCGGCATCCGGGCCGCCGGCCTCGCCACTGAAACGCTCCGCAGGCGCACCCGGCGCGCCTGCCGTCTCATGCTCCGGCTCGCCTGGGCGTGCCATGGTTCGCCCCGGGTCGGGATTGCCGCCCGGCCCCGCCACCGGCGGTGCTCGGTGCACCCGCGGCGCGCGGGCCGTCTTATGCTGTTCTGCCTTGACCTGGAACACCAGGTCTTCGCGCGTGGCATCGTCGGCCATGCTGAACTCCTGCCACCAGTCGGCCAGAACCACGTCGACCTCGCCAATTTCCGCCCGAAGGCGCATGAAATCGAAAGCCGCGCGGAACCTGGGCTGTTCCACCAGGCCAAACGGCGTGCTGCCGACGCGCTTCTCAAAGCGCGGCTGTATCATCCAGATTTCGCGCATGTCGCCGGCCAACTTGCCGCGGCCGGACACATCGCCAATGCGGGCATCGAATACCTCGTCAATAGCGTCCTGTAATGCCGGATGGGCGTGTTCACGACGCGCCAGCCGTCGGGCCCAGCCGTCACGCACGTCGGCCCACAGCACGCAGGCCAGCAGGAAGCTCGGAGCCACCGGCTTTTCCTCGCCGACCCGACGGTCTGTGTCCTGCAGGGCGGCGTTGACAAACGGGGTATCCGCCCGCTCCACCACGACGTCGAGCAGCGGGTAGATGCCGCGCAGACCGAGCTTTCTGAGTTGCTCGATGCTCGCCAGGGCATGGCCGGTCTGCAGCAACTTGAGCATTTCGTCAAACAGGCGGCTTTGCGGCACATCGGCCAGCAGGGCCTGCGATTCAGCCAGTGGTTTGGCGGTTTTCGGGTCCAGCGTGAAGCCCAGCGGACTTAACTTGGCAGCGAATCGCACGGCGCGGATGATGCGTACGGGATCTTCCCGGTAGCGAGCGGTGGCGTCGCCGATCATGCGCAGCGTGCGCTTCTTCGCGTCCTGCAGGCCTTTATGGTAATCCACCACGATCTGCGTCTCGGGGTCGTAATACATCGCATTGATGGTGAAATCACGCCGCACCGCGTCTTCTTCCTGCGGCCCCCACACGTTGTCCCGCAGCACCCGTCCGGTGGAGTCCACGGCGTGCTTCATGCCCGCCAGCTCACTGCGGCTGGTTTTCTCGTTGCCGGCCACTTGCTCCGCCGCGGCGTTGTCCATGTAAGCGCGGAAGGTCGATACCTCGATCACCTCATGCTCGCGCCCACGACCAAAGACCACATGCACGATGCGAAAGCGCCGCCCGATGATGAAGGCGCGGCGAAACAGTCCCTTGACCTGCTCGGGGGTGGCGTTGGTGGCCACGTCAAAGTCCTTCGGACGCAACCCGACCAACAGATCGCGCACAGCGCCGCCGACGATGTAGGCTTCAAAACCGCCCTGCTTGAGGGTGCGCACGACATTGAGGGCGCGCTCATCCACGAGTGTGGGGTCGATACCGTGTGTGTCGACGCCGACTTCCTCACGTTTGCCCAACTTGGGCTTGCCCCCGCCAGAGGGGGTTTTACCCAGCAGTTTGTTGATGAATTTCTTGATCATGCGAAATAGGAACTTGAGGAACGACTACGGCTGAAGGGCAGCCGGGACGGTCTCAGGGTGGGGGGGGAACAGGTCCAGTATGCGCCAACCACGCTCCGTGGCAATGGTGCGAAGCCATGGATCGGGATTGGTCGCAACCGGGTGATCGGCTCTTTCGAGCAGCGGGAGATCGTTGATGGAGTCGGAGTAAAAGGTGATGTCCACGCTGTCCCATTCCAGGTTTCGGGAGAACAGCCATTCGGAAACCCGTGTGACCTTTCCCACCCGAAACGAAGGCGTGCCCCGTATCTCTCCGGTGATCCAGCCGTCCGGGCCCCGTTCGAGGTCCACGGCGATGAGCTCTGATACGCCAAACGCATCGGCAATCGGGCGAGTGACAAATTCATTGGTGGCAGTGACGATCACCACGGTGTCGCCCGCGGCCTGGTGCTGTCGAACCAGCGCCAGGGCTCGCGCCGTCAGGTTGGGCTGGACCACCTCGCGCATGAAGCGGGCATGCGCCGCGGTCGCCAGGGTTGAGCCCTGCAAGCGCACTGCCTGGGTGGCGAAGCGTACGTAGTCGTGGATGTCCAGTGTCCCGGCCTGGTAGTGGGCAAAAAAATCATCGTTCTTCTGCCGGAAGACGTGGGGATCGGTCCAGCCGATATCCGTCGTGAATACACCCCAAGCGTAATCGGAATCGATAGGCAGCAAGGTATGGTCAAGATCGAACAGCGCCAGATTCAATTTTTTCGATGTCACTCGTTCTCCAGCATGGCCTTGATGAGGGGAATGGTGATGGCGCGTTGCGTCTGCAGTGCATAACTATCAAGATGATCGAGCAACTGGATCAGGCTGCCGAGGTCACGCGAGAACCGGTTCAAGATGAAATCCACCACCTCGTCGCGCATGAACACTCCCCGCGCATCTGCCTGTTGGCGCAGCACAGCCCGCCGCTCAGGCTCGCCAAGCAGTTGCAAGGAAAACAGGTGCCCCCAGCCCAGGCGCGTTCGCAGATCCTCGCGCAGTTTCAAATCGGCGGGAGCCCGTTCGCCTGCGGCCAGGACCCAGAGCGGTTGCCCGGATTTGGGCGTCATGGCATTGACAAACCAGTTGAACGCGGCCTGTTGCTGAACCGCTGTATATAGATGGACATCGTCCAGCAAGACCGCGGCCCAGGCTTCGTTGAAATCAGGGGGCTCCTGGACTGACGCATCCAGCCAGCCTGCCGTTGCGCCCTGCTCGCGCAAGGCCTCGCGCACCCCTTTCAGCAGATGCGTCTTGCCACTGCCGCTGGTCCCCCAAAGGTAGGTGGGCACGGGCGATCGTGTCGGGCTTTCCGTCCACATCTGGAGGTGCCGTAGCGCGGCCTCATTCGGGCCGGCGAAAAAACCGGCCAGCGTCGGCCCTGAGGCCAGCCCGAGATCCAGGGCAATCTGTTTCATGCGGGTACGATCCTGCGGCCGATCGGGGAGACGGTCGTGGGGCTGCGCGCTCCTGACGTCGACGGTAAAAGTACCGCGTTGGCAACGGTCGGACCGGCCGGGACGGGCCGGCAGGGCCAAACGGGACACGGCCGGGTTTGAAGTTGGAAACAAGCAGTATTCAAGGGATACGGGAGGAATAAAGGGGCAAACCCTTAAAATCAGACACAAATTTTAGTCCGCTTGCTCGATCGAGCCTGACTTCCCCCTTTATTCGCCCCCACTGGTCCGCCCGATGATGCAAAACACCCCCCCTTCTCCACTCAGCTACAAAGACGCCGGCGTGGACATTGACGCAGGCGACGCGTTGGTTGAACGCATCAAACCCCTGGCCCGAAAAACCATGCGCGAAGGCGTGCTGGCCGGCATTGGCGGCTTTGGCGCACTGTTTGAAGTGCCCAAGCGCTACCGGGAACCGGTGCTGGTCAGCGGCACCGACGGCGTGGGCACCAAGCTCAAGCTGGCCTTCGAGTGGAGCATGCATGACACCGTGGGTATCGATCTGGTCGCCATGAGCGTCAACGATGTGCTGGTGCAGGGCGCCGAGCCCCTGTTCTTCCTGGATTACTTCGCCTGCGGCAAGCTGGATGTCGACACGGCCGCAGCCGTGATTGGGGGCATCGCCCGCGGCTGCGAGCTGTCCGGCTGCGCCCTGATTGGCGGCGAAACCGCCGAGATGCCCGGCATGTATCCGGCTGGCGAGTACGACCTCGCCGGCTTTGCCGTCGGTGCCGTTGAAAAATCGAGAATCCTCACGGGTGCGAACGTGGTACCCGGCGACGTGGTGCTGGGGCTGGCCTCCAGCGGCGTACATTCCAACGGATTCAGCCTGGTGCGAAAGTGCATCGAGCGCGCCAACGCCACGCTGCCCGCCACACTGGACGGCAAGCCTTTCAGGCAGGCCATCATGGAACCGACCCGCCTATATGTAAAAAGCGTGTTGGCGGCGCTGGCTGAGCACCCCATCAAGGCCCTGGCTCACATTACCGGGGGAGGCCTGCTGGAAAATATTCCGCGTGTGCTGCCCGATGGCGCAGCCGCGCGCCTGCGCAAAGGCAGCTGGCCGCAAACTGAACTCTTTGCCTGGCTGCAGACTACCGCCGGCATTGACGACCTCGAAATGAACCGGACCTTCAACAATGGCATCGGCATGGTGGTGGTGATCGAGGCGGCCCATGCGGGCGCCTGCGCGGCCATGCTGGCCGCGGCGGGTGAGCAGGTCTTCGAGATCGGCGTGATCGCACCGCGCGGGGAAGGTGCGCCCGTGATCGTCGCCTGAGCGTCAAATAACTACATTAATAATAGCAAACAATGACCATTTTAAGATGGGGAAAGCCCGATTTCATTTAAATATTCGCCGGTGGACGGGCTAAATCGGGCCAACGGGTTCCAGCTTCGTTCCGCTCAGGGTCAGCCGCGGTGCGCACCTCGAAGGTCCGCGAGTCGATCGGCGATGGCATCACGATCCGCTTCCTCCGTGGCACGCACCAGATAGGTCTCCAGATCCTGCACGGCCCGCCCGGGATCACCCAGTTCGGCGTGCAGCAGGCCCCGGTCCCGGTATTCGGTCCAGGCTTCAGGCAAAAGCGCGATCAGGCGGTTCTGCACCGCCAGCATCCGGGGCCAGTCTTCCTGGGTTCGGTGGATTTCCTTGAGATTGCGCAGCATGCGCGCAATGATGTCGCGCGGCGCGGCGGCCTGCAGATACAGACCCAGGGGCGCCTCGAATTCATCCATTGACCGGCCTGGCACCTTGAAAGGTTCCAGACGTTCGGCCAGTTCTTCACGGCTCAAGGATTGCCCGGTGAAGGGGTCCAGCACCACAAGACCCTTGGGCAGATGGACCTTCACCATGAAATGGCCGGGAAACCCTACCCCTTGCACCGTCAGATCCAGCCCTTGCGCCAACTCCATCCAGAGTACCGCCAGTGAAATGGGAATTCCCCGGCGGGTGCGCAGCATGACGTTCAGATAGCTGTTGTCGGGGTCATGGTAATGGTTGACGTTGCCGCAGAAGGCCAGATCGCGGAAGAAGAACTGGTTGAGTGCGCGCAGCCGCTGCAACGGCGCCGTGTCGGCGGGCAGGCGGCGTTTCAGGCGCGACAGCAGCTGATCCACGTCGCCCAGCACCTGCTGGACATCGAGCTCGGGATATTCGTCCTGCGCAAGGCTCGCCGCGGCTTCCAGCAACGGGAAATGTTCATCGCTGCCGACCAGCGTGGCGAAATACTCCAGGGCGGTCGGGGTCGGAAAATTCAGGGACATGACGGTTTTTAAGTGCCGCTGACACGGGCGTCAAGCGACCTGGCGTTCATCCCTGCCGACAACAGGCCTAAAGTCATCAGTGTCGCACCATCTGGCGCAACTTCAATCCAGTGGCCCAGAGCGCGCCGAAGTAGATCGCGGCGGAGCCCGCCAGAAACAGCGCCAGCAAACCCATCCGCGCCAGGCTTTGCGATCGCAGCTGGGTCCAGTGAAACGCACTGGAGCCCCACATCAGAAAGACGGCCAGCAGCGCGCTGGCCGCCAGGACCTGCATCGCATACCGCCCCCATCCGGGTGCCGGCGTGTAGCTGCCCCGGCGCCGCAACCCGATCAGCAACCACACGGCGTTGACCAGCGCACCAATGCCGATGGCAAGCGCCAGGCCGGCATGCTGCAACAGGGGCACCAGCGCCAGGTTGAGCAACTGGGTGATCACCAGCACGACCACGGCGATTTTCACCGGCGTGCGGATGTCCTGGCTCGCATAGAACCCGGGCGCCAGCACCTTGATGGCGATCAGGCCGACCAGACCTGCGCCGTAGCCCATCAGCGCGGTGGTGGTCTGCCCCACGTCGTGATCGGTGAAGGCGCCGTAGTGGTAAAGCACCGCCACCAGCGGTCTGGAGAAGGTCAGCAGCGCCACCGCGCAGGGCACCGCCAGCAGGACCACCAGGCGCAAGCCCCAATCCAGCATG
This sequence comes from Burkholderiales bacterium, assembly GCA_011391155.1. Classification (GTDB taxonomy): domain Bacteria; phylum Pseudomonadota; class Gammaproteobacteria; order Burkholderiales; family Burkholderiaceae_C; genus JAABQG01. Next base: position 60,903 of record JAABRA010000110.1, read on the forward strand.
GCCGAGTATTTTTCGCTGTCATTGGCAGCCTTGGCGGCCGCGAGTTGTGGCGTCAGCACCACGCCGAGCGCCACACCCAGCAATGCCGTCGGAAACTCCATCAGCCGATCGGCATAAGTCAGCCAGCTGACGCTGCCGGGAACCAGGTGGGAAGCAATCTGCGTATTGATCAGCAGCGAGATCTGCGCCACGCTGACGCCCAGCATTGCCGGCGCCATCAAACTGGCGATTTTCTGGGTCGCCGGATCAGCCCAGGCCGCGACAATGCTGGACCGGCCCAAGCCAATCCGCGGCAGCAATCCAAGCCGCAGAAGGGCGGGTATTTGCAGGCCGAGCTGCAGCACGCCTCCGATCATCACGCCTGCCGCGAGCGCGTAGACCGGCTCGATACCGTGCCGCGCGAAAAAAGGGGCTCCCCACCAGGCTGCGCCGATCATGGACAGGTTCAACAACACGGGCGTGGCTGCGGGAACGGCAAAGCGCTTCCAGGTATTGAGTACTCCCGCAGACAACGCCACCAGGGACATGAAGCCAATGTAGGGAAACATCCACCGCGTCATGAATACGGCCGCCTCGAAGCCCCGGGGATCCTGCTGGAGACCGCTGGCCATCGCCCAGACCAGGATTGGTGCAGCGGCCACACCGGTGATGCAGGTCAGCAACAACACCCAGGCCAGCAGGGTGGCAACATGATCGATCGTTTTCCGGGTGGCTTCCTCACCGTGCTGCGCCCGGGTCGAAGCCAGCACGGGCACAAATGCCTGGCTGAAGGCGCCCTCGGCAAACAGCCGACGAAACAGGTTCGGAATGCGGAATGCCACATTGAAGGCATCCGTCAACGCACTGGCCCCAAAAGTCGACGCGATCAGCAATTCGCGCACCAGTCCGGTGATGCGCGAAACCAGCGTCAGGGCCGACACCGTCGAGGCGGATTTGAAGAGACTCACCCGCGCAAGTGTAGTGCCCCGAGCCCGTCAAACCAGAACCCTGCTGTGCCAAGCATGCAGACTGATACAATAGAGAGCTTTGCTGGCAACATCCTCAGACACCAAGGAATATCTAAATGGCATCTACCAAACCCAAGAAAAAGAACCCGCGCCTGGCGTCGGGCCGTAAACGCGCCCGCCAGGACGTCAAGCTCAATGCAGCCAACACGTCCCTGCGCTCCAAGTACCGCACTGCGGTAAAGAACGTCGAAAAAGCGGTTGCCGCTGGCGACAAAGTCAAGGCCGCAGAGGCCTTCGGCAAGATGCAGGCCGTGGTGGACACCGTGGCCGACAAGGGCATCTTCCACAAGAACAAGGCCGCTCGTGACAAGAGCCGCCTGTCGGCCAAGGTGAAAACCCTGGCCCTCGCTGCCGCAAGCAGCGCCGCCTGATCCCGATCAGGCAATCAGCCCGGATCGCCGCAAGCGGTCTGCCGTTCTAAACGGGTGCGCTGTCAGCAAAGCAGAAAAACCGCCTCAGGGCGGTTTTTTTGTGGCTGCCTGGGTTCGAGAAGATCTATTGAATCCGGCGTCGCCCGTCGCCGGAATGCCAAGACGGCAAACGCCCTGCTACGGTACTGAGGCGTCGGAGTCGTCGGGCTTCATCCATGCCTCAAACACCTGAAGGTCGTTGTCTTTGGCGAAATTCATGCAGAACTCCCAGGCTAGAGGCTCGGCGTCGCGAAGGTCCGGATGCACCACGACGCATTTCACCCCGCCCACAGAGGTCGGAATGCACCAGGGCGAGTAGCTGAGATGGCTGCCAGGGCGTGTGCCGCCAGGCCGGAACTGACTCATCACACCGGCCAGCCGTTCCGCCCAGTCGCTGGGCCGGAAGGTCTTGCCCTCTCGGGTAATGCCCTGGATAAAGACTTCTTTGGCGGTGATTGAAACCATCGGGTATAGGCGGCTAAAAAGCGTCCGGGTACTGGAGGATCACTCCATGTTGCAGCGCACAAGTATTGTATCTTATATAAGACTTGAATCATCGCGACAGACACATCACAGTAATGCGGAATGGTCAGCAAAGCCTTGCGGGTCCTGCGCCTAAAATCAAGGCTTGATGGCCTCGGTTAATACGGGCCGCTTTGTTTTTCAGGAGCCCCCGCATGACCGCGTTCATAGAAGCCGCCTCGCCCCACACCATGAACACCTATGGCCGCCTGCCGATTGCGCTGAGCCACGGCCAGGGATGCCGCGTCTGGGATGTCAATGGCAAGCAGTACCTCGACGCCCTGGGCGGCATTGCGGTCAACACCCTGGGCCACAACCACCCCAAGCTGGTGCCTGCGCTGCAGGATCAAATCAGCAAGATCATTCATAGCTGCAATTACTACCATGTGCCCAACCAGGAGAAGCTCGCCGCCAAGCTGGTGGAGTTGTCGGGCCTGACCAACGTGTTCTTCTGCAGCACTGGCCTGGAAGCCAATGAAGCCGCCCTGAAGCTCGCACGCAAGTTCGGCCACGACAGAGGCATCGAGAAGCCTGAAATCGTGGTGTACGAGAAGGCGTTTCATGGCCGCAGCATCGCCACCTTGAGTGCCACGGGCAACGAGAAAGTGCAAAAAGGCTTCGGCCCCCTGGTCGAGGGCTTCATCCGGGTGCCGCTCAACGACGTTGAATCCCTGAAAAAGGCGACCGAGGGTAACCCCAACGTGGTTGCCGTATTCATGGAAACCATCCAGGGGGAAGGTGGCGTCAACCCGATGCGCATCGAGTACCTGCAGCAAGTGCGCAAGCTCTGCGACGAGCGCGACTGGCTGCTGATGATCGACGAAGTGCAGTGCGGCATGGGCCGCACCGGCAAATGGTTTGCCCACCAGTGGGCCGGCATCTTGCCGGACGTGATGCCGCTGGCCAAAGGCCTGGGCTCGGGCGTGCCAATCGGCGCCGTGGTGGCCGGCCCCAAGGCCGCCAGCATCTTCCAGCCCGGCAACCATGGAACAACTTTTGGAGGCAACCCCCTGGCCATGCGCGCCGGGGTGGAGACTATCCGCATCATGGAAGAAGATGGCCTGATGGAAAACGCAGCCCGGGTGGGTGCCCATCTCAAGGAAGCGCTGGAGCGGGCGCTGGCAGGAAACCCCGGCCTGAAGGAAATTCGCGGTCAGGGCCTGATGATCGGCGTGGAACTCGCCAGACCCTGCAGCGCACTCACCCAGCGCGCCGCCGATGCGGGGTTGCTGATCAGCGTCACGGCCGACAGTGTGATCCGCCTGGTGCCGCCCCTGATCATGACGTCCGTAGAGGCCGATGAGGTGGTGACCATCCTGGTGCCGTTGATCCAGCAGTTCCTCACCGAGTAATAAGACATGGATTTGAAGCACTACCTTCAGTTCACCGATCTCAGCGCCGGGGAATACGCCTACCTGTTCGAACGCGCAGCGCTGATCAAGCGCAAGTTCAAGGGCTACGAGAAGCACCACACGCTGGCCGACCGCACGCTGGCGATGATTTTCGAGAAAGCCTCGACCCGCACACGGGTGAGTTTCGAGGCCGGCATGTACCAGCTCGGCGGCTCGGTGGTGCACCTGACGACCGGGGACAGCCAGTTGGGCCGCGCCGAGCCGATCGACGACAGCGCCAAGGTCATCAGCCGCATGGTGGACCTGGTGATGATCCGCACCTATGGCCAGGACAAGATCGAGCAGTTTGCGCGGCACTCGCGCGTTCCGGTGATCAATGGCCTGACCAACGAATTTCATCCCTGCCAGATCCTGGCGGACATCTTTACCTTCATCGAGCACCGGGGCAGCATCGCCGGCAAGACCGTGGCCTGGGTCGGTGACGGCAACAACATGGCCAACACCTGGCTGCAGGCCGCCGAACTGCTGGACTTCACGGTACACGTCAGCACGCCCGGCGGCTACGAGGTCGACCAGGCTGTGGCCGGCATCCGCAGCGGCGCAAGTTACAAGGTCTTCAAGAACCCGATGGACGCCTGCCGTGGGGCCGATCTGGTCACCACCGACGTCTGGACCAGCATGGGCTACGAGGCGGAAAACGAGGCTCGGAAAAAGGCCTTTGCCGACTGGTGTGTCGATAGCGACATGATGCGCGCGGCCAAACCCGATGCTTTGTTCATGCACTGCCTGCCGGCGCATCGCGGCGAGGAAGTCGAAGCCGACGTGATCGACGGTCCCCAGTCCGTGGTCTGGGACGAGGCCGAGAACCGCATGCACGCGCAAAAAGCGTTGATGGAGTACTTGCTGCTCGGCAGGCGCTGATGTCGGCCTGCACCACCTGTGGTGCCTGTTGCGCGAGCTTTCGGGTGGATTTTGCGATTCAGGAGCTCGACGACCGGGGCGGCAGCGTCCCTTGCGGGCTGGCCGACGACATCAACGACACCCTGTGCCGCATGCGCGGCACTGACCACCTGCCTGGCCGCTGCGCTGCGCTGACGGGCCAAATCGGTGGCACGGTTGCCTGCGGCATCTACGAATGGCGGCCCTCGCCCTGCCGGGAGTTCGCTGAAGGCAGTGACGCCTGCGACCGGGCCCGTGTCCGCCACGGGCTGCCCTCCCTGCACGCGGGATCGTAGATCGTTCAAGCCTAAACAATTTATCTGGCCTGTTGGAAATAACCGACACCACAGCTTTTCCACCGGTGCTAACTTTGCACCCTCATGAAAAAGCTCTGGGACATCTCCCCGCCCGTCCAGCCCGGCTCTCCGGTGTTCCCTGGCGACACGCCCTATCAGCAGCAATGGGCGGCAACGCTGGGGCCGGGTTGTCCGGTCAACGTCAGCACGCTGACACTCTCGCCCCATGTCGGCGCACACGCTGACGCCCCGCTCCACTACGACTCCCAGGGCGCCAGTGTCGGCGAACTCGACCTGACCCCTTACCTGGGTCCCTGTCGCGTCATCCATGCCATCGGCGCGCGGCCGCTGATCGAATGGTCGCACCTGGCCCACGTCGTCGACGGTTTGCCGCCCCGTGTGCTGGTGCGAACCTACGCCCACATGCCGGTGGACCGCTGGGACCCCGAACTGACGGCCTTTGCGCCGCAGACCCTTGAGCGCCTGGCCGCCCTGGGCGTTGTGCTGGTGGGCATCGACACCGCCAGCATCGATCCGGCCGACAGCAAGACACTCGACAGCCACCAGGTGATTCGCCGCCTGAACCTGCGCGTGCTGGAAAACCTGGTGCTCGACGATGTGCCCGAGGGCGACTACGAGCTCATCGCCCTGCCCCTCAAACTGATGACCGCCGATGCCAGCCCCGTTCGCGCAATCCTGCGGGAACTTCCCTGACAGCGCCGTGCTGCGCAAACTTGCCCGCCCGCGCCTTGCCGCACCGCGACTGACCCAGCCACCCACCCACCAACCTCCCCATGAACCGTTCCATGCTCCTGAACACCCTCGAACACTGCCGCCAGGTCGACACGCAAGACCCCTTGCATGTACTACGCCACCAATTTGACCTGCCCCCGGGCGTGATTTATCTCGACGGCAACTCGCTGGGCGTCCTGCCCAGGACCACGGCCGCCCGCGTGGCCGAAGTGGTGACGCAGGAATGGGGCCAGGGCCTGATCCGCAGCTGGAACAGTGCGGGCTGGTTCGACGCGCCCCGGCGCGCCGGCGACAAGATCGCGCGCCTCGTGGGCGCCGGCCCGAACGAGGTAGTGGCCACCGACAGCACCTCCATCAACCTGTTCAAGGTGTTGAGCGCCGCGCTGAACATGGCCGCCCAGGATGCCCCGCAGCGCAGGATCATCGTCAGCGAACGCAGCAACTTCCCGACCGATCTGTACATTGCCGAAGCCTTGTGCCAGGAGCGCGGCTGCACCTTGAAGCTGGTCGAGCCCGAAGAGATCGCGAGCTCGCTGACCGCCAATGTCGCCGTGCTGATGCTGACCCACGTCAACTACCGCACCGGCGCCATGCACGACATGGCCGGCGTGACGGCCGCCGCCCACGCCGCCGGCATCCTCACGGTCTGGGATCTGGCGCACAGTGCGGGCGCAGTGCCGGTGGACCTGACTGGCGCGCAAGCGGATTTCGCCGTGGGCTGCGGTTACAAATACCTTAACGGCGGCCCCGGTGCGCCGGCCTTTGTCTGGGTCCACCCAAAACACGCCGACCGCTTCTGGCAACCGCTGGCCGGCTGGTGGGGCCACGCCACCCCATTTGCCTTCAGCGCCGACTACCAGCCGGCCCCCGGCATCACGCGCTACCTGTGCGGCACCCAGCCCATCATCAGCCTGGCGGCACTGGACTGCGGGCTCGACACCCTGCTGGCGGCTGAGCCGCTCGGCGGCATGGCGGCCCTGCGCGCCAAGTCGCTGGCACTGACCGACCTTTTCATCGAACTCGTGGAGACGCGCTGTGCCGGCCACGGATTGACGCTTGCCACACCGCGCGACCACGGGCAACGGGGCTCGCAGGTCTGCCTGACGCGGGCTGCCGGCGCGTATGCCATCGTGCAGGCGCTGATCGCCCGCGGCGTCATCGGCGACTTCCGCGCCGGCGATGGCGGCGCGCACCCCGACATCCTGCGATTCGGCTTCACGCCCCTGACCATCGGTTTCGAAGACGTCTGGAACGCCGTGGAGCACCTCAAGCAGGTGCTCGACACCCGCGAATGGCAACAACCGGAATTCAACCAGAAACACGCGGTGACCTGATCATGTGCCCCTACTCCACGCCCCCTGCGTCCCCTGCGTCCCCCGAGCTCATCGTGCACGACGAAAAGGCCCAGCTCGACTTCAGCCGAAGCATGAGCTACGGCGACTACCTGCAGCTCGACGCCATCCTGAGCGCGCAGCATCCGCGCTCGCCCGACCATAACGAAATGCTGTTCATCGTGCAGCACCAGACCAGCGAGCTGTGGATGAAGCTGATGCTGCATGAGTTGCGCGCGGCGGTCGCGCATGTCGCAGCCGATGACTTGTCCACCGCCTTCAAGATGCTGGCCCGCGTCAGCAAGATCATGGAACAGCTGGTGCACGCCTGGGACGTGCTGGCCACGATGACGCCGCCCGAGTACAGCGCCATCCGGCCGTTTCTGGCCAGTTCCAGCGGATTCCAGAGCTACCAGTACCGCTGCATCGAGTTCTCGCTGGGCAACAAGAACGCCGCCATGCTCAAGCCGCATGAACATCGCCCGGACCTGCTGGCGCTGGTTGAGTCAGCGTATGGAGCTCCATCGCTCTACGACGAAGCCCTGAAGCTGCTGGCCCGGCGCGGCCTGGAGGTGCCGCACAGCCATACGCAGCGCGACTGGACCGAGCCCTACGTCGCCAGCCCGGGTGTTGAAGCGGCGTGGCTGACCGTGTACCGCGACCCAAAGCAGCATTGGGACTTGTACCAGCTCGGTGAGGAGCTCACGGATCTCGAAGACGCCTTTCGCCTCTGGCGTTTCCGCCACGTCACCACCGTGGAACGGGTCATCGGCTTCAAGCGCGGCACCGGCGGCACGGGCGGCGTCAGCTACCTGCGCAAGATGCTCGACGTGGTGCTTTTCCCCGAAATCTGGAGCCTGAGAACCAGTTTATGAGCAAAATAGGCCACTTCCCAGCGTGGAATGGTCATAATTAGCTATACTATATATAGCATTTAACACTGTCTGGTTCAGCTTCTGGGGCCGGCATACAGCCACGGGACGTCCAGGACCCGCTCGCCCAGCAGCTTGAGCGCGACATCCCGCCCCCGGCGGACCAGCCCGTCCGCGTGGAAGACCTCGCCATTGCGGATGGACCGCGCCTGCACCCGGGCGCAGCGTTGCCAGCGGTTCAGCGCATAGTGCTGCAGACGCTCGCCCACGCTCAGGGTGTCCAGCGCCAGTGAACGGCCCAGTTCCTGCGCATCCTCGATCGCCATGCCGGCACCCTGGGCCAGGTACGGCCGCATCGGGTGCGCGGCATCACCCAGCAAGGCCACCCGCCCCTGCGCCTGCTGCCAGGCGCCCTGCATGGGCGGCCGGTCGCACAGCGCCCACAAGCGCCAGTCGGGAATGCCAGCGATCAAGTCCTGCAGGCGATGGCAGGTGTGCCCCATCGCAGATTGCAGATCCGCAGGGTTGGCGCCGTGGTCCCAGCTTTGCAGGTCGCTCGCCACACGGCCCTGAACAATGGCGACCACGTTGAGCCACTCGCCCCTGCGCACGGGGTACTGAACGACGTGCAGCTTCGGGCCCAGCCAGACCGTGACCTGCTGGCTGCGCAGTTTCTCAGGCAGCCTGTCTTGCGGCACCATGGCGCGATAGGCCAGATGCCCGGGCACCCGGGGCGCGCCATCGTTGAGCATCAGTTCACGCACGCGACTCCAAAGCCCGTCGGCGCCGACCAGCACATCACCCTCGACTTCCAGTCCCTCAGTGGTCGTCAGCGCAACGCCATGGGGCGTTTCACGATAGCTCGCCAACCAGGTGCCCAGCCCCAGCCGCACGTCGCTGCGCTGCTGCAGCGCCTCCAGCAGCAGGCGGTGAAGATCAGCACGGTGAATCGTGGCATAAGGCGCACCGTAAACCCGCACCGCCCGCTCGCCAAGCGCAAGCACACCCAGTTCCGTGCCAGACAGGGCGTCACGCACCTGCAGGCGCTCGGGAAAGGCCGCCACCCGTTCCAGGTCAGCCGCCAGCCCGAAGCCCTGCAACACTCGGACGACATTGGGCCCGGTCTGGATGCCGGCCCCCACCTCGCCGAACTCACCGGCACGCTCGAACACCCGAACTTTCCACCCGGCGTGCGAGCACGCCAGCGCCGCGGCCAGACCGCCGATGCCCCCGCCTGCAATCAATACCTGTTTTGTCATGGGCCGAGATTTTGCAGCGCGAGGCAAACGTCGGGCTGACACCGACGTCGTGGTGCGCCACCGTGGAAAACACCACAACGGACATCGGCGCTGCCCTGCACCGCATCGAGGATGACCGTGAAAACGACAACGCCAGCACTAGGCTGGCGTCAGGTTTACCTGGGGTGACTGATGGGGCTCGAACCCACGACAACCAGAATCACAATCTGGGACTCTACCAACTGAGCTACAGCCACCGTAAGCTGCTGATTATAGCGGCTTCTGCCTACCGGGCTGCAGCACGCTGAGCCGTTTCTGCGCCCACCGGGGGCTTGGCAACAAGAATTTCCGCCTTGAAACGACCCTTCAGTTCGTTGTAGTACGCCAGCACCTCCGCGGCACTCCAGAGCTGGTTGTACTGGTTCAGATTCTGGCGTCTCGCAGCTTCGGTTGCCGGTTCGAAGGCAATGATCTTGTTGACCCGTGCAATACCGAATCCCTGTGCGCCCAGATCCACGCCCACCAGTGCGGGCAGCGACGCGGGATCCGCCCGAAGCACCGCATCAATCAACTTGGCGGGCAACTGCTGGGTCTGTTCCCGGGAAACAATCATGGCGGGAGGCAGTTCCGCCGAAGCTGGACTGGCGCGCCAGGCGGCCAGCTTGACCGCACCCTCCTTGCGCGCCATTTCAGCAGCCCGTTCGGCAACGAGCTGCACACGGACAGCGTCCTTGACCTCCGAAAATGGTTTGGTTCGTGCCGGCGTGTACTGAACGATCCGTGCTGAGACCAGCTGATTGGCGGCCGTCTCGATGGCTTCCGTGTTCCGCTTCTTCTCCACCGCATCGGGCGCAAAAACAGCACTCAGCAATTTGGGGTGTGCCAGAACACCGGTCGCTCCCGGCGCGGGCGTGCGGGTCAGGTTGGATGCCGTCTGGACCTCGAGCTTGAGCCGCTCCGCCACCGGTTTCAGGCTGTCAGACTGTTCGTAGACACCATTGGTGAATGCGTCGGCCACTTCAGCAAATTTTCGCTGCGCTTGCTGTTTTTTGAGGTCAGTTTCAATTTGCCCACGCATTTCCTCGAAGCTCTTCATTTTGGGCGCCCTGATGTCCGTCAAACGAATGATGTGATAGCCGAATTCCGACTCCACCACGTCACTGATATCACCCTTTTTCATCGCAAAGGCAGAGTCCTCGAAAGACTTCACCATCGCGCCACGGGCAAAATAATCAAGGTCACCGCCATTGGGCGCCGAACCCGTGTCCTGTGAGTTCTTGCGCGCCAGGTCAGCAAAACTATCAGGGGCCTTGCGAGCGCTGGCCAGCAATTCATCGGCCTTGGCCCGCGCCTTTTGCCGCTCTTCCGCGCTGGCGGTCTTGGGAGCGGAAATCAGGATGTGGCTGGCACGACGCTCTTCCTGACCACTGAGCCGGGCCGCATTCTGTTCGTAATAGCCCTTCAAATCAGCCTCGTTGATCACCAGCGACTTCTTGATGGTTTCCAGATCGAGCACCAGGAATTCGATGCTGGCCTGTTCGGGCGCCTGAAACTGTGCTTCGTTGCGTTTGTAGAACGCCTCCATGTCCGCGTCGGACAGGACAACCTTGCCCGCGAAGTCCGCTGCGGTGAAACGCACCACCTGAACTTCCCGTTTTTCAAAAAATGCATTCAGGGCGACGTTGGCTCCGGCAGCAGGGGTGAAACCACTGCTGGACAGACTCGCCAGCACCTGCCGTGACGACAAATCTGCGCGAACCTGCGCTTCGAACATATCCGGCGTCATGCCCTGGCTGGCCACCAGTTGACGGTAGCGCTCCAGATCAAGACTACCGTCGGGGCGGCGCAGTCCGGCAATGGTCGGGTTCTGTTGCAGATCGCGTGCGAGTCGGGCGTCACTGGTGACAAGTTTGAGTTTGTCGGCGGACGCCGCGAGCACCCGGTCGCGCATCAGTCGTTCCAGCGTCGCGTACCGGGCTTCGGGGGAATCCAGCAACTTGATATCCAGTGTCGGCATGGACTCACGGACCCGGTCAATTTCATTCTTGTGGGCGAAATCCCATTCCGCCTGGGTAATGTCCCGCCCTGCGACGCGAGCCACCGCGACGCCCTTGTCCTGCGAGCGGTTGTAGCCCTCAAGACCGAACAGCACGAACGACGGGATGATGAGCAAAAACATCAAGCCCATCATGATCTTGGTGTGCTTCCGAACGAAATCAAACATACGCAGACTCTCAGTATCAAAAACAGAAAAGGCGAACATTGTGTTCGCCTTTGCAGTGGTGGTGGGTGCTGACGGGTTCGAACCGCCGACCTACGCCTTGTAAGGGCGCCGCTCTACCGACTGAGCTAAGCACCCCACCTAAACCGAATTTCAGTTCAAAGCATCCTTCAGGGCTTTGCCCGGACGGAACTTTGGCACTTTGGCAGCCTTGATTTTAATCGCTGCGCCGGTACGTGGATTTCGCCCACTACGGGCTGCGCGTTTACCGACGACAAAGGTGCCAAATCCGACCAACGAAACCGAACCGCCCTTTTTCAGGGTCGTTTTCACGGCGCCGACCATCGAATCCAGGGCTCGCGTGGCGGCAGCTTTGGATATATCGGCATGCATTGCAATGTGCTCAATCAGTTCGGTCTTGTTCACAAGGAGCCCCTCGTTCATTAAAAGTGTTAATCGTCTTGCATCGTCCGCAAGCCTGAAGTCCGGTCACCCCCATTTACACAAGGAGTCATCAACCTACCCCACGACAGCAGCACGCGCTGCTGCCACGATTAGAGCCACCTGCTCCTGCAGTGTCAATACATCGCCGTTTGCCGCGCACACCCAGCGGCGAATTCTAGACGTTTTCAAAGCGATTTCCGCGGTAGGCAAAGGACATTTTCGAAGGGCCCGAATTGTCCCCGAATCTTGTCACCCTGGCTGCCGCACCGCCGGTCCACAAAACGCGAATCGACAGGTTCGTCAGGCCCGTGCGGGCCGGACCACCAGGCTGACCCCCATCGCTGTGAGCACAGTCCCGATCACTGTCACAAGGGAGACGGGTTCATCGAAAAGGATCCACGCGAGAGCGGCAGTGGCGGGCGGCACCAGGTACATGAGACTGGACACAGATGCCGCCGCGCCGCGCTGGATCAGGATATACAAAAGGGAGCTTCCGCCCAGTGTCAACCCAAGCACAGACCAGGCCAATGCCGCAGCCAGATCGCTGGTCCAACGCATGGATTCACTTTCCAGCAAGGCCAGGGGCAATGTCACTACAAAAGCGGCCAGAAGTTGCACGGTGTTGGCGGATCGCACATCGCACGCCGCAACGAATCGCTTCTGGTAAAGCGTGCCGATCGTGATGCTCAACAGTGCGCCCAGGGCAAAACTCAAATTCAGTCCATTGGCCAGGTCGCCAGGCGCGCCGAAGCCAATTTTGTGCGAAACCACCAGGAACAGGCCGCCAAAGCCCATCAGCAGTCCAGCCCATTGCCGACGAGTGACAGGGCTAGCCGCACCGGACGTGCTGACCATCGAGAGCCAGAGCGCGGTCAGCACCGGCTGGAGTCCCACGATCAGGGCAGCCAGGCCAGAACCCATGCCCGCCTTGACAGCGGCCCAGACGCCTCCAAGGTACCCGGCGTGCATGAGTGTGCCAGTCACCGCCAGATGCAGCCACTGGGATCCGGTACGGGGCCACTTGACGCGTGCAATTGCAATCCAGAGCAGAAAGCACCCGATGGATAACGCGTAGCGGACCAACAGGAATTTGAACGGCGGCGAATGCGGCATTCCATACCGCGCAACGATAAAGCCGGTGCTCCAGATCAGCACAAACACGGCGGGCATCGCCCTGATCAGGACGATGTCACTGGGACGCGCGGTCATTTCACTCGCGCCCGGATCTCTGGCAAGGCCTTCTGCAGGTAATAAACCATCGACCAGACCGTCAAAACAGCGGCCACCCAGATCAGCCAAACACCCCACACATGCGTATTGATCACACCGAAGAGAACGCCGTCAAAAAGCAGGAAGGGAATGGCCACCATTTGGGCAACCGTCTTGAGCTTTCCGATCATGTGGACCGCAACGCTCTTGGAGGCGCCAATCTGCGCCATCCACTCCCGCAGCGCGGAAATCGCAATCTCGCGGCCAATGATGATGAGCCCGACAAATACATCTGCGCGGTTCAAATGAACCAGAACCAGCAACGAGGCACAGACCAGGAATTTGTCCGCAACCGGGTCAAGAAATGCACCGAACGAAGACGTCTGATTGAGCTTGCGCGCCAGATAGCCATCCAGCCAGTCGGTTGCCGCAAACAAGACAAACATCACGGTGGCGATCAGGTTCTTGTTGGCAAGCGTAGCGACGCTCTCTGGCAGGTAAAAAATACCCACGATCAACGGAATCGCAACGATTCGCGTCCACGTCATGATGGTGGGGATAGTCAGGAACATCGCTGGATTGTGGCATGCCTGCGCGGCGCATCAGGCTGGGTTCAGCGCAGTGCCCGATAAATCGTCTCTGCAAGATCATGCGAGATTCCGTCCACCGTCGCCAGGTCCTCGACGCTGGCGTCGGTCACTCCGCGGATCCCGCCGAAGCGGCGCAGCAAACTGGCACGTTTCTTGGGCCCGATCCCCGGGATTTCTTCGATTTTGCTGCCCCCCACGCGAACCTTGGCCCGTTGCGCCCGCATTCCGGTGATGGCGAAACGGTGCGCTTCGTCCCGAATCTGAGCGATCAACATCAGCGCGGCCGAATCACGGCCAAGATAGACTTTCTCGCGCCCGTCCGCAAAGACCAGTTCTTCGAGGCCTACTTTGCGCCCCTCGCCTTTTTCGACGCCGACGATCAGTGACACATTCAGCCCAAGAGACTGAAAAACCTCACGGGCGACGGAGACCTGCCCCTTTCCGCCGTCCACCAGGACCAGGTCGGGCAACGGTACCGTTCGCATCGACACCCCATCACCTTGCGATGTGATGGATGCGGCGACCTTGCCATACCGGCGGGTCAGCACCTGGCGCATGGCGGCATAGTCGTCACCCGCGATGATGCCCGAGATGCCGAAGCGCCGGTATTCGGTGTTTTGCATCCTGTGGTGGTGGAATACCACACAGGAAGCCTGGGCCGCCTCACCCGCCGTGTGGGATATGTCGAAGCATTCAATGCGAAAAGCGTCGAGACTGTCTGGCGTCAAATCCAGCGCATCGATCAGCGCACGGGTCCGCGCCTGCTGCGAGCCCTCCTCGGCGAGCAGGCGGGCCAGCTGGATATCGGCATTTTGTTGCGCCATTTCAAGCCAGACGCGACGTTGCTCGCGAGGGTTATGAACCGCATTGACCTTCAATCCGCTGGCCACCGACAACGCGTCAATCAGGCCTTTCGCGACGGCATGGCTTGTAATCAGTGCTGGCGGCACAGGCACGCCAATGTAATGTTGCGCAATGAAAGCTTCGAGCACCTGGACCTCCACAGAATCCGCTGTGTCAGACGGGCTCCCCGATTCGTCGGGCACTTGGAAGGGCTCATCCATGAACCGCATGGCTACGGCATCTTCAACATGGGCGGGAAAGTAGGGCCGGTCGCCCAGATGCCGGCCACCACGAACCATGGCCAGGTTGACACAGGCACGTCCACCTTGTACTTTGGCCACAAGGATATCCACATCCCTGTCCGATGAGGTGTCGATGGCCTGCTGGTGCAAAACCCTTGACAAGGCGCTGATCTGATTGCGAACCTCGGCCGCCTCTTCAAATTCAAGCCGCTCGGCGTTGGACAGCATGCGCGACTCCAGCGCGACGAGCACGTCCTGGGTTTCGCCGCGCAAGAAAGCCGCTGCGCTGTCCACATCATGCGCATAAGACTCAACACTGATGTGGTTCACACAGGGACCCGAACAGCGCTTGATTTGGTAGAGCAGGCAGGGGCGCGTGCGATTGGCAAACACCGTGTCTTCGCAGGTACGCAGACGGAACACCTTCTGCAACAGCTGGATCGAGTCCTTGACGGCCCAGGCGCTTGGGTACGGACCAAAATACTGATGCTGCCGGTCTACCGCGCCCCTGTAGTAGGCCACGCGCGGAAATTGGGCCGCCATTGGCAGGTTGCCACCTGTCGCCGGCTTGCCGCTCGCGCCGGATATCTTGAGATACGGATAGCTCTTGTCGTCGCGAAAGAGAATGTTGAATTTGGGGCTCAGCGTCTTGATCAGGTTGTTCTCTAGCAACAAGGCCTCGGCTTCCGAGCGAACAACAGTCGTCTCCATACGCACGATCCTGCTGATCATGTGCCCTATTCGCGTCCCCGTTGGGGCCTTTTGAAAATAGCTCGATACCCGCTTTTTGAGATTGCCCGCCTTGCCAACATATAGCAACTGCCCATCAGCATCGAAATAGCGATAGACACCCGGCAAGGCCGGGAGCGCGGCAACATCACTCAACAATTGATCGGGATAAGACTGCGACATCGAGAGTGCGTGCATCAACGACGGTCAGAAGAAGATTGAGACATCCCGGATTTCGCCAAAAAAAACGGGCTACAGCGCCCAGCGTTGTAGCCCGTATATTTTCCAGATTTATGGTCGGCGTGAAAGGATTCGAACCTTCGACCCCTTGCACCCCATGCAAGTGCGCTACCAGGCTGCGCTACACGCCGACAAGTCTTAAATTATAACTTGTTCGTCAATGGGAAACGGACAAGAGGTCGCGAATTTCGAACAATTCACGCCGGATCAGATGGAGCCTTTGCCAATTCGCGGCGTCATCGTCTGGCTGGACTGCCTCTTCAAAATCATCAAACTGCGAGCTTGGTGAGTCGATCATTTCCACGCCGTCAATCGACTCCTCGCCGTCAGAGCGGCGAATTCTTCCGAGTTGCGTCAACTCCTGCAATTTGTTCCGCGCGCCACTGATCGTAAACCCTTGCTCGTAGAGCAAGTCACGGATGCGGCGAATCATCAGCACTTCGTGATGCTGGTAGTAACGCCGGTTGCCACGTCGCTTCATGGGACGCAACTGGGTGAATTCCTGCTCCCAATAGCGAAGCACATGCGGCTTTACGCCGCAGAGATCCCCCACCTCACCAATGGTGAAATAGCGCTTTGCCGGGATGGACGGAAGTGGTTTCTCCATTTAAATCAATGTTCTGCACAGTAAACATGTGAGATTACTCCAACTCTCTGCCCCGTGCCAGCGCTTGTTGCAGCCAGAACCAAAAACACTTCCGAAGTGATCAGGAAAGGTCGCCCTCGCCTTGAATCTGGTCTTTAAGTTTATGGCTCGCGTGGAAGGTTGCAACGCGACGTGCCTCGATGGGAATCGCCTCGCCGGTTCTTGGATTCCGTCCTGGCCGCGGCGCCTTGGTACGGATCTGGAAATTCCCGAAGCCCGAGATTCGCACATCCTGCCCCTCCACGAGGCTGTCCGAGATCAGGTCGAAAAATGCGTCGATCATGTCCTTGGACTCCCGCTTGTTCAAGCCAATCTGCTCAAACAGCAGTTCGGCGAGTTGAGCCTTCGTCAGCGCAGGGGTTTCAAGGCTTTCGACTGAAAATTCCATGACATCCTCGTTGTTATCGATACCCATACGAAAAGAACTGGCTAGCACCGCTAAACACGCAAGCGCGCCCCAACCCGGTGCGTCAACGACGTCATCACGGCGTCCAGCGCCAACTCAATTCCTGAGTCTGTCAGGGTTGCTTCATCACGGTTCAAAACCAGTCGAACGGCAAGACTTTTTTCTCCGGCGCAAAGGCTTCCAGACGCCGCCGTCGTCGACTCAGTCGGTTCTGCCGGTCTTTGACGATAGACGTCGAACAGCACCGCATCGCGCAGCAAGCCGCCAGTTTCCGCCGCCCAGAGCGCTTCCATCAATTCATCATGCGTTACCTTTTCAGCAACGATAACTGCCAGATCCCGCTCAACCGCCGGGTGTCGGGTGACGACGTCAAAAACGGGGACAGTACGGGCCAGGACGGCATCAAGTTCAAGCTCAAACATCAAGGGCACCAGTGCAAGATCCCAGGCCTGCCTCCACCGGGGATGCAATTCGCCGACGAACCCGACCGACTGACCATCAAGCAGGACCCGCGCACTGCGACCGGGATGCATCGCCGGATGCACCGCTGATTCAAAATTCACCAGACGAGGTGAAAACAGCGCCTCCACATCACCCTTGATGTCGAAAAAATCTGCGTTGCGTGATTTCCCGGCCCATTGCAGCCGATCCACGGCCCCGTAAGTGACACCCGCGATCCGCATCGGCTGATGAAAGCCTTCAACCGTGGTGTCGGTGTTTTTTACGGATTCATCGCGGAGGAATGCGCGCCCTAGTTCAAAAATCCGCGCCCGCTCAGCCTTGCGGTCGGTGTTGAATTTCACGACCTGAAGCAAGGATCCAAGCAAGGACGAGCGCATGACGCTCATCTGGCTGGCAATCGGGTTCAGCAGCCGGATTGGGGCTGAATTGCCCGCGAGTTCATGCTCCCAGCGTTCATCGACAAAGCTGAAGTTGATGGTTTCCTGGTAGCCCAGTCCGGCAAGCGCGCGACGCACGGCAAAGGGACTGCGCGCGGATTCCGGCGCCAGTTTCGGGGTGATCGGACCCAGCGGCGGCGTAGTGGGAAGGTTGTTGTAGCCCACCATGCGGGCAACCTCTTCAATCAGGTCTTCCTCGATCTGAAGATCGAAACGATACGACGGCGGCGCGACGGTCAAGACGCCGTCGCCCTCCGTCACATCAAGCCCAAGCCCCCGCAGTGCATCGACGCACTGCGTCTGGCTGAGCGGCATACCGATGACCTTGGCTGCTCGGGCAACGCGTAGCGACACGGGTTGAGCGATGGGCATATTGGGCTGCTGGTCGTCCACGGGACCCGCCTCGCCACCGCATATGCCGAGAATCAATTGTGTGATGCGTTCGATATGCTCGACTGTCTGGCCAGGATCAACGCCGCGCTCGAACCGATGGCCGGCATCGGTGGAAAAATTGAAGCGGCGCGAGCGCCCGGCAATCGCCTTCGGCCACCAGAATGCCGCTTCCACATAGACATTCCTGGTGTCATCCGACACGGCGGTGGAATCACCGCCCATGATGCCGGCCAACGATTCAACCTGTACCTCATCGGCAATCACGCCCACCTTGTCGTCCACCGTGACGGTATTGCCATTGAGCAGCTTGATCTGCTCACCTGGCCGGCCCCAGCGCACATCGATACCCCCGTGCAACTTGTCACGGTCAAAAATATGTGACGGACGGCCGAACTCAAACATCACATAGTTGGAAATATCCACCAGCGCAGTGACACTGCGCTGTCCGCATCGCGCAAGACGGTCAACCATCCATTGCGGGGTAACCGCCCTGGTATCGACGTTGCGGACGATTCGACCGGAAAAGCGGCCGCACAGGTCTGGCGCGCTGACTTTGACCGACAGCCTGTCGGCATGCACCACCGGGGCCGCCGGGAACACCGGCGACACCAGGCGCGCACCCGTCAACGCCGACACTTCACGCGCAATGCCGTACACGCTCAGGCAGTGGGCCAGATTGGGCGTCAGCTTGAGGGTGAACAAGGTGTCGTCCAAATCAAGATGCACGCGGATGTCCACGCCGATCGGGGCGTCGGCCGCCAATTCCAGCAGCCCACCGTGGTCATCGGAAAGCTTGAGCTCCCGCGCGGAACACAACATGCCCTCGCTTTCGACGCCACGCAGTTTGCCGGTCTTGATCGTGAACGGCTTGCCATCGTCGCCCGGCGGCAGCTCAGCGCCCACCAGCGCACACGGAACCTTGATGCCGGCACGGGCATTGGGGGCGCCGCAAACGATGGTGAGGAGCGCACCTTGGCCAGCGTCGACCTGGCACACGCGCAGCCGATCGGCGTTCGGGTGCTGGACCGTCTCCTTGATCTCCGCGACCACGATTCGGGTAAAAAGCGGTGCGACAGGCTCAAGGGCCTCAACCTCCAGGCCAGCCATCGTCAGCGTGTCGGCCAGTTGATGGGTGGTGAGCGGCGGGTTACAGAATTCGCGCAGCCAGGACTCGGGGAATTGCATGATCAGTCTTTAGTCAGTTACAAGTAGCGCGCCGGGTCCGGAAAATGCCTCAGTCGCGCCGTGCAGCGCGTTCACTGGAATTGACTCAGGAAGCGAATGTCGCCGTCAAAGAAAAGTCGCAGATCGTTGACACCGTAACGCAGCATCGTCAGGCGGTCCGGTCCCATGCCAAAGGCAAATCCGATGAACTGCTCCGGATCGAGGCCCATATTGCGAACCACATTCGGATGCACCTGGCCGGAACCAGCCACCTCAAGCCAGCGGCCGGCGAGGGGGCCGGTCTGAAACTGGATGTCGATTTCGGCGCTGGGCTCAGTGAACGGGAAGAAACTGGGACGGAAACGGAGTACCAGGTCGGCGGACTCAAAAAAGCTCCGGCAGAAATCGGTAAACACCACCTTCAGATCCTTGAAGCTGACATTTTCGCCAATCCAGAGGCCTTCGCACTGGTGGAACATCGGCGAGTGCGTGGCATCGCTATCCACACGATACGTGCGACCGGGCGCGATGACCCGAATCTCAGGCATGCCCTGCCCGGCGTCCAGCGCGGCACGATGGCGCTTCACATGCTGCACAGCGTGACGGATCTGCATGGGACTGGTGTGCGTGCGCAACAGGTTGGGCGCCGCGGCGGTGCCCCCTTCCACGTAGAAGGTGTCATGCATGGAGCGCGCCGGATGGTCTTCGGGGGTGTTCAAGGCCGTAAAGTTGAACCAGTCGGTTTCTATCTCGGGCCCCTGCGCCACCTCAAAGCCCATCGAAGCAAAAATCAGCTCGATGCGTTCGAGAGTCAGGGAAACCGGGTGTAGACCTCCTAGTCCACGCTGCCGGCCCGGCAGGGTCACGTCGAGCGCCTCGGCCTTCAGTTGAGCCTGCAACTCGGCATCGGACAAGGCCTGGCGCCGGGCATTGAGCGCCGCCTCGATCGCCTGCTTGGCCCGATTGATTGCCGCGCCAAGCGTCTTCTTCTCGTCAATGCTGAGCGCGGCCATGCCTTTCATCAGTTCGGTCAGGCGACCGGACTTCCCCAGAAATCGGGCCTTGGTGTTTTCCAGATCCGCCGGCGTCAGCGCCAGCTCGAAGCTTTCGCGGGCGCTGTCAACCAGTGCGTCCAACTCGTTCATATCGTTCTTTGTCAAGAAAAAAAGGCCGGGGCCTTCACAAGCACCAGCCCAAAAAATTGGGGCCAGACCCCACTACCGCGATGCCGCACCAAGGTGCTGCAAGTGGTAGCCAGGTTCTGACCCCGTCTTCCTGGGCGCGAAAATCAGGCCGCCAGCTTGGCCTTGACTTGCTCCACGATACCGGCAAAAGCAGCCATGTCGTGCACGGCAATATCGGAGAGCACCTTCCGGTCGATCTCAATGTTGGCTTTCTTCAGGCCATTGGCAAACTGGCTGTAGGTCATGCCGCACTGACGGGCCGCCGCATTGATACGGGCGATCCACAACTGGCGGAAAACACGCTTTTTGGTACGGCGGTCGCGGTAGGCATACTGCCCCGCCTTCATTACCGCTTCTTTGGCGATGCGGAAGACATTGCCGCGGCGGCCGCGGAAACCTTTTGCAAGGGCAAGAACTTTTTTGTGGCGGGCGCGAGCCGTTACACCACGTTTGACGCGAGGCATGTGATTACTCCTTGTTCGTCGTTAATTAAATGCCGCGACCGGGCAACATCTGGGCCATGGAAACCATGTTGGTTTCATGCACCGTGACGGCACCGCGCAAATGGCGTTTATTTTTGGTGGTCTTCTTGGTCAGAATGTGACGCTTGAAGGCTTGCCCGCGCTTGACGGTGCCACCCGGACGAACACGAAAGCGCTTTTTGGCGCTGCTCTTGGTCTTCATTTTGGGCATGTGAATGCTCCTGTTTTTCTGTGCTCGTGAGGCGTCCGCAAACTGTTTGCAGCCTTGATGGCCCCGAGCCACTTGTGCACAGAGGTTGCCCTCCCTGCTTTTGCCGGGAAATTAGAAATTCCCGACTTTCACGCCAGGCCGTAAAACCTGACGCTCCCTCAAGGCGGCCCTGCGACCGCCCCGAAAATTCAAACCTGTGCTGAAGGCGCTGTTTCAGCAGCGGGCTTGGCCGCCACCTTGCGCTTGCCTGGCGCGATCATCATGATCATCTGCCGACCTTCGAGCTTCGGATACTGCTCCACCACGATCAAATCCGCCAGCTCATCACGAATGCGGTTGAGCAAGGCCATGCCGATTTCCTGGTGCGTGATTTCACGCCCGCGAAAGCGCAGCGTGATCTTGCATTTGTCCCCGTCAGCAAGAAAGCGCTTGATATTGCGCATCTTGATGTTGTAGTCGCCGTCATCGGTACCCGGTCGAAACTTGACCTCCTTGATCTCAATCACCGTCTGCTTGGCCTTGGCCTCTGCCGCGCGCTTTTGCTCCTGGTACTTGAACTTTCCGTAGTCCATCAGGCGACAGACGGGTGGATTCGCCGTGGCAGAAATCTCAACCAGATCAACATCCAGCTCGCCCGCCATGCGAAGGGCCTCCATCAAACTCACCACACCCAGTGGCTCGTTTTCGGGGCCGGAAAGACGGACTTCCGGGGCCATGATTTCACGGTTCAGGCGATGTTTGCGCTCTTCGCGGTGACGACGATCACGAAATTCAGTAGCGATGACTCAAATCCTTTAATAATTTGCTACAAATACTGTAGCTAAGACCGACCAGTTCACGCTGGCTAAAGCATTTTTTGATTAAAAATCAAACTTTAGAAGCAATGTCCGAGGCGATGAGTTTCAGAAACGCATCCAGGGACATCACGCCGAGGTCTTTATTTCCCCGGGCGCGCACTGCGACGGCGCCGGCTGCCTTTTCCTTGTCACCTACCACAAGGATAAAGGGAAGCTTTTGCAACGAGTGCTCCCGTATTTTATACGTAATTTTTTCGTTACGCAGGTCAACCGCCACCCTAAGCCCTTGATTTTCCAGCGTTTTGGCAATTTCGCGACAGTAGTCGGCCTGCGAATCGGTGATGTTGAGCACACCCACCTGCACCGGTGCCAGCCAGGTTGGCAACGCCCCTGCATGCTCCTCGATGAGAATCCCAATAAAACGCTCCAGGCTGCCGACGATGGCGCGGTGCAGCATCACCGGCCGGTGACGGGCGCCATCTTCACCCACATACTCTGCGTCCAGCCGCTCGGGCATGGAAAAATCAACCTGTATGGTTCCGCATTGCCACTGCCGCCCGATCGCGTCTTTCAGCGTGTACTCGATCTTGGGGCCATAAAAAGCCCCTTCGCCGGGCGACAACTCGAAGGCACAGCCAGACGCCTGCAGGCTTTCGATCAAGGCCTTTTCGGCCTTGTCCCAGCTTTCGTCGGAACCAATTCGCTGCTCGGGACGGGTTGCGACCTTGTAAATGATGTTGTGGAAGCCGAAATCGGCATAAACCTTCTGCAGCAACGTGGTGTAGGCCCGGCATTCCGGAAGAATCTGTTCTTCCGTGCAGAAGATATGACCGTCGTCCTGGGTGAAGCCGCGAACGCGCATGATGCCGTGCAGGCCACCCGTGGGTTCGTTGCGATGACACTGGCCGAACTCACCGTAGCGCAGCGGCAGGTCGCGGTAGCTCTTGATCCCCTGCTTGAAGATCAGGATGTGACCCGGGCAGTTCATCGGCTTGAGAGCGTACTCGCGCTTTTCGCTCTCGGTGGTGAACATGTTCTCGCGGTATTTGTCCCAATGGCCAGTCTTCTCCCACAGGCTCTTGTCCAGCAACTGCGGGCCCTTGACCTCCTGGTAGCCGTTGTCGTGGTAAACCCGGCGCATGTACTGCTCGACACCTTGCCAGACCGTCCACCCCTTGGGATGCCAGAACACCAGGCCCGGCGCGTGATCGTCGATGTGGAACAGGTCCAGTTCACGGCCCAGTTTCCGGTGGTCCCGCTTCTCGGCCTCCTCCAGCATCGTCAGGTGCTGTTGCAGTTCATCTTTCGTGGCCCAGGCCGTGCCATAGATGCGTTGCAGCATCTCGTTGCGGTGATCGCCACGCCAGTAGGCGCCAGCCACCTTCATGAGCTTGAAGTGCCTGAGCTTGCCGGTGCTGGGCACGTGCGGCCCGCGACACAGGTCCTCGAAACTGCCTTCGCGGTACAGGCTGACCTCTTCATTGCCCGGAATGCTGGCAATGATCTCAGCCTTGTAATGCTCGCCCAGCCCCTTGAAATAGGCCACGGCTTCGTCGCGCGGCAGCACGCGGCGCACCACGGGCTCATCCTTGGTGGCGAGTTCGCCCATGCGCTTTTCAATCGCTACCAAGTCCTCGGGCGTGAACGGGCGTTTGTAGGAAAAATCGTAGAAAAATCCATTCTCGATCACCGGGCCGATCGTGACCTGGGCATCCGGAAACAATTCTTTGACTGCGTAGGCCAGCAAGTGCGCTGTGGAATGCCGGATGACTTCCAGCCCATCCGCATCTTTGGCCGTGATGATGGACACCGGGCTGCTGTCTTCGATCAGGAAACTGGTATCCACCACCTTGCCATGCACCTTGCCCGCCAGGGCGGCCTTGGCAAGGCCTGCGCCGATGGAAGCGGCGACCTCTGCCACCGTCACCGGCTGGGGAAATGCGCGTTGGGAACCATCGGGAAGCGTAATCTGGATCATGGTGTGTGGGGCCAGGGAGGAGTGGCAAAAAGAAAGCGCGGTGAATGCCGCGCTAGACCCTTGAATTGAAAAATTTGTGCGCCCAGGGCGCGCGGACTAGCGACCCTGGTAGCTGGACAGCCTGCCCGGCATCGTGCGGGTCTTCATAATCTGCTCGCAGTGCTCACTTTTGACGCGACATTTCAAAAAACTTGCGGGACATGATTCTAACTGCTTGACACGACAGGAGCCCCGCATCGAGGGCTGCGCTATCGGGCGTCAACGCGCTTACTTCATCGCCTCGGCCGGCCGGCGTGCTTTCACATACGCGTCGCTGGGCTGATAGGTCTTGCCGTCGGCGTAGCGCCACTGCACCATGGTGCCCTTGCCGCCACGCACCTCGAGCTTTCCGACATAGGCGCCCATGGTGGACTGCTGGTCGATGGCGCGGAACTCGGCCGGACCAAAGGGCGTACTGAACTTCAGGCCGCGCAGGGCCGCCACGAGCTTCTCGTTGTCGGTGCCTTTGGCCTTGCGGATCGCCTCGAAGATCGCCTGCATCGTGGCATAGCCCACGACCGAGCCCACCTTCGGGTTCTCGTTGAACCGCTTGTAGTAATTGGCGGCGAAGGACGCGTGTTCCTTGCTGTCGATCTGGTCCCAGGGGTAGCCGGTGACGATCCAGCCCTTCGGTGTCTCGTCCTTCAGCACATCCAGGTACTCGGGTTCGCCCGAGAGCATCGACACCACCGGCACCTTGGGGAATACGCCACGCTGGTTGCCTTCGCGCACCAGGCGCGCCAGGTCGGCGGCGAAAGTGACGTTGAAGATCGCGTCGGGCTTGCTGTTCATGATGGCGCTGAGCGTGCTGCCCGCCTCCAGTTTGCCTTGCGCAGGCCACTGCTCGCCGACAAACTCCACATCCGGACGTTGGGCCTTCAGCAGTTCCTTGAAGCTGGCCACCGCGCTCTGGCCGTATTCGTAGTTGGGTGCAATCGTCGCCCAGCGCTTGGCGGGCATCTTGGCGGCCTCTTCGACCAGCATGGACGCCTGCATCCAGGTGCTGGGGCGCAGCCGGAAGGTGTAGCGGTTACCCTTGTCCCAGACGATGGCGTCGGTCAGGGGTTCGCTGGCGATGAACACCCGCTTGTTTTTCGCAGCATGGTCGGCCAGCGCCAGGCCCACGTTGCTCAGGAAGCCGCCGGCCAGCACATCGACTTTTTCCTTGGAAGTGAGCTCCATCGCATGGCGCAGGGCTTCTTCCGGCTTGCCGGCGTCGTCGCGCTGCAGCACCTCGACCTTGCGGCCCAGCAACCCACCCGCGGCATTGACCTCTTCCACCGCCAGTTGCCAGCCCTGCTTGTAGGGTTGGGTGAACTGGGGAATGGCCGAATAGCTGTTGATTTCACCGATCCTGATGGGCGCGCCCTGCGCGAACGCCACCGAAGCCGCGAGGACCAGACTCCCAACGAAGACTTGCTTCATGTCACCTCCAAAAGCTGCGTAATGTAGCAGCACTGGTTCAAAAAATGTCGCCAATGTGACAACGCAGGATGCACGCAGCCGTTGACAAACGCGCTGACGCAACCCCTGGTCAGTCGTTCTTATGCTCCAAAAGAATATATGAACAACTAAAAAGTCGTTTGTTATTGCATAAAGCGCCCGTAAAGTTGCCGCCATGCATGACATCGCATTCATTGTTGCCGGCTTCTTCGTGGGACTCATCGTCGGATTGACCGGCGTGGGCGGCGGCTCGCTGATGACGCCGATCCTGATCTTTGTTTTCGGCGTCAAGCCCTACCTGGCGGTCGGCACCGACCTGCTGTTTGCCGCGTTCACCAAGATGGGCGGCACCGTGAGCCTGGCGCGACAACGGCTGGTGCCCTGGCGGGTCGTGACGCACCTGTGCGCGGGCAGCATCCCCGCCGCGCTGCTGACCTTGTATGTGCTGCACACCGTCGGCCCGGCCGAACCCGCGGTTCAGCGCGTGATGACCACGACGCTGGGCGTGGCGCTGCTGCTGACGGCCGCTGCCACCCTGTTCAAGGCGATCCGCGGCAAACAGGCGCCCCGGTCGCTGGCCGACAACCAGCTCGCGCAAGCCACGCGAGCGCGCCACTGGGCGCTGCCGCTGCTGTTCGGCGCCATCATCGGCGCCCTGGTCACGCTGACCTCGGTGGGCGCGGGCGCCATTGGCGTGACCGTGCTGCTGATCCTCTACCCGCTATTGCCGCTGCCGCGCATTGTCGGCGCGGACATTGCCTACGCCGTCCCGCTGACCTTGGTGGCCGGCCTGGGCCACGCCTCGCTGGGCTCGGTGGACTGGCCCTTGCTGGCCAAGCTGCTGGCCGGGTCGCTGCCCGGCATCTGGGTCGGCTCGCACCTGATGTCCAGAACCCCTGAGCGGCTGATCCGCTCCGTGCTCTCGCTGCTGCTCGCCTACGCCGGCACCAAGCTGGTCCTGATCTGATTTTCCAAACCTGCCGACCCCCATGTACCACTACACCGACTTCGACACCCAATTCGTCAAGCTTCGCGCGGCCCAGCACCGCGACCAGCTCGAGCGCTGGCAGGCCGGCCAGCTCAGCGAGGATCAGTTCCGTCCGCTGCGCCTGCAAAACGGCTGGTACGTGCAGCGTTACGCGCCGATGCTGCGCGTGGCTGTGCCCTATGGCGAACTGTCCAGCGCGCAGGTGCGCGTGCTGGCGAGAATCGCCCGCGAATACGACCGGCCCGACGCCGCCTTGCTGGCCGAGGCGCAAGCCACGCAGGACCGCATCAGCGACTTCCCGGCGCCGCGCCTGAAGTCCGGCTACGGGCACTTCTCGACGCGCCAGAACGTGCAGTTCAACTGGATTCCGCTGGACAAGTCCGCCGACGTGATGGATCTGCTGGCCAGCGTGCACCTGCACGGCATCCAGACCAGCGGCAACTGCATCCGCAACATCACCAGCGACGAGCGTGCCGGCATCGCCGTCGATGAGATCGCCGACCCGCGCCCCTTCGCGGAAATCCTGCGCCAGTGGAGCACGCTGCATCCGGAGTTCGCCTTCCTGCCGCGCAAGTTCAAGATCGCGATTTCCGGCGCCCGCGAAGACCGCGCCGCCACCGCCTGGCACGACGTGGGACTGCACCTGATCCGCAGTGAAGGCGAGGCCACGCACGGCGTCGGCGAGGGCGAACTGGGCTTCAAGGTGCTGGTCGGCGGCGGCATGGGCCGCACACCCGTCATTGCCAGCGTGATCCGCGAGTTCCTGCCGTGGAACCAGATCATGAATTACCTCGAAGCCGTGGTGCGCGTCTACAACCGCTGGGGCCGGCGCGACAACCTGTACAAGGCGCGCATCAAGATTCTGGTGAAGGCCGAAGGCCAGCGCTACATCGACGAGGTCGAGGCCGAATACCGGCAGATCATTGACCATGACGGCGCGCCGCACACCATTTCCCAGGCCGAGCTCGACCGGGTACGCGCCTCCTTCGTGCCGCCCACGCTGCACCGCAGCGGGAAAACAGCGGACGTGAAGGTCTCGCAAATCCTGCGCGCCGCCGCCGAGAACGACGTCGAATTCAGCCGCTGGCTGAAGCAGAACGTCGCCCCGCACCAGAACCCCGACCTGCGCGCCGTCACGCTGTCGTTCAAGCGCCTGGGCCAGGCCCCGGGCGACGCCACGGCCGAGCAGCTCGACATTGCCGCCGATCTGGCCGACACCTTCAGCGCCGGGGAACTGCGCGTGACGCACGACCAGAACCTGCTGTTGCCCTGGGTGCGCTGCGACCAGCTGCCCGAGCTCTGGCGCGCCGCGCACCAGGCCGGTTTTGCCCGCTCCAACGTCCGCCTGCTGACCGACATGATCGCCTGCCCCGGCGGCGATTTCTGCGCGCTGGCCAACGCCCGCTCGATTCCCCTGGCCGCGGTGATCATGGAGCGCTACCAGGACCTCGACGAACTGCACGACCTGGGCGAGATCGACCTGCACATCAGCGGCTGCATCAACTCCTGCGGACACCACCACAGCGGCCACATCGGCATTCTGGGCGTGGACAAGGATGGCAAGGAGTGGTACCAGGTCACGCTCGGTGGCTCGGACGGCTCCGCACTGTCGGGCGCACCGGGGGCCGGCAAGGTGGTCGGCCCGTCGTTTTCGGCGGCCGAAGTGCCGGACGTGATCGAGGCCCTGCTGGACACCTACCGCGCGCTGCGCCAGGGCACCGAGACCTTCATCGCCACGCTGCGCCGCGTCGGCCCCGACGCCTTCAAGGCGGCCGCCCATGCCGCGCGCCACCCCGAAGAAACCACCGCCTGAGCTCCCGGCGGACCCTGGAAATAGTATGAAAATCATAGCTCACAATGACCATTCCACGCTGGGAGAAGGTCAAAAAACCCTTGAAATTCCGAATACCGTCGATCCGCGGGCCTTCGATCTTGCGGGTGTTGCCCGCATCGACCTGCATTTCCCCAAATTCACCGACGGCCGGGCCTACAGCCAGGCTTTCCTGCTGCGCCGGCGCCTGGGTTTTCTGGGCGAAATCCGCGCCACTGGCGACGTGCTGATCGACCAGCTGGTGCAGATGCAGCGCAGCGGCTTCAACGCCGCCGTGCTGCGCGAAGGCGTGGACGCCAGCGCCGCGCAACGCCAGTTCGAACGCTTCAGCGCCTTCTACCAGGGCGATGCCGTCAATCCGCAACCCCATTTTTACCAGGACCACTCCATGACCACCTCCTCCGCCCGCCCACTGCCAGCATCCGTTACGGCTGCCACGGCGATCGACATCCATGCCCGCGCCTCGGCCACCTTTGACGCCAAGCTGGCCGAGACACTCGACCTGCTGCGCGACGCGGCCCAGCGCGCACCCGCCACGCAGGCCAGCAGCCTGGGCGCGGAAGACATGGTGATCACCCACCTGATCAACGCCCATGCGCTGCCGATCTCCGTCTTCGTGCTGGAGACCGGCGCGCTCCACGCCGAGACGCTCGCCCTGCTGGAACAGCTCCAGACCCAGCAGGCGGCCCACCCGCACGCACCGCTGACGATCTATCGCCCGGTGCAGACGTCGGTGATCCAGTTCGTCAAGCGCGAAGGCCCGGAGGCGATGTACCAGAGCATCGATCTGCGCAAGGCCTGCTGTGGCATCCGCAAGATGGAGCCGCTGGGCCGCGCCCTGGCGGGCCAGAAGGCCTGGCTCACCGGCCTGCGCCGCGAGCAGTCCGGCGCCCGCGCCGAGGTGCCGCTCATCGACAGCACCGAGCTTGCCCCCAAGGGCCTGCTCAAGTTCAACCCGCTGGCCAACTGGACCTGGGGCGACGTGTGGCACTACATCGCGCTGCACCAGGTCGCCTACAACCCGCTGCACGACCACCATTTCCCAAGCATTGGCTGCGCGCCCTGCACCCGCGCCATCAGCCTGGGCGAGGATTTCCGCGCCGGCCGCTGGTGGTGGGA
>JAABRA010000011.1 GCA_011391155.1 Burkholderiales bacterium
GGCGGCGGGCGCGACGGGCGCCACTGGTGCGACGGGAGCGACAGGTATCGGCGAGACTGGTGCCACGGGCACGACGGGTGCTACCGGCGCCACAGGGGCTGATGGAACCACAGGGGCCACTGGAACGACGGGCGCAACGGGTGCCACAGGTTCAGTCGGTGCAACGGGCGCAACTGGGACGACTGGCGCTACAGGAGCTACCGGCGCTACGGGAGCGACAGGTATTGGTGAGACGGGCGCCTCGGGCGCGACGGGTGCTACCGGCGCCACCGGGGCCACCGGAACGGCTGGGGCAACGGGTGCCACAGGTTCAGTCGGCGCAACGGGCGCAACCGGGACAACTGGCGCTACAGGAGCTACCGGCGCTACGGGAGCAACAGGTATCGGTGAAACCGGTGCCACAGGTGCCACGGGTCCAGCCGGTGCAACCGGCGCCACAGGTACGACAGGCCCTGCGGGGCCCACCGGTGCCACCGGGCCGGGGGTCGTGGTGCTACCTCCGGCATTCCCGCCGCCCGTGTTTCCTCCCAAGGCGCCGCCTGACGTGGTCCCGCTCGTGACGCCGGTGCCCTGGCCACCGATGGTCGTGGTGGTCGGGCCGCTGCCACCGCAATTGCAAACGGTTGTGCCGCCCGCGCCGCCAGTCGCACCACCGCCCGTGGTGGTCGTGCCTGCGCCGGTGTTTGTTCCACCCGCTGCCCCGGCCTATGTGGCGCCGGTCCGACCGCTCAAACAAGACCGCAATTGAAGCGGGTCAATGCTCAACCGCCAGAAGGAGCGGACGGGTCTGATAGTCTCGAACCTTTGAAGGCTGAGCCATGAGCAATCTGGACAAGGTGGCGTCGTTGCAGTTCGCGAGGATGAATGGCTGCACACCCAGGGTGGGGGGGTGCGCTTTCAGCGCCTTCCTGTTCAGGGCGCTTGCGCCAGTGATCCTGGTTGGCAGTGTCGCCGGGCATCCGGCATTTGCCGTGGAAAACGCCGCGCATCCTGAGGCTTCGTCCGGGTCGCCCGCAGTGCGGGCAACAGCGGAGTCGAAGCTCACCCGACGCGCTGATTTTGCACAGGAGCAGGCCTCAACCGATGCCCGCTACCTGGCGAACTGGGTGGTGGATTCCGGTGACAACCAGGGGCTGCCCTTCATCATCGTCGACAAAACCGGCGCAAAGGTGTACGCGCTTCAGGCCGATGGAAAGCTTCTGGCCGCAGCACCGGCGTTGCTGGGCCTGGCGATCGGCGACGATGCGGTGCCGGGCATCGGTGAACGCAAGTTGTCCAGCATACGGCCCGATGAGCGCACGACGCCTGCAGGACGCTTTGTGGCGTCGCTGGACCGCAATATCCGTGGGGGCCACATTCTCTGGGTCGACTACGACGGAGCCCTGTCCCTGCATCCAGTGATTACCAGCAACCCCAAGGAAAATCGGGCCGGGCGGCTGGCAACGCCGACGCCGCTTGATAACCGGATTTCTTTTGGCTGCATCAACGTGCCGCCGGATTTCTTCAAGAACGTCGTGAGCCGCGTGTTCACGGGCACCTTTGGCGTTGTGTATATCTTGCCGGAGACCCGGCCCCTGGGTCAGGTCTTCGCTGCCTATGACGTGGAAGAACGCGCCCGGCTTGCGGCACTGGGAAAGGGATCGGCGGAGTCTTTGCTCCCCCAAGCCGGCCCCGAGCTCACAAAGCGATAACGCTTCCTCCCAACATGAGGCGATCCAGCGCGATGGTGCAGTTTTCATTCGATCATGAATGGATCAACAACGCAGGGCGGGCAACTTGAGCCTGATGCCATGAAAACAACAATCTGTCTTTGCATGATTGTAAAGAATGAATCCCATATTATTCTGGAAACACTGAGCAGTGTTAAAAAATATATAGACTACTGGGTCATTTGTGATACCGGCTCCTCAGACAATACTATTGACTTGGTACAGGAGTTCTTTGCTGGTGAAGGTATCAAGGGGGAAATGCATTCGGAAAAATGGATTGATTTTGGATTTAATCGCAGTCGTGTCTTTGAGTTGGCCATGGGCAAGGCAGACTATCTATGGGTGATCGATGCGGATGATGTACTGGTTGGCGAATTTGATTTGACTCAACTCGATTTGGATTCATATGCCATACGTTATGGCCGTGATTTTACGTACTGGCGCAATCAGATATTCAAAGGCACAGAAAAATGGATGTATAAAGGTGTGCTCCACGAGTTCCCGGTTTGTCTGTCAAGGAGTGATGCCAGCATGGGCCGGGTCGAGGGGAACTACCACGTCGATTCCAGGCGATTGGGAGCCAGAAACCTCGTTGATCCGGTTACAAAATACCTGAACGATGCCGCCGTACTGGAGCAAGCCCTGCTGAACGAGAAGGATTCTGATCTAAGAACCCGCTATTATTTTTACCTTGCCCAGAGCTACCGGGATGCGGGTCGTCATGCCTTGGCGATTGAGTGGTATCGCAAGCGAATCGAGGCCGGAGGTTGGGTGGAGGAGGTCTGGAACTCAAAATATGAAATTGCCAGAGCGTATCAACGGCTGGGTAATTCTGAGAGTGCGAAAAAATTCTATCTTGAGGCGTTTGAGTATCGACCTTCCAGGGCCGAGTCACTTTATGAACTCGGGAAAATTTGCAACGAGGCGGGCGAATTTTTCCAGGCGTATGTCTATCTGAATCATGCGGTATCCATTCCCAGGACGGAGGATGTTTTGTTCGTTTCCAGCGAAGTCTATGATTATCTGATGACCTTTGAATTGTCTATCAGTGCCTATTGGGTTGGAAAACACCTCCAATCCATAGAGTTATGTGACAAGCTGATAAAAGTCAGCGATATTCTCCCTGACAATATTTATCAGCAAACCTTGAAAAACAGAGATTTCAGCCTTGAAAAATTGAAGCTGATTTGACGATTCGAATTGATGCAAGGGGCAAACCGATGCAGGATTACCAGGAGCTACTGATAGGGGCAGGCTCAAGCCGCGCCAAGAAAATCGTCCTGAACGGTAGAAACGCGTGGACGAATCTGGTGACGCTGGATATAAACAGTGATCACAGGCCAGACGTCGTCTGGAACCTTGAGCACCTGCCACTGCCATTTTCTGACAATGCGTTTGATGAAATCCATGCCTACGAAGTTCTGGAACACACGGGTCAACAAGGAGACCATGTTTTCTTCTTCGCGCAGTTTGCCGAGATCTGGCGCATCCTCAAACCCGGGGGGCAGCTGGTGGGGACTTGCCCTTCGCGAAAATCGGTCTGGGCCTGGGGTGATCCCTCGCACAAGCGGATCGTTCAACCCGAGAGTTTTGTCTTTCTGGACCAGATGGAGTACATCCGGCAGGTCGGTGTGACGCCGATGTCGGATTTTCGCTATCTGTATCAGGCGGATTTCATCGCAACCCACCTGGCGGATGACGAGGAAACCTTCTCATTTTCAATTCAGGCCGTGAAGCCCTCCCGAATGGTCAAGCCGGCTTGAATCCCAGGAAGCGACAGGGCTGCCCTCAGGCGGGTTTGTCCGGGACTGGCGCCGGTGAAGTCCCGTCGCCAACCCAGGAGCCCAGCAGCGTGTAGGCCACCGCCAGCACCACCGGACCCACAAAGATGCCAACCAGCCCAAAGGCGAACAGGCCACCGATCACGCCCGCGAAAATCAGCAGGATGGGCAGATCGGCACCGCGCTTGATCAGCGCCGGGCGCAGGAAGTTGTCCATGGTGGACACTACGGTGGCCCAGACCAGCAGGAAAGTTCCCCAGCCGTTCTCGCCGGTCCAGTACAACCAGGCAACCGCCGGAAACATGACCAGTGCAGGTCCCACCTGGGCGATGCACAGCATCAGCATCACGGCTGTCAGCAGGCTCGCGAACGGGATGCCGGCAATCGCCAGGCCGATACCTCCCAGCCCAGCCTGCACCACGGCCGTCACGCCCACGCCCAGCGCGACACCGCGGATCGCCTGCCCCCCCAGGGTCACGGCATTTTCGCCATGCACGCCCGCGAGCCGGCGCCCGAAACGGTGTACCGCCAGTGCCGCCGATTCGCCGCCGGCATACATCAGCGCCGAGATCACAATGGTCAGCAAAAACTGCAGGAACAGGAATCCGACACTGCCGGCCTGCGAAACGAGCCATTTGGCGATGTTGTCCGCATAGGGCGTGAGCTGGGTGACCAGGCCCGGCGCGCCGGCGGCGATGGCCTCTTCCCAGACCGTCACGATCTTCTCGCCGACGAAAGGCAGGTTCGCCACCCATTCCGGCGGATGCGGGATCGGTGACGAGGCCAGTGTTTTGGCCTGCGTCACGATCTGCTCCGAATGGCTGACGATGGTGCCAATTGCCAACATGAGCGGGACGACAACGAGCAGCAGCAGCAGCAGCGTCATCACCAGCACGGCCAGACTTCGGCTGCGCCACAACCGTGCCTCGAACCACGTCATGACCGGCCAGGTCGACACCACGAGCATGGTCGCCCAGATGGTGGCTGCGATGAAGGGGCGCAGGATCCAGAACGAGGAAATGATCAGCGCGCCCAGAAAGAGCACGCCCAGGGTGATCCGGACCAGGTCGGCAGGTGTTTCTTTTTGCATGGCAGAAAGCGTTGTGGAGAATTTCGGGAACTGTCGGCAAGTGTAGGGTGTCTGCGGGCGGCGCCGCGAGGCCCCGAATGCCGCAAAATGGCGCGGCAAACCTTTTCCAGGAGTTCCTCGATGTCGCGCATGAAGAAGCTCAAAGCCTCGATGACCCAGTTTCCCGACATCGCCCCGCCGTCGGTGTGGTTGCTGGCCTTCGAGCAACGCGCGTTCTGGGAGTTCTGGGCCGGGGTTTACAGCTTCAAGGCGCTGCAACAGATTGCGCCCCGGGGCGACGGCCATCCGGTCCTGGTGATTCCCGGTCTGGGCGCCTCCGATGTCTCGACGATCCTGCTTCGGCGCTTCCTGGATGGCCTGGGCTACGTCACTTATCCCTGGGGTCTCGGGCGCAACAAGGGGCTCAAGGACGAGGATCTGGCGCTGATGCACCGGCGCATGAACGCAGTCTTCGACGATCATGGACAGAAGGTCAGCCTGATCGGGCAGAGCCTGGGCGGGGTGTTTGCCCGCGAGATCGCGCGCCATGATCCGGCCATGGTGCGCCAGGTCATCACGCTGGGCTCGCCCTTCACCGGGCATCCGCTGGCCTCCACCGGCACGCACCTGTACGAGTGGCTGTCGGGCGACCGGTTCGAGGACCTGGATTTCAACCGCCACCTGGAGATGCGCATCAAGCCGCCGGTGCCCACCACCTCGATCTTCAGCAAGCTCGACGGCGTGGTGGCCTGGCCCTGCTCGATCGAGGAGGGGCGACCCGACGGCGAAAGCATCAACCTGCGCGGCGGCAGCCACATCGGCATGTTCAGCAGCCCGAATGCGCTGTACCTGATTGCCGAGCGGCTGGCCCAGCCCGAAGGCGCCTGGAAACCGTTTGAACCCAGGGGTGTGCAGCGCCTGCTGTATGGCACTGGAGACCCTTTGCCTGCGCTGCCGAAGAAGCCGCGGACCGGCCGCGGCTGGCCGTTCGACGCGCTGGGCCCGCCGCGCCAGGACAGCGCGCAGGCCTGAGCGGCTAGCTTGCGCGTCGCGTGCGGCTGGCGGCGCGTTTGCGCGGTGCGGTCGTGGTTTTGCCAGGGGTTGTGGTTTCGGCCACCAGCTTGAGCTTGCGTTCGGTCTTGCCGCGGGCGCGCGTGACCGAAGCCGCTGGTGGCGATGATTCGAGCATCGCGGGGGCCGGCACCTTGACGTTCTGATTTTCCTTTTCGTGCGCCTGCGCGCGCGCCAGCAGCGTCTGGTGCTCGGCCAGCAGGTAGTCGCCGAGGTCGTTGACGTCGGGCAGCGCGCGGCGGCAGGCGATCAGGCCGTAGTCCAGCCGGCCGTTGTAGCTCTGCACCGTGACGTTCAGCGCCATGCTGTGCGCCGGGATGGACACCGGGTAGTAGCAGGCCACGCTGGCGCCAGCGTAGTACAGCGGCACCGGAATGCCAGCCACGTTGGAGATGAACAGGTTGGCGAAAGGCGGTACCACGTTGGCCAGGCGCGTGCGTCCGATCAGGGAGGCGATACCCGAGACCAGCCAGGGCGAGCCCAGCATCGGAAAGTCGCTCGGGATCACCGTCTTGACGCGGCTCATCATCGCCTTGCCGGCATCGGACGAGGCGTGGATGACCTTCAGCCGCTCCACCGGATCGGCCACGTCGGTGCCCAGCGTCATGCGCAGCACGCTGACCTGGTTATTGGCTGATTCGTCCCCCGAGGCGCGCAGGCTTACCGGGACGGCGGCTACCAGTGGTTCTTCGGGCAGGTCGTCGTACTCGCGCAGGTAGCGGCGCAGCGCGCCCGCCGTCGTGCCCATCACCACGTCGTTGAGCGAGACGCCGAAGGCTTTGGCGATGAACTTGGTCTCGGCCAGCGAAATGGTGCGTCCGGCAAAGGAGCGCTGGTTGGTGATGGCCACGTTGAGCATCGTCCGGGGCGCGAACAGCTTGACGCTGGGCAGGCTCCAGTGGCGCTTGCCGTGCTCGTCTTTTTCGGGCACCACTACATCCCGCGCCGCGCGCAGCATGGAGGGCGCCATCCTGATCAATTTCGCGTACTGCTGCACGGCATTGCGTGCAGCGGCACCGGCCAGTTCGGCAATGCCCAGCTGGTAGCGGTTGTGGCGGGGCCGGGCGCGCGGCGGCTTTATGACGCGGCCGGTCGGTGCCAGGTCAAATATGGCCTTGGCCACCGCCACGCCGGCCTGCCCGTCGATGCCAGCGTGATGCACCTTGGTGTACAACCCCACCTGGCCATTCTTGAGGCCGTCGATGATGAACACCTCCCAGAGCGGACGGCTGCGGTCGAGCAGGGAGGAGTGCAGGCGCGCCACATACTGCTGAAGCTGCCGGTTCGTGCCTGGCTTGGGCAGGGTGATGTGGCGCATGTGGTAGTCGATGTCGATGTCCTCGTCCTCCACCCAGACCGGGTCGGACAGATCGAAGGGCATCAACTCCAGCTTGCGCGTGAACACGGCCGCCAGATGCAGACGCTCGCTCATCATCTTCTTGGCGTCTTCGTAGAAATCGCCCGTGTAGCCGGGCGGCAGATCGAGCACGTTGAGCGAGCCGATATGCATGGGCATCTCGGGCGATTCGATATGCAGGAACATGGCGTCCATGCCGCTGAGGTGGTTCATTGACTGCTTCTTTCGGGTTTGGACAATAACCCTGAAGTGTCGCCGAACGCGACCCTGGCCGCTGGCAAGCGCGCGACAGTGCCCTGGCGGGGCGACGCCCGTCGTTTGCCGAACGGGCTGCTTTCGGCAACACTGGCGGCATGAACAACGGCATCCCTTTCGTGAAAATCCGGTCGCGACCGTGGCTGCGCCTGGGCATGCTGGCGGGCCTGATGGCCGGGCTGCAGGCGTGCTGGGCCTTCGACCTGCAGGGCCACCGCGGCGCGCGCGGCCTGGCGCCGGAGAACACGCTGGCCGCGTTCGAGCGGGCGCTGGAGATCGGCGTCACCACGCTGGAGCTGGACGTCGCCATCACCGCCGACGGCGTTGCGGTAATCTCGCACGAGCCGGCACTGTTCGAAGCCATCACCCGTGATGCCCAAGGCCAGTGGCTCACGGAGCGTGGCCCGCTGATCCGCTCGCTGACGCTGGCGCAGCTGCAGGCCTTTGATGTGGGTCGCAGCAACCCGGACAGCCCCTACGGCAAGCAGTTCCCGACGCAGGCAGCGCGTGACGGTCAGCGCATCCCGACCCTGGCGTCCCTGTTCAGGCTGGTGAACGACTACGGAGCCGGCGGTGTCCAGTTCAACATCGAGACCAAGATTCACCCCGGAAAGCCGGACGCCACGGTTTCGCCGGAGGTCTTCGTCAACACCCTGCTGGCGGTGATCCGCGACTCAGGCATGACGCA
Source organism: Burkholderiales bacterium (assembly GCA_011391155.1). GTDB lineage: Bacteria > Pseudomonadota > Gammaproteobacteria > Burkholderiales > Burkholderiaceae_C > JAABQG01. Next base: position 7,931 of record JAABRA010000011.1, read on the forward strand.
GCGGGTCTCGGTGCAGAGCTTCGACTGGCGGACCTTGATGCTCGTCCAGCAACGGGAACCCGGCGTGCGCACGGTCTGCCTCAGCGTGCAAGGCGGAAACAACAGCACCCTGGCGGACAGCCGCTGGACGGCCGGCCTGCAGCTGTCGAATTACCCGTCGGTGGCGCACATGGTCAAGGCATCGGGCTGCCCGGTCTGGTCGCCCAACTTCAAGGACCTCAGCGCGGACGCGGTCAAGGGTGCGCAGGCGCTGGGTCTCAAGGTCATCCCCTGGACGGTGAACCATCCGCCCGACATGGAGCGGTTGATCGACTGGGGTGTCGATGGGCTGATCAGCGACTATCCGGACCGGGTGCGCGCGGTCATGCGCCAGCGCGGCCTGGTGTTGCCCAAGGGGCTGAAAAACTGATTTATTGAATGTTTTTGGCCGCTACCCAGCGTCAAATGGTCATAGTCAGCTATTTATTCGGGAGTCTTTCAGGGCGTTTGCAACAGCGCCGCCAGCCCGCCTTCGGGCTCAAACCGGCGGTTGCGGTAGATCAGGCGCGTGGGGCCGGGCCAGGCCGGCTCCCGCAGGGTATGGCGCGGGTCGCCGGGGTAGCAGATGACGCGCTGGCCGTCCTGGTCAAACGGCTCGGGTTCGATCAGGGGGGGTGGACGACTGCGGGCTGAGGCCATCAAATCCGCCACGCTGTCGAAGCGGGCCAACTGGCTCAGGCTCATGATTTGCGGCGGCGCCAGGTCGATCAGGCCGTCCCAGTACTGCTGCAGGCCGGTGCGAGGATGCAGCCAGACGGTCTCGGTGGCCTCATGGTCGTCGTGACACGCGGTCTGGCCGGATGGCGCCTCGGCCACAAAAAAGCGGGTGTCGAAGCGGCTGCGCGTCACCGAGGGCACACGCGGCGTGATCCAGCGTGACCATGGGGCCAGGCGCGCGGTCTCCAGCGTCAGGCCCAGCCTGAGCACCGTGGAGACGAAGTCATGGCCGGCGCCGATCTGTTCGCGGGCTGTCGCCAGGGCTGCGGGATTTGACGCATGGGCCAGCAGCAGGCCGCATTCCTCGAAGGTTTCCCGCAGCGCGGCCACATGCAGGCCGGCGGCCGTAAGCGGATCCAGGCCCGGCTGGCCCAGGGCATGTTGAAGGCGTTGCGCCGGCTGGTCGAGCCGGCTGGCGTTCACCTGGCAGTCCTGCGGATCGAGCTTGCCGCCGGGGAACACATGGGCGCCGCCAAGCACACTGGAGTTGCCATGGCGGCGCATCATCAGCACCTCGGGACCCTGGGGGCTGTCACGCAGCACCATCACCGTGGCGGACGCCAGGGGGGCGGTATGAATCTCGTCCGAATTGACTTCAATGACCATGCGCTGAATTGTCCGGGCCCTTCGCCAGCGGTGCTGTCACCTGCGGCGCTGCCGGTGCCGTCAGATGTAGCCCAGCAAGTTCCACCAGACCCCGCCGACCAGCACCAGCACCAGCAGGTTGACCACGCTCATCACCGCACCGGCGGCCCACCATTCGTTCAGCGTGGTGTAGCCGGAGCCAAAGATGATCGGCGCGGTGCCGGTGCCGTAGTGGGTGAGGGACATCATCAGCGAGGATGAGAACGCCAGCAGCAGCGCCAGCAGCATCGGCGGCGCGCCCAGCGCGACGCCCGCGGCAAAGAAAGCGCCGAACATGGCCGTGATGTGCGCGGTGGTGCTGGCAAAGAAATAGTGCGCGTAGAAATAGATCAGCACCAGGATCGCGGTGGCGCTCATCCAGCCCAGGCCCAGCACGCTGATGCCGCTCTGGATGGACGTCGAAAACCAGGTGATCAGCCCCAGCTTGCCCAGAAACGTGGCCATCATCACCAGCGCTGCGAACCAGATCAGGGTGTCCCACGCGCTCTTGGCCTTGAGGATGTCTTCCCACTCCAGCACGCCCGTCAGCAGCAACAGCGACAGGCCGATCATGGCCGTGGTGGTGGCGTTGAGGTCCATCCCGGGGCCGAACAGCATGGCCGGCACGCCGGCCCACATCAGCAACATCAGCGCCAGCACGCCCAGGGTCACCAGTTCCGATGACTTCATCGGTCCCAGCCGGGCCAGTTCGGCCTGCGCCATTCCCCGGGCGTTGGGGGTGTCCTTGATCTCCGGCGGGAACAAAACGTAGAGCACCAGGGGCATCAGCAGCAGCATGCACAGCCCCGGCAGCAGTGCGGCGAGCGCCCACTGACCCCAGGTGATCTTGATGGCGGAGTTGGTGGCCTTGGCGATCAGGTCCACGATCAGCGGATTCGGCGCGGTGGCCGTGATGAACATGGCCGAGGTGATCGGGTTGGTGTTGTAGTTGACCAGCGCCAGGTAGCGGCCGATCTTCTTCGAGGTGCCCAGCTCCGGGCTGGAGCCGAAACCGTCGGCGATGGACCGCATGATCGGGTGGATGATGGCCCCGCCACGCGCCGTATTGCTGGGCGTGACCGGTGCGATCACCAGTTCGGACAACACCAGCCCATAGGCCACGCCCACGGTCTTCTTGCCGAACAGCGCAATGAAGTGGTAGCCGATGCGCGTGCCCAGGCCGGTCTTGGTCAGTGCCACGGCAATCATCACCGCGATGGCAATCAGCCAGATCAGCGGGTTGGCAAAACCGCTCAGGGCATCGGCAATCGCGCCCTCGGGCTTGCCCGGGCGCGTGACCTCGGTGATGGCCACCAGGGCAATCGCAATGATTGACACCGCGCCGATCGGCAAGGCCTTGCCAATGATGGCGGCAATCGTTCCGGTGAACAGCGCCAGCAAGTGCCAGGCTTCCGGCGTGACCTTTTCCGGCACGGGAATGACGAACCAGATCAGCAGGGCAATGCCAACGGAAATGGCCGTGGGAAGGGGCTTGGGAAGGGTGAGTTTGTCCATGATTTTTCCAGAACGAAGCACAAAGGATTGCGTCTCGAAGATGTCCGGTCCCGGCCTGAACGCCAGCCACAAAAACCCGCGCGGCCGCGTACTGCGTGGCAAAGACATCGGTTTCAATCTGCCTGAAAGAGCCCTTGCCGGTGACGAAGGAAATATACGCTGCATCGGACAGCTTGCCCACCCTGGATGGTGATCCGAGGGTCCCCGAGCGGGGGTCCGGCGAGGCAGGCCGTTGTTGCGCTAGAGTTCTGGATTTTTTTGGCCTCAACCCAGCATCAAACAGTATTTTTATGCTATTGAATATATAGTGCTTTTCCGGGCGCTCCGGTCTCATGCCGTGAGGTGGTATCCATGGGGTGCCCTGGTCAAGACGCGTTTGTGTGATCTGCGTCAAACGAACCTGGCAGGAATGCGCTGTCCGGCGTCAGGGCCGCGCCAGCAAGCATACTTGGGTTCGCGCGGTTGAGTTTACTGTCGATCACCACAATGCCGCCGTACCGGAGGACTGATGACAAAGCGTACGCCCATCTCACCCGCTGCCCGCTGGTTCATGATCGCGGCGGCGGTCCTCGTCACCAGCGCGGGGGTCTCGCTGTTCTTCTTCAGCGAGAGCACGCAGCGCTACTTCGCCTGGACGATCAAGCCGCCGGCCACGGCCGCCTATCTGGGCGGCGGCTACCTGACCGTGGCCACGGCACTGGTCCTGGGTTTGCGTGCGCGCGACTGGGCGCAGGCACGAATCGGCTTCTGGGTGGTTGCCACCGGGCTCGCGTCAATCCTTGCCGCGTCGCTGCTGCACCTGGACAAGTTTCACTGGCACAGCGAAATTCTTAGTGCCCGTGCCTGGGCCTGGTCATGGATGGTCTTCTATATCGTGCTGATTCCAGCTCTGGCCGGGGTCCATCGGGCGCAATCGCGGATTCCGGCGGTGGAAGAGATCAACCTGGCGCAATTGCCCGCCGCGCTACGCCTGGCGCTGCGCGCACTGGCCCTGGCCATGATCGTGCTGGGCGCGGTGTTGTTCGTGGTCCCCGCCAGTGCCGAGTTGCTCTGGCCCTGGAAACTGACACCGCTTACTGCACGCATGGCTGGCAGCTTTTACCTGGCGATCGCCGTCAGTCTGCTTGCCGCGGCCCGGGAGAACGACTATCAACGCATCCACGTTGCGGCTTTCGCCTGGATGGCCGGCACGACGATGCAAGCGATCAACTCGCTGATCCGCTATCCCCTGGAAAACTGGAGCACGCTGGCCAGCGTGCAGGTGGCGCTGGTGCACCTCGGCCTGCTTGCGGTGGGAACCATTGCAGTTCGGGGCTACCTGGCTACGCGGCGCCTTGGCGCGGCGGGCTAGCGCGGTGACGCGGGTGGGCTGCCATTCGAACTCTCCGGCTGTGAAAAGGCTAGGCCCGCAACGCCCCGCCTGGGGAGCGTCGCCCGCCGCGGTAGTCACTTCAGGATATCGCCCACGCAAAGATACTTAAGCTCCACATAGTCATCGATGCCGTGGTGTGAGCCCTCACGCCCCAGCCCCGACTGCTTGACCCCGCCAAAGGGCACATGCTCGGTGGCAATGATGCCTACGTTGATGCCCACCATGCCGTACTCCAGCGCCTCGGCGACCCGGAAGATGCGGCCCACGTCGCGGCTGTAGAAATAGCTGGCCAGACCGAACTCGGTGGCGTTGGCCGCGTCCACCGCTTCCTGCTCGGTGCTGAACTTGAACACCGGCGCGAACGGACCGAAGGTTTCCTCGCGGGCGCACAGCATGTCGGCCGTGGCATCGGCCACCACCGTCGGCTCGAAGAACTGACCCGCCAGGCGATTGCCGCCCGCCATGACACGGGCGCCCTTGGCCACGGCATCGTCCACATGGCGCTGCACCTTCTCCAGCGCCGCCTCCTCGATCAGCGGCCCCTGGCTCACCCCGTCCTCGAAGCCATTGCCGACCTTGGCGGTACGCACTTTGGCGGCGAACTTCTCGACGAACTGCTCGTACACGGCTTCCTGCACATACAGGCGGTTGGAACACACGCAGGTCTGGCCCGCGTTGCGGTACTTGCTGGCAAAGGCGCCTTCGACGGCGGAATCGATGTCTGCATCCTCGAACACGATGAAAGGCGCGTTGCCACCGAGTTCCAGCGAGAGCTTCTTCACCGTGGGCGCACTCTGCGCCATCAGGATGCGGCCGACTTCGGTGGAGCCGGTGAAGCTGATGTGGCGCACCACATCGCTGGCGCAAAGCACCTTGCCGATGGCAATTGAATTGGCGCTGTCGGCGCAGAGCATGTTCAAGACACCAGCCGGGATGCCGGCACGGATCGCCAGCTCGGCGGCTGCCAGAGCGGTCAGGGGGGTCAGTTCGGCCGGCTTGATGATGACCGGGCAACCGGCAGCCAGCGCCGGCGCCACCTTGCGCGTGATCATCGCCAGCGGGAAGTTCCAGGGCGTGATGGCCGCGCACACGCCGATCGGCTGGCGCAGCACCATCAGGCGGCGGTTGTTGTCGAACTGGGGCAGGGTCTCGCCGTTGATGCGCTTGGCCTCCTCGGCGAACCACTCGACGAAGCTGGCACCATAGGCGACTTCGCCCTTGGCCTCGGCAAAGGGCTTGCCCTGCTCGGCGGTCATGAGGCGGCCCAGGTCTTCCTGGTTCGCCATCAGCAGGTCGAACCACTTGCGCAGGATGATGCTGCGTTCCTTGGCGGTCTTGCTGCGCCAGGCGGGCCAGGCGGCATTGGCGGCGGCGACGGCCGCTTCGGCATCGGCCGGGCCGAGGTTGGCCACGTCGGCCAGCTTCTGGCCGGTGGCCGGGTCCATCACGTCAAAGCGGTTGCTGCCTTTGAGCCACTGGCCGTTGATCAGGCCGTCGGTCCTGAGCAGCGTGGGGTCGTTCAGCAGGGCGAGAGGGGAGGTTTTCAGGTCCACGAGGGTGTCTCCAGTCATTGGGGTAGGGGAAATAGGGCGATGGCGGTTTTATTTAACTTGTTAATTAAATTTTGCCATGTGTTGAAGCATAGCGCCTGGCCCAAACTCTGTCTGTCGCGCGGGAAGCCCCAAACCTATAATCGAAAGTTCAAGCAAATCAAGCCTTTACGTGCTGTTAACCGGTTCTGGCCGGCGCGGCAAACCACCCCAAAAGATGAGCACTCCCACATTCTCCGTCGCGGACATCCGCAAGAGCTTCCTCGACTTCTTTGCTTCCAAGGGCCACACGGTGGTGGCGTCGAGTCCGCTGGTGCCCGGCAACGACCCCACGCTGATGTTCACCAACTCCGGCATGGTGCAGTTCAAGGACGTGTTCCTGGGCACCGACAAGCGCTCCTACGTGCGCGCCGCGTCGGTGCAGGCCTGCCTGCGGGCTGGCGGCAAGCACAATGATCTTGAGAACGTCGGCTACACCGCGCGCCACCACACTTTCTTCGAGATGCTCGGCAACTGGAGCTTTGGCGACTACTTCAAGCGTGAATCGCTCAAGTGGGCCTGGGAACTGCTGACCGAGGTCTACAAGCTGCCGCCCGAGCGCCTGCTGGCCACCGTGTACCTTGAAGACGACGAGGCTTTTGATATCTGGACGAAGGAAATCGGCCTGCCGCCCGAGCGCGTGATCCGCATCGGTGACAACAAGGGCGGGCGCTACAAGTCGGACAACTTCTGGATGATGGCCGACACCGGCCCCTGCGGCCCGTGCTCGGAGATCTTCTACGACCACGGCGACCACATCCCCGGCGGCCCGCCAGGCAGCCCCGACGAAGACGGCGACCGCTTCATCGAGATCTGGAACAACGTGTTCATGCAGTTCAACATGGCCGAAGACGGCTCGGTCACGCCGCTGCCCGCGCCCTGCGTGGACACCGGCATGGGCCTGGAGCGCCTGGCCGCCATCCTGCAGCACGTGCACAGCAACTACGAAATCGACCTGTTCGACGCGCTGATCAAGGCGGCTTCGCGCGAGACCGGCTGCACTGATTTGACCAACAAGAGCCTGCGCGTGATCGCCGACCACATCCGCGCCACCGCCTTCCTGGTCAGCGACGGCGTGATCCCGTCCAACGAGGGGCGCGGCTACGTGCAGCGCCGCATCGTGCGCCGCGCCATCCGCCACGGCTACAAGCTGGGCAAGAAGACCCCGTTCTTCCACAAGCTGGTGAAAGACCTGGTGCAGGTGATGGGCGCGGCCTATCCGAACCTGGCCTCGCAGGAAGCCCGCATCACCGAGGTGCTGCGGGTCGAGGAAGAGCGGTTCTTCGAGACGCTGGCGACCGGCATGCAGATTCTGGACGAGGCCCTGGCGGGGGGGGCGAAAGTGCTGCCCGGCGAGGTGGCCTTCAAGCTGCACGACACCTACGGCTTTCCGCTGGACCTCTCGGCCGATGTATGCCGCGAAAACGGTGTCGATGTGGATGGCGCCGGCTTTGCCGCGGCCATGGAGCAGCAAAAAGCCAAGGGCCGTGCCGCCGGCAAGTTCAGGATGGACAAGGCGCTGGAGTACAGCGGCGCGGGCAACACCTTCACCGGCTACGAGCACCTGGAAGAGGGCGCCGCCAAGATCGTCGCGCTCTATGCCGATGGTGTCAGCGTGGCCGAGTTGAAGGCCGGTCACAACGGCGTCGTGGTGCTCGACGTCACCCCGTTCTATGCCGAGAGCGGCGGCCAGGTCGGCGACGAAGGCGAAATCATCAGTGGCTCGGCTCGATTCGCCGTGGGTGACACGCAGAAGATCAAGTCCGACGTGTTCGGCCATCACGGCACCTTGACCGAAGGCACGCTGAACGTCGGCGACCACGTCTCGGCGCGCGTCAACACCATGGTGCGCGCCGCCACCGTGCGCAACCACTCGGTCACCCACCTGATGCACAAGGCCTTGCGCGAAGTGCTGGGCGACCATGTGCAGCAGAAGGGCAGTCTGGTCAACGCCGAGCGCACGCGCTTCGACTTTGCGCACAACGCGCCAGTCACCGACGCCCAGATTCGCGAGATCGAACTGCGGGTCAACGCGGAAATCGTGACCAACACGCCCGCCCAGGCGCGCGTGATGGACATCGAATCGGCGCAGAAGACCGGCGCCATGATGTTGTTTGGCGAGAAATACGGCGAGACGGTTCGCGTGCTGGACATCGGAACCAGCCGTGAACTCTGCGGCGGCACCCACGTTCAGCGCACCGGAGACATCGGTTTTTTCACCATCATTGCCGAGGGTGGCGTGGCGGCTGGCGTGCGACGCATCGAGGCGGTGACCGGCCTGAACGCCCTGGCTTACGTGCAGGGCATGGAAACCACGCTGGGCGGCGTCGCCGGCACCTTGCGCGTGACGCCGGGCGAGGTGCCGGCGCGCATCAGCGCCATGCTGGAGCAGGCCAGAGAGCTGGAGAAGGAGCTGATGGCCCTCAAGGGCAAGCTGGCCTCAAGCCAGGGCGATGAACTGGTGAACCGGGCCGTGGACGTCAACGGCATCAAGGTGCTGGCCGCACGGCTCGAAGGCGCCGATGCCAAGGCCCTGCGCGAGACCCTGGACAAGCTCAAGGACAAGCTCAAGACGGCCGTCATCGTGCTGGCCGCGGTGGACGGCGACAAGGTGCAACTGGCCGCGGGCGTGACGGCGGACAGCACCGCCAAGGTCAAGGCGGGGGAACTGGTCAACTTCGTGGCCCAGCAGGTTGGGGGCAAGGGCGGCGGCAAGGCGGACATGGCCATGGCCGGCGGCACGGACGCCAGCAAACTGGCCGCGGCGCTGGCTTCGGTGTCGGCCTGGGTGGCCGAGCGAGTCTGAGAGGCGGCCCACGAACGCATCCCGTGGCCGGGGCGGCCCGCATACGGGGTGGGCGGGGCGATCGCTTGCTGGACATTGCAGACCATCGGAGGTCTGCAAACTTATGGAGCGGGTGAAGGGAATCGAACCCTCGTATGAAGCTTGGGAAGCTGCCGTTCTACCATTGAACTACACCCGCAAATTTTGGCTCGTCAAGCGGTGACGAATTTTTTCCAAAACTGATTGCAGGCGTAAGTATAAGTGCGATGCAGCAAGAGCGACGCTTCTCGGGGGAAGCGGGCTGGCTTCGCCAAAACCGGCTGGATTTGCAACCCAATGGAGTGCGCAACTGCCTCGGCGCGGCGGGCGCGCTGACCAAGCGCCACCACCATCATGCGCCAGGGCGGCCTTGATGGTGTGGAAGGGCGCGGGTCTCATAACGTGCTTCGATTCGGTCATTCCGTGGCTGGTTGCGGTCTCTGTGCAGCGCATCAAATTGGGCCACCTGCCGCAAGACTACCGGCCCGGGGGCAGTTGAGAAGATGAAATGACCTTCGTCAGCCACCAAAAAGTTCGGCATGCGTGCCTGAGCGCACGAAGTTGATGCAGTCGGCATCAAGCTGGTAGATCAGCAGAAAGTCGCCTCCGATGTGGCACTCACGGTGGTCTGACCATTCCCCTTTCAGACTGTGATCAAGCCATTCAGGGCCAAGGGGTGCGTCATTGGCAATGAGCAACATCATCGCAATCTTGAGACGCACCATGTCGTATCGCCCAGCGTGCGACAGGCGTTGCCAATCCTTCAGAAACGCTCGCGAGTAGTCGGCGACCCGTGGCAACACCGCGCGTTTACTGGCCGCTGCTTTTTTCAAGATCAGCAAACAATTCGTCAGCGCAAGCAAAACGGGTGCGACGGTTTGCCATCATCGCGCGAGACTCTTCCATCGCGGCACGGGTCTCGTCGTTTGGTACCTTGAGTTCGAGGGGAAACGCCTGGTCGATCACCACGCGGCGCAGAAACAGGCGCACCGCATCCGACACAGACAGGCCCATTGCCGTCAATGCCTCGGTGGCTTGCTCCTTGACGTCATCATCGACACGTACGTGGAGCATTGAAGTCTGTGCTGCCATTGCGGTACCTTCTGAATTGATGGGTATTATGTGTCTCAAATGAGATTTGATCAAGCAGGCCGGAGTGACTTTTCCGATCCAGGTACGGACTATCGGGCAGCTATTTCCAGTGGCCGCGTGATTTCCGCCCTATCCCAAGCGGTCGCACGCCGCGCCAATATTTCGACGTGGTGTGTGTCTTGGCCGGCAGCCCTGGACATTGAGAGCCAACGCGGAAAATGATGACAGGCAGCGGGCCATTGCTCCATAGCGCCGCCGACCATTGGATGGCAGTGGGTGTGCAGCCCCGTCGTTCCCCCTACATCGACAGCGACCCCTCCCGAAACTCGGTCTTGTCGAGCCAGACGTTGACCAGCACCGGTTTGCCGCTGTGCGCCAGTTCCCGGGCGCGAGCCAGGGCAGCCGGAACTTCGGCCGGAGTCCGGACCACGATGCCTTCGGCACCAAAGCCGGCCACGACCTCGTGGTAGTTGCTGCGGGCCAGCACGGTGGCCACGTCGTCGTGCAGCATCTTGACCTGCTCGCGGGCGATCTGGGTCCAGCCGGCGTCGTTGCCGACCAGCGCGATCACCGGGATGCCGTGGCGCACGAAGGTGTCGAACTCGACCAGGCCGTAGCCGCACGCGCCGTCGCCGAAGATGATCCAGACCTCGCTGCCCGGGAGCGCCAGCGCGGCGCCCAGCGCAAAGCCGGCTCCCACGCCCAGCGTGCCGAAGGCGCCAGGGTCGAGCCAGGTGAGCGGTTCGCGCGGGTGCATCACGTACGAGGCGGTAGCCACGAAGTCGCCGCCGTCGGCGACCAGCACGGCGTTGTCGCCAGCCACCTGCTCCAGCGCGCGGAACAGCGCGATGGGGTTGACGTGCTCGCCAGTGGCCTGCGCCTGCTGGTCGATTTCGACCTCGCGCCCGGCGTCACGCGCGCGCAGCGTGGCGATCCAACCGGCCAGTCGCGTGCTGGCGTTGCCGCTGGCGGGCTGGGCCTGCGCCATGGCCTGCAAAAACAGGCCGGCGTCGCCGATGGCGGCGATGTCGGGCTTGCGGTTCAGGCGCGCGTCTTTCGCGCTGCGGTTGGCGGCGATCAGCGTGGCGCTGCGGCGCACGTGTTTGCCGTAGTCCAGCCGGAAGTCGCAGGGCACGCCGGCCAGCAGCACGCAGTCGGCCTCGCGCAGGGCGTTGCGGCGCTGGTGGCGCATCTGCAGCGGGTGGTCGCGCCCCAGCAGGCCACGCGCCATGCCGGACAAGTACACGGGGATGCCGAGTTTCGCCACGGCTTCGGCCAGGTGATTCGCTTCCCTGGACATCACCAGCGCCTGGCTGCCGATGACCATCAGGGGCCGCTCGGCTTTGGCCAGCGCCGCCAGAGCGGCCTTCAGGCTGGCGTCGGGCGCGCGCGGCGGGGCGAACGGGCGCACCTGCGGCGCAATGACGTCGGTGCTGCCGTCAAACATCTTTTTGACATGGCGGTTCAGATAGAAGCGCAGCGCCCGGTCGCCGAGCGACGTCCCCTTGCCGGCGGCATCGGCATACCACTGACGGATGGATGCCTCGTCGTACAGCAGATCGACCGGACATTCGATGAACACCGGCCCCGGCACGCCGGCCTGTGCCACCTCGAAGGCTTCGTCCACGGCCGGACCCAGGTCGCGCACGCGGGTGATCTTGCGAAACAGCTTGACGTGCGGCGCCACCAGCGGGCGCTGGTCGATGTCCTGCAGCGCGCCGCGCCCCTGCAGCGCGGTGGGCGCGGCGCCGCCGATCAGGATCACCGGCGACTGCGCCAGCTGCGCGTTTTTCAGCGCGGTGATGGTGTTGCTGATGCCGGGCCCCGCGGTGACGGCCGCCACGCCGGGCAGGCCGGTGAGCCGCGCCGTGGCGTCGGCCGCGAACACGGCCGTGGCCTCGTCGCGCACGTCGACGATGCGGATGCCGCGCGCCTTGGCGGCGCTCAGGATCGGCGAGATGTGTCCGCCGCACAGGGTGAAGATGGTGGGCACGCCCTGGGCCAGCAGCGCGTCGGCCACGCGGTCGCCGCCGTGGCGGGTGGGGACGAGGGGTATGGAATTGTTGGTCATTTCACAGGAGGTACCGAATCAGGCGAGGTGAGTGAACTGTCATTCCCGCGCAGGCGGGAATCCAGAGCGGCATGGATCCCCGCCCGGAGCTTGGCCCCGGCTTGATGGGGGGCGGGGATGACAAGGAGCTTGCGCGATACGCAGCGCTGCAGGCTTGCCGCATGAAGGCTGGGCGCGGCCTGGGTCAGGCCCAGTGGACCGCACCATGGCTGGCGTACCACGACTCGATCTGGGGGGCCACGGCGGCTTCGATGCGGCTGCGCTTGATCTTCATGGTGGGCGTGAGGCAGCCGTTCTCGATGGACCAGGGCTCGCCGGCAATCACGATCATGCGCAGATGCTCGTATTCGGGGCGCTGGCGGTTCACATCTTGGAGCAACTGCCCGAGTGCCTTTTCCACCTCGGCACGCACGCTGGGGTCGCCGACCCGTGGCCGCAGTTCCTCGGCCAGCACCACCATCGCGTAGGCCGAGGGCTGGCCCACGCCGGAAACAATGGACAGCTCGATCATCGGATGCGCATTGAGCAGGTTCTCGATCGGTGCGGGCGCCACGTACTTGCCCTTGGCGGTCTTGAATAGCTCCTTGGCCCGGCCGGTGATCTTCAGCAGCCCGTCCTTGCGACGCTCACCGAGGTCGCCGGTGCGGAAAAAGCCGTCCGGTGTGAAGCTCTCAGCGGTCAGATCGGGGCGCTTGTAGTAGCCGGTCATCTGGCCGGGCGACTTGATTAGGATCTCACCCTCATCACTGAGGCGGATCTGCACGCCCGGCATCGGAACGCCGACATAGCCCGGCTCGCTGAAATTTGCGTTGGAGGTGTGCGAGTACGAGTTGTCCTCGGTCATCCCGTAGCCTTCGTGCAGGTGCAGGCCAAGGCGCCGGTACCAACGGATGAGGTCGGCCGGGATCGGGGCCGATCCGCTGCCGGCCTGCACCACTTGATCGAGCCCCAGGCCCTTGAGCACCTTGCGCGCGACAATCTTGCCCAGGATCGGAAGGCCGAGCATAAAGTTCAGCTTCTTTGGCGGCATCTTCGCAAACACGCCTTGCTGGAACTTGAGCCACAGGCGCGGCACCGAGATAAACATGGTCGGCCGCGCGCGCTGCAGGTCCTGCAGGAAGGTGTTGAGCGATTCGGCAAAGTAGATCTGGGTGCCACCATCCACCAGCGAAGCCGCTTCGACCCACGAACGCTCGAAGCTGTGCGCCAGCGGCAGGTAGGACAGCATGCGTCCCTCGGTGCCCGGGCCCACGCGTGACCGGGTGTCGGCAGCAATGCCCTCGGCCGCCCGGGTGATGGCCTTGAAGCTGATCATCACGCCCTTGGGCTGCCCGGTGGAGCCCGAGGTGTACATGATCATCGCCAGGTCATCGGCGGCGCGCTCGGGTCTGCCTGCCAGGGGCCCGGTTCGCGCGATGGCGGCATCCCAGCCCTCATAGGCGTTGGCCGGCGCCAGCGGGAAGGCGATGCGCGGCAGGCCGGCCGGCACGCCCGGCTCCTGCTGCTCCCAGGTGTCGAGCTTGCCGACGAACAGCAGGCTGGCCTCGCTGTGCTCCAGCACGTAGCGCACGGTGTCGGCGGTCTCGGTCGGGAAGATGGCCACGGTGGTGTAGCCAGCCATCCAGATGGCCAGCTCGGCCATGATGAAGTGCGCGCAGTTCTTCGACAGGATGGCGATGCGCGCGCCGGGCGCAAAGCCGTGGCCCTGCAGGTGCGTGGCCATGCGGCGCGACTGGTCCAGCGCCTGCGCCCAGGAATAGTCGATGACCTTGCCGTCGCCGATCGGCTGGGTCAGGTAGATCTTGTCGGGGATTGCGGTTTCGTGCTCGTAGACGTAGTCGAGGATCAGCTTCTGGGCAGACATTCAAGGTCCTTGGATCACGCGGTCAGGGCGCGCAGGGCTCGACTGTGCCGGCCCGCAGGCGCGGCGTCATGCGGAATTACCCGTGGGCGGGCCTTGCGCTACCTGATTTCATGCTTTTAAGGCCTGTTCCCATCGCCGAATGGTCATATGGTGCTATCAAAACAGGACTATTCTGGGCGACGCCGGTGTCAGGGTATCGGCGTAGCCAGCGCGCTGGGCGCTCCGCGGCGCAGCCAGGACCTGGCGCGCCCAGGCAGGCGCTTGAGGTCGTCGATGTAGGTGAACACCGCCGGCACCACCAGCAGGCTCAGCAGCGTGGACGTCATCAGCCCGCCGATCACGGCAATGGCCATGGGCGAGCGGAAGCTCGGGTCCGCGCCCCAGCCCAAGGCCAGCGGCAGCATGCCGGCACCCATGGCGATGGACGTCATGACGATCGGGCGGCTGCGCTTGTGGCAGGCGTCCACCAGCGCGTCAAAGCGCCCCAGCGGCGTTGCGGTGGGCTGGCCGTCGGGGCCCCGATGGCCTTCGCGCGCCAGGATCGCGTAGTCCACCAGCAGGATCGAGTTCTTGGTGACGATGCCCATCAGCATGATCAGGCCGATCATCGACGGCATCGACAGCGCGCGCCCGGTCAGCAGCAGGGCCACGAAGGCGCCGCCGGCGCTCAGGGGCAGGGCGGCCAGGATGGTGATGGGCTGGGTGAAATCATGGAACAGCAGCACCAGCACGCCGTAGATGCACAGCACGCCGATCAGCATGGCGATGCCGAAGCTGGCAAACAGCGCCTGCATCTCCTGCGCGTCGCCAAGTTCGGCAATGCTCACGCCCGGCGGCAGGCTTTTCAGGCTGGGCAGGGCGCGGGCTTCCTCGTTCAAGTCGCCGAGCTGGCGGCTGCCCAGCTCCACATCCAGCGTGACGTTGCGGCTGCGGTTGAGCCGGTCGATCTGCGCCGGTCCGCTTTCCAGGCTCAGCGTGGCCACGTTGCCCAGCATCACCGGGCCGTTCTTGCCCGGCACCGTCAGGCGCTCCAGCGCCGCCAGATCGGCGCGCACGGCGTCGGGCAGCTTGACGCGGATCGGCACCTGGCGCTCGGACAGGTTGAGTTTGGGCAGGCTGGTGTCGTAGTCGCCCGCCGTGGCCACGCGCACGGTTTCGCCGATGCTGGCCGCCGTCACGCCCAGGTCGGCGGCGCGCGCACTGTCGGGGCGCACGATGATCTCCGGGCGCACCAGCGAGGCGCTGGAACTGACGTTACCAATGCCCTTCAGGGTGCGCAGCTCGCGTTCCACCTTCTGCGCGCTGGCCAGCAGCGCCACCGGGTCGTCGCTCTTGAGCACCAGTTGCATCTTGACGCCGGTGTCCGGCGGGCCGACGGTGAAGCGCGCACCGGCGATATCCGACATCTTTTTGCGCAGCTGCGCATCGATGTCGGCCATCGACGCCGTGCGGTCATTGCGGTGGCTGGTGGTCAGCGTCAGCACGGCGCGCCGTGCTTCCGCGGACGCGCCGGGCGCGAACGCGTCGCCGCTGGAGCCCCCGCCGATCGAGCTGAACACGCCCTTGATCTCCGGAATCGTCATCGCGGCCAGGCGCGCCTGTTCCGCCACGGCGCGGGTCTCGGCCAGGGTGCTGCCGGGCGGCAGCTCGATGTTGATCTGGGTCTGGCCCCGGTCCGCGGCAGGCACGAAGCCGGTGGGCAAAAGCGGCACCAGCGCGATGGAGCCGATGAAAAACAGCGCTGCGCCGGTCATGGTGATCGCGCGGTGGCGCAGGCACCAGCGCATGGTGGCCATGTAGCGCGCCATGAGCCAGCCGTCGGGCGCCTCGTGGTAGGCCGCCTTCGGGTCGGCGTGCGCGGCGTTCTTGTGCGGCTTCAGGATGTAGGCGGCCATCATGGGGGTGAGCAGGCGCGCGACCAGCAGCGAGGCCAGGATCGCCAGCACCGCCGTCCAGCCGAACTGCTTGAAAAAGAGGCCGGGCACCCCGCCCATGAAGGCCGTGGGCAGGAACACCGCCACCAGCGCGAAGGTGGTGGCGATCACCGCCATGCCGATCTCATCCGCCGCTTCCATCGCCGCCTGGTAGGGCGACTTGCCCATGCGCAGATGGCGTTCGATGTTCTCGATCTCCACGATCGCGTCGTCCACCAGCACGCCGACCACCAGCGCCAGCGACAGCAGCGTCACGGTGTTGAGCGTGTAGCCGAAGTACTTGAGCCCCAGGAAGGTGGGAATCACCGACAGCGGCAGGGCGGCTGCAGCCACCAGCGTGGCGCGCCAGTCGCGCAGGAACCACCACACCACCAGGATCGCCAGCAGCGCACCTTCGTAGAGCAGTTCCATCGAACCCTGGAAGTTCTCGTCCACGGGCTGGGCGTTGTCGATGACCTGGTTCAGTGCGATGGTGGGGTGGGCGGCCTGCAACTCGGCCACGGCGGCGCGCACGCCACGGGCCACGTCCACTTCGCCTGCACCCTTGGTACGGAAGACCTCGAAGCCGACCACGGTGCGGCCGTCCTGGGTGGCCACGGAGCGCGGTTCGGCCACGGTGTCGAACACGGTGGCGACCTGGTCCAGCCGGATGTGACGGCCGTCGGCCAGCGGGATGTCCAGGCGGGCCAGTTCAGCGGCGGTCTTGACGGTGGCAATGGTGCGCACCGATTGCTCCGCGCCACTCACGTCGCCGCGCCCGCCCGGCGCCTCCTGCTGCACCAGCTTGAGTCGGCGCGAGACATCGATGGCGGCCACGTTCAGGGCCGCCATCTTGCCGGCATCCAGCTCCACCCGCACTTCGCGGTTCACACCGCCCATGCGCTTGACGGCGCCCACGCCCGGCACGCTGAGCAGACGCTTGGCCACGGTGTTGTCCACGAACCAGCTCAGGGCCTGGTCATCCAGCGGCGTCGAGGCGCCGCTGGCCCCCGGTGCGGCGGCCGCGGTCAAGGTCAGCACCACGCGCCCGGCGGTGGAGGCCTTGGTGACGGACGGGTCGCGCACGTCGGCGGGCAGGTCGGCGCGCACCCGGGCGACGGCGTCGCGCACGTCGTTCACGGCTTCGGCAATCGGTTTTTCCAGGATGAATTCGACCGTGACCGTCACCTCGCCGTCGAGCACCTTGGTATAGATGTTCTTCACGCCTTGCAGCGTGGCCACCGAGTCCTCGATCTTGCGGGCGACTTCGGTCTCCAACTGCGCCGGGGCTGCGCCCGAGAGCGCAGCGCTGACGGTGACGATGGGTAGTTCAATATCCGGGAAGTCCTGCACCACACTGGAGCGGAACGACAAAATGCCGGCCAGCGACAGCAGCGCGAACAGCATGATCGCCGGAACCGGGTGCTTGATGGAGAGCGAGGAAAAGTTCACGCCAGATCCTTACTTCGAAACCGCCGGGGCGGGCTGGGCCGACGTCGCGGGCGGGGTAACTGGTTGGGTCGCCGCGGCGACCGGCGCAGCGGGGGCCACCACCACCTTGACCAGATCACCGTCGTTCAGGAAGCCGGCCCCGCTGGCCACCAGCACCGCGTCCGGGCCGATGCCGTCGAGCACCTCCACGCGCTCGCCCACGCGCCGCCCGGGCTGCACCTTGATCTGGCTGACGCGCTGATCGCCATTCAGGCGAAAAACATAGCTGAAACCGTCGCGCACCACCACCGCCTGCTGTGGCACGGTGAGTGCCTTCGATTCACCCAGCTCGAACTCGCCCCGGGCAAACATGCCGGGTCTGGCCCCCGTGCCAGCCGCTTCGCCCGCTGCGCTGCCGGGCGCTTGTCGCGCCAGCATCGGCGGCAGGTCCACATAGACCAGCCCGGAGCGGGTCAAAGGATCCACGGTCGGTGCGACCATGCGGACGCGGCCGGTGAGCAGCGCGCCGTTGGCGGCAGTCACGGTCACGCCGGTGCCTGGCAGCATGCGGCCCAGCTCGGTGGCGGTCACCTCGGCGCGCCACTCCAGGCGCCCCTGGCGGATCAGGCGAAACAGTTCGGTGCCGCTGGGCACCACCGCGCCCACCGTTGCGCTTCGCGCCGAGATGATGCCGGCGTCCGGTGCCAGCACCTGGGTGTTCTTCAGGCGCAGCGTCTGCGCGGCCAGCGCGGCTTTGGCCGATTCCACGCGCGCCAGGGCGGTCTGCTCGGCCGCCAGGTACTGGCTGATCTGCTGTCCGCTGAAGGTGCCGGTGCCCTGCAAGGTGCGCACGCGGTTGGCGTTGGCCGTGGCTTCGGTGGCCTGGGCGCTGGTCTCGGCCACACCGGCGCGCGCCTGCGCCACGTCGGCCTGCACGCTGTCGTCGGCAAACCGGGCCAGCATCTGGCCGCGCTGGACGACATCGCCCACGTTGACCAGCACTTCGGCCAGGCGCAGGCCGTTGCTCTCGGTGCCGACACTGGCTTCCTGCCAGGCGGCGATGTTGCCGTTGGCGCCCAGCTTGATGGGCAACGCACCCAGACGCGCCTGCGTGGTGGTCACCGTGAGCGCGGGTCTGGCGGCGCCGGGCGTCAGAGAACCGGCGGCAGGTTTTCCAGCGGCCTGCTCCGGCGGCGCTTTCGAGCTGAAAAACGCATAGGCTCCAGCGGCGAGGGCGCAGACGACCACAACCACGACGGCGACAGGTTTGTATTTGAAGGGGGTCATGGGCAAGGGCTCCTTGTTCTTGAGAGTGTGGGGGCGGGTCAGGCCAACTGGCGGCGCTGGGCCTCGCTGTTGACCATGGCCAGCGCGTAGTCCACGAGGCGTTCGGTGTAGCGGTCAACAGCCTGCGGCGTGCCGGACAGGCCGGGCGCGATGGCCTGGATCACGTCCTGGCCGACAAACAGGTGCACGCCCAGCCCCACGATGGAGAAGGCCAGGCGCTGCAGGTCGTCATCGGCACGCCGCAGGCCGAGGTGGCGGCACAGAACGCGCAACAAGGCTTCATGCGCGGGCTTGATGGTGGCGTCGATCTTCAGGTCCCACAGACCGGTGGGCTCCAGCATTTCCCGGAAATGCAGACGCATGCAGTGCTGAGCCAGGTCTCCTTGCTTGAGGGGTTCGGTAAAGCCGGCCAGCAGCCCCTGCAGTGCCTGCTGAAGTCTGAAGCTGGGCTGCTCGAACGTCGCGGGGTCGACGTCAGGCCCGCCCATCGGTTCGGTCAGGACGGCACGGTACAGGCCGGCCTTATCGCCGAAGTAATAGCTGATCGCAGCAACATTGGCCCGCGCGGCCAGTGCTATTTCGCGCGTGGAGGTCTTGGAGAACCCATTTTCAGCAAACAACCGAAGCGCAGCCAGCAGCAGGCGCCCACGAGATTCAAGGCCGTCGCTGCGGGTGACGACCGCTTTTTCTGGGGGAGACATGGGGCATGATTAAACCATCTTAATCAAACGATTGATTTAGATGGTCTCCCGTTCCCTGTTCCAAACGGGGTCGGCCACCGCGCAGCCGGGGACATCCGACCGGCTCAGACCCAGTGCAGACGTGCCCAGAGGCTGCTTTTCAGCACCGTGTCAGGGAACATAGCCGCATGGCGACCTCTCCAGGGGACCCAGCGGATTACCGATGACGACCAAGCCAGTCCAGCAGGTCCTCGCGGGCAGCGGGTGTCAGTTCCTCCCCAGACCGCTGCCACAGCTCAACTTTTCCCGTTGCGCTCGCGAGTTGATCGATGCGATCAACGGGCAAACCGGTATGCAATAGTTCATCGGTCTGGATCACCATCAAGACCGCGTCGACCTGGTCGTTCAGCAGCAATGCGCGACACCGTGCATACAGTCCATCGACAGACAGGCGCATGTCAGCGCCGGACGGCTGCAGCGTGATCCGATGGCTGGTCACAAAGCACTTGTGGCCTCGGGACACTAGTGCTTTCTGCCTGACCTGCGCCTTGTCCAGCGCGGCATCGCCTCCGAAGAAGACCTCGATGGGGATGCGGCCGTCGCCACCGACCAGATCCTTGAGGAACGCGGGAATATGGCGTCGGGAAATCTCGCCCCCGCCCAGGAGCGGGGAGAAATTCACCTCATTGATGATGGCGCCGTTCTGGTACCAGGGCGTGCGGATGTCCGGCGTGATGATGTCGACGCCTGCGACGTTTAGGCCGGTCAGCGCTGCCGCCCGCAGAGCGACGTCGAGATTGTCGGGATGGACGAGGTCCGTGACGTCTTCGTCGAAACCGCCCCATTGCGTCGATTCGATGTTCCTCAACGGGACTCGCGCGCCCTGCTGTGGAACGGTGTCCACGGAGAAGCCTTCGCGTTGCATCGCTTCGATGGCCGCGGCATCCAGGGGGAAGGGCTCAGTGCGATCCCAGGGTGGCTTGCATTCCTCGGCAAGATTTGCCGCATCAACCAGCGCCGCAACGGTCTGTCGGCCGTCACCGAGCACGGACTTCGGCAGGCGTTTGACGGCATACAGCAGTCGCTTGTTGGCAATGAAAAGGCGGTGGCAAATCCCGCTGACCTGTCGCTCGACAATAACCGTCTGGGTCGACGACGCCTGGCGTGCGACTGTGAGGGCTTGGAGAAGCGGGTCGTTGTCGGCAACGCCAACCGTGACCCCTTCGCCACGCTCTCCACTCAGGGGCTTGACGACTACAGGCCATCCCAGTCGCTGGGCCGCCCGCAACGCGTCCTCCGGTGTGTTGACCAACTCATGTGACGGCGCTGGAAGTCCTGCCATGCGAAGCAGATTCGCGGTCCATGCCTTGTTTCGCGCCAGCTTTGATCCAATGGCTGAATCATTTCCCGTGGTGCTGCGGTCAACACGACGGGAGTTGCTTCCCCAGCCCACCTGGTAAACCCCTGCGCCGATGTGGCGGAACGGCATGTCGAGTTGGTAGGCGGCGCGAAGAACGTGCACGGTGGATTTTCCGGCGCCCATCAGCCTTTGAACCGGCTCGATGACGCGCTTTTGAATGGTGGCGTGGAGGACGCGCCTGTTCTCGTCCGTCGGGGGCGTTCTGGCTGCCCACAGCAGGATATGGATGGCTTCCTGGATCGCGATGGAGTAACACTTCACTGGAATCAGGTCGATCTTTGCCACCGCCAGTGTGGCCGTCCAGACCAGTGGCGAGGTCGCGCTTTCCTGGATTGCCTCCAGGATGCCAACGTCAAAAACCGGGACTCGGGCTGCCTGAAGCAGGGTCGGTACCAGCACGGACACGCGCTTGAGCAGGCCTTCAACGACAGCGCGCTGGGTTACTCCCGGCTCCAGATCAGCCGGATCGCCCGCGAAGGCGTCCAGCGCCAGTGCAAAGTTCATCCATTGATCGATGACGTCCAGACTCAGGGCCTGCGGACACTGCAAATCCAAGGTGATCCTCTGGAACGGTTGCCTCAATCGGGGCCTCGCCTTTTTCGCTGCGTCGGCAGGCTCATTCTTTTTCGTCGCACCTTTGTTCATGGTGTTCAAGGCTACTCCAATTTCCCTGGCAACCTGCGCACGCAGAAGCTTCCCCCTTTCGTTACGCGGTATCTTGGCGAGCACAACTACCGACCGAGGGCCGCGCGCGCCCAGGCGCTCTCGCGCAAAGGTCATCAAGGACTTTTCAGTCACGTGCTGTCCGCGGGCCAGCGTGACAGCACAGACCGGTATGTCATGGTGAATGTCTGACTGCAAGGGGATCGCGACCACATCCAGGATGGCAGGATGCCCCGCCATGACGTGTTCGATTTCGACAGGATAAATGTTGATGCCGTTCATGATCATCATGTGATCGGCGCGGCCGCAATGGATCAGTTGTCCATCCGTCCCGAACCTGCCGAGGTCTCCCGGCCAGAACCAGCCATCCTTGAACGCTGCCTGAGTGGCCGGTTCGTCGTCGGAATATTGATGGACCATGCCTGGGCTCTTGACCCGAATCAGGCCGGTTTCTCCCGGGGGTAGCCCCCGGCCTTGCGAATCCACCACCTCCAGCACCACGCCCGGTTGGAGGCGCCCCACGGTTCCTGGCGGATTCAGCACCTCATCGGGTCGCGCAATGCTGATCAAGCCGGTTTCATTGGTCGCGTAGCGTACGAAGAGTGACGGACTGAGCTTGTCGATGATCCGCCGCCGCAACCCGTCGCTCACTGGCGATGCGCTCACCTGCAGGACGCGCAGGAAATCAAGCACCTGCTTCGCATCGTTCCCCAGCGTGGCCAGCAGGCTTTCCACATGAAAAACCGTGGTGCTCATGACGGTGACACCTGCACTGCGACACGATCGGACTGGATCGAACCTCCTTTGGTCAAACAAGACGGTGGCTGCTCCGGCGCAAAGCGCTGCAAGATACCGTTCCTTGGGCGTTGTGAAATCAAGCGCCGACGTGCACATCAGGCGGTCGCCCTTCGACAGTGCAATCGCGGTACCAGCGGCCTTTGCTCGTTGGTAGAACTGGGTGTGGGTGATCCCGAGCACTTTGGGTTTGCCGGTCGACCCCGACCCGGTCACGAGCAAGAATGGCGCCCGGGGCGCGTTGTCCCTTACGCCATAGTCGATTGGCGCCCCGGCGTACACAAGGGCATCGATGTCGACCCGCAAAAGCTTCAGCCCGTCAGGGGACACGTTGACAAGGTCGGTCAACAGCACCGTGGCTCCGGCCCGGGAGGCCGATTCCCGTCGCAGTGCGCCGGGCCAGTTTCGCGGGAGCGAGAACACAGTTCCGCCAAGGCGGGCCAGTGCGAGCAACGCAACAAACAGCGCGAACTCGCTGGCAAACGTCAGGGCAACGATGTCCCCGGACCGGACGCCCTGGCGGTGCAGTTCAGTCGCTGCCTGCCATACCCTCGTCTCCAGTTCACCAAAGCTGAGAATCTGCTTGGGTAAATGCAGGGCCGCGGCGTCCGGATGGAGCCGCGCCTGCCGGGTGATTTCGTCCGCGAGGTTGGGCATGCTTCCGGTAGTCTATTCAACCTGAGCGCAACTTGATTGCTTCTCAAGGTGCCGGCTACCGCGCTCTGGCAGCCTGCCGGACCAGGCCACCCCGCATTCTTCAGGGCATTTCAAGCAAGTGACTGACGTCAGGTGTCCAAACTGACGCGCAAAGCCCTGCCAAATCCGCTCAAACCCAGTGAACAGCGCCCTTTTTCCCGTACCAGGCGTCCAGCTGGGGCTCGACCGCGGATTCAATGCGCGTGCGCCGGATCTTCATGGTGGGCGTGAGGTAGCCGTTCTCCACCGTCCAGGGCTCGGGAGCCACCACGATCATCTGCAGCTTCTCGTAGTCGGCCAGCTGCTTGTTGACGTCCTTGAGCAACTGGGTGAGCTCCGCCTGAACCTTGGCCTTGACCGCCGGGTCCTTGACCTTGGGGCGCAGGTCTTCAGCCAGCACCACCATCGCATACGCTGACACCTGGCCCACGCCGGAGACCAGCGTCAGTTCGATCATCGGGTGGGCGTTGATCAGGTTCTCGATCGGGGCGGGCGCCACGTATTTGCCCTTGGCCGTCTTGAACAGCTCTTTCACGCGGCCGGTGATCTTGAGCAGGCCGTCCTTGCGCCGCTCGCCGCGGTCACCGGTGCGGAAGTAGCCATCGTCGGTAAACGCCTCCGCGGTCAGGTCGGGGCGCTTGAAGTAGCCCACCATCTGGCCGGGCGACTTGATCAGGATTTCGCCCTCGTCGCTGATGCGCACCTTGACGCCGGCCAGCGGCACGCCCACGCAGCCGGGTTCGTTGATGGCTTCGGTGGAGTTGTGCGAGTACGCGAAGTCCTCGGTCATGGCGTAGCCTTCGATCAGGTTCAGGCCCAGGCGGCGGTACCAGGCAATCAGGTCTGCCGGAATGGGGGCCGAGCCGCTGCCCGCCAGCAGCGCCTGGTCCAGGCCCAGGCCCTTGAGCACCTTGCGCCCGACGATCTTGCCCAGGAACGGGATCTTGAGCAGCCGGTCGAGCTTTTTGGGCGGCATCTTGGTGAACACGCCCTGCTGGAACTTGAGCCACAGGCGCGGCACCGAAATGAAGGTGGTGGGGCGCGCGCGGTTCAGGTCCGCCAGGAAGGTGTCCAGCGTCTCGGCGAAAAACACATGGGTGTTGCCGTCGACCATCGACATGCACTCGACCCAGGCGCGCTCGAAGACGTGCGCCAGCGGTAGGTAGGACATGATGCGGTTTTCCGGCAGCTTGCCGATGCGCGACACGATGTCGGCGGAAATGCCTTCGCTGCACCGGGTGATGTTCTCGAAGCAGTGCATCACGCCCTTGGGCTGGCCGGTGGAGCCCGAGGTGTAGATCATCATGGCGATGTCCTTCGGGCCGCGCGCCGGACGCCCGGGCAGCGGTTCGGTGCGCGCGGTGATCGAGTCCCAGGTGTCGTAGTCGGTGCGCGGTGCCAGCGGGAAGGCAATGCGCGGCAGGTCTGCGGGCACGCCCGGCAATTGCTGCTCCCAGGTGTCGAGCTTGCCGACGAACAGCAGGCTGGCATCGCTGTGATCAAGCACGAATTTCACGGTCTCGGCGGTCTCCGTCGGGAAGATCGCCACCGTGGTGTAGCCGGCCATCCAGATCGCCAGCTCTGCCATGAAGAAGTGGGCGCAGTTCTTCGACAGGATGGCAATGCGCGCGCCCGGCTCGAAATTGCGGCTTTTCAGGTAAGCCGCCATGCGGCGCGACTGGTCCAGGGTCTGTTTCCAGGTGTAGTCGGTCACTTTGCCATTGCCCAGGGGCTGGGTCATGTAGACCCGGTCGGGCTGGGAGGCTTCGTAGTCGTAAACGTAGTCGAGGATGAGTTTGCTTTTTGCCATGGGGGGTCCTGTATGGATGAGCGCCGACCTGACGCGTCGCGGGCAACTGTGCCGCAGAACCCCCGGGTTTTCCTAGGGGGGTTTCCCGAAGGACGCTTTTGGCGTCGCTGCGGGCGGGCGTGGCGGGCGGGCGCCGCACCTTCAAGGGCGATTTTGGCCGCTTCTCGGCGTAAAACGGTCGTTGATTGCTATGGAAAAAGGATTGAACAGGTGGGGTCTTCCGGTTCGATGCGCTCCCGACCGACCGGTCGGCTAGAGGGCCCGGTTGCGCGCCAGCGGCGGATTGCGTGCGAAGTAGGTCGCGATGCCCTTCATCAACGCATCGGCCAGGGCCACCTGATAGGCCTCGCTGCGCAGCTTTTCTTCCTCTTCGGGGTTGCTGATGAAAGCGGTTTCCACCAGCACGCTGGGGATGTCCGGTGCCTTCAACACCGCAAAGCCGGCCTGCTCGACGCCGCTCTTGTGCAGCCGCCCGACCTGGCCGATCTCGCGCAGCATCGCGCCGCCGAGTTTCAGGCTGTCGTTGATTTGCGCCGTGGTGCTCATGTCAAACAGTGCGCGCTTGAGGTGCGGGTCGCCGGCCTGGAGGTTTACCCCGCCAATCAGGTCGGCCTTGTTCTCCTGGTTCGCCATCCACCGTGCCGCTGAACTGGACGCCGCGCCCTGGCTCAGGGCGAACACGCTGGCGCCGCGGGCCTGCGGCGTGAAGAAAGCATCGGCATGGAGGCTGACGAACAGATCAGCCTGCACGCGCCGGGCCTTCTGCACGCGCACCTGCAGCGGCACGAAGAAATCGGCGTCGCGCGTGAGGTAGGCGCGCATCGGGTTGCCCTTGAGGGTGGTGGCGTTGATGCGCTCGCGCAGGCGGTGGGCGATCTGCAGCACCACGTCTTTCTCGCGCGTGCCGCCCGGGCCGATGGCGCCGGGGTCTTCGCCGCCGTGCCCGGGGTCGAGCGCGACGATGATCAGGCGCTCGGTGGCGCCTTCCAGCACCGATTTTGCGCTTTTTCTGCCTGTTCCCAGCGTCGAATGGTCATTGTTTGCTATGAATCCTGATGTGTCCGGCTCGGGCGATGAAAGCTCGGGATAGCGACGGGTGCTGGGCGTGGGGACGGGCGGCAAGGCCGGCGCCGGACCGGTGGGCAGGACTGCCGGGCCGGAATGGCGGGCGATCAGCTCGCCGAGCAGGTCGGCCGTGGGGTCGGGCGCGGGCTGTCCTGGGGCGCCGGTCCGGGCCGGCTCAGTCGGTTTCGCCTCGCGCAGGCGCTCGGCGATCAAGGCCTCCAGCGGGTCGACTTCCTGGGCCGGATACAGGTCGAACACCAGCCGGTCGCCGTAGGCCGCCACCGGAGCCAGGTTGAAGACCTGCGGCAGCATCGGCCGTTTCAGGTCGACCACCAGGCGCACCACGCGCGCGGCGTACTGGCCGGCGCGGATGCCGGCGATGTGCGGGTCGTCCGGACGCACCTTGGCGACCAGTTCGCGCAGCGCCGGGTTCAGTTCCAGGTCGTCGATGTCCACCACCAGCCGCGGCGGCGACGCGACAAACGAATGCCGCGCCTTCAAGGCACCGCTGGATTCAATGGTCACGCGGGAGTAGTCGGGCGCCGGCCACACGCGCACCGCCACGATGGCCGCGCCGCGGGCCCGGTGCACCACGCCGAGCAGCAGGACCAGGGCGCCGGCTTGCAGCAGGCTGCGGCGACCCGGGGCCAGGAGCGGGGCCTGGGTGGGGGGGGCGTTCACGGCAAGGCGTCTTTCAGCAGCGTTCGCCCGGCGGCGGTGTGGGCGGTGCAAGTCACGAGCCGGCTTTCGTCGGCCTGGCTCTCGATGTGCAGCACCAGGTCGGCCACGGGCAGCACGCCGGCGGCCTTTTCGGGCCATTCGGCGATTTTCAGGCCCGGGCTGGCAAACAGGTCGCGAAAGCCGGCTTCCTCCCACTCGCGCGGGTCGTTGAAGCGGTAGAAGTCGAAGTGCCAGATCGCCAGCGAAACTGCGCCGGCAGGGGTGGCCGGCGCCTCGTGCGGCTCCACCACGGCATAGGTCGGGCTCTTGATGCGCCCGGTCACGCCGAGTGCGCGCAGCAGATGACGCACCAGCGTGGTCTTGCCCGCGCCCAGGTCGCCGTGCAGTTCAATGAACGCGTTGCGCACCGCGGGGCTGCCCGCCAGGCGGGCCGCGAAAGCCGCGGTGTCGTCCTCGGTGCGCCACGCCAGGCGCGGTCCGGCGGCCGGCACGGGCGCGGTTTCTACAACCAGGCGCGATGCGGCGGCCAGCGCGAGCGCGGTTTCTACAATCGGCGGGTGACGTTCAACAGTGCTCAGATCGATCCTCTTCAGTGGCTGGCCCGGATTCAGCAATGGGCCGGTGAGCTGGGATTTTCCCAAATTGGCGTGGCCGGTGTGGATTTGTCCTCGGCCGAGCCAGGTTTGACGCAGTGGCTGGCCCAGGGGTTCCACGGCAGTATGGATTACATGGCAGCGCACGGCTTGAAGCGTGCACGCCCCGCCGAACTGGTGCCGGGCACCGTGAGCGTCATTACGGCGCGCATGGATTACCTGCCGCGCCGGTCGCCTGGCGCGCCGGGCGACGGGGCGCCCGACGACTGGCAGGCGGTGGAGTTCGACCGGCTGAACCGCCCCGCGGAGGGCATCGTGTCGGTCTATGCCCGGGGCCGGGATTACCACAAGGTGCTGCGCGCGCGCCTGCAGAAGCTCCAGAACCGCCTGGCCGAGGCGGTTGGCCCGTTCGGCCACCGCGTGTTCACCGATTCGGCCCCGGTGCTGGAGGCGGAACTTGCCGCCCGCAGCGGCCAGGGCTGGCGCGGCAAGCACACTCTGGTGCTGAGCCGCGAGGCCGGGTCGATGTTTTTCCTCGGCGAGATCTATGTCGACATGGCCTTGCCGCCCAGCGAACCGGTTGCTGCGCACTGCGGCAGCTGCCAGGCCTGCATCGACGTCTGCCCGACGCAGGCCATCGTCGCGCCGTACCGGCTGGATGCGCGCCGTTGCATCTCTTACCTGACCATCGAACATGCCGGGCCGATTCCGCTTGAATTGCGCCCGCTGATCGGCAACCGCATCTACGGCTGCGACGACTGCCAGCTGATCTGCCCGTGGAACAAGTTCGCGCGGCGCAGCGCCTTGCCCGACTTCGATGAACGCGCGGGCCTGAGCGGCCAGCAGCTGGTGACGCTGCTGGCCTGGAGCGAGGAGGATTTCCTGCGTCTGACCGAGGGCAGCCCGATCCGGCGCATCGGCCACGCGCGCTGGTTACGCAATGTGGCGGTGGCCCTGGGTAACGCCTTGCGCGCGCTGGCTGGCGAGCCATCCGCCGACGGGCTGCGTTCGGCACTCGTCAGTCGGCTGGACCACCCCGACCCGGTGGTGCGCGAACACGTGGCCTGGGCGCTGGCGCAGGGTGCCACCGGCGGGGGCCCCGCGCCGCTATCATGACCGGATGAACCCCGTGACATCACCGCAAGGCTGGCTCGGCAGGGCGCGCCGCAGGGTGCGCCGGGCCTGGGGCATGCTGCACACCTCGGCACTGGTGCTGGCGCTGCTGCTGTCGCCGTCGAGCTATCGCCGGGAGAACCGGGCAAATCTGGCGCGCCATGTGTACCTGGGTACCGCGCCGCTGCTGCCGTGGTTCACGGTGCTGGTGGCTCTGGCCAGCCTGGTGGTGATCCGCATCGTGGTGGTCACGGCGGCCAGTTACGGGCTGTCGCAGTACGCGCTGGAGATGGTGGTTCGGGTGCTGGTGCTGGAACTGATTCCGCTGACTGCCGCGCTGTTTGTTGCGGTGCGCTGTACCTTGCCCGGTGGTGTTGAACTCGCGGCCATGCGCGGACGAGGCGAATTTGACGTCTTGCGCGCGCGGGGGGGCGATCCGATGGCAACTGAAGTGATGCCGCGGGTGCTGGCGGGCCTGTTTGCCGTGGTGACGCTGGCGGCGGTCAGCTGCGTGATTTCGCTGGTGCTGGCCTATCTGGTGGTCCACGGGCTCACGCATGCGGCGTTCGACAGCTACACCCGCAAGGTCGGGCAGGTGTTCAATCCTGCCGTGACGCTGATTTTTAGCCTGAAGACGGTGTTTTTCAGTCTGGCCGTGTCCCTGATTCCCATGGTGTCCAGCCTGCATGACCCGTTGTCGGGCAAGGTTCAGGCCCTGCCCGAGTTGCAGGGCCTGGTGCGCATGTTTCTGCTGATCCTGCTGATCCAGGTGGCCTCGCTCATGGGCAACTACTACTGAACCGAAAGCATGCAAGAACCTCCCGAACTGGTCCCGGAAAGTCCCCGCATGGAGTTCAAGGCGGCCCTGCTGATGCTGCTGGTGGCCGTGCTGCTGAGCGCCTCCGTGGCCTACCTGCTGTACGCGCGGGGCGTGTTCGAGCGCACGCAGAAGCTGGTGCTGCTGTCGGACGATTCAGAAGGCATTGTGGTGGGCATGGACATGACCTTTTCCGGCTTTGCCCTGGGGCGCGTCAACCGTGTCGAACTGTCGCCCGATGGCAACGTCCGCATCCTGGTGGATGTGCCGCGCAGGGACGCGCACTGGCTGCGGACCTCCAGCGTCTTCACCATGGAGCGCGGGCTGGTCGGCGGCACACGCATCCGCGCCTTCAGCGGCGTGCTGACCGACCCGCCGCTACCCGACGGTGCCGAGCGCAGGGTGCTGCGTGGTGACGCCACCGCCGAGGTTCCCCGCCTGATGAATGCCGCGCGCGACCTGCTGGCCAACCTGCAGGCGATGACGGCAGCCGATTCGGCGTTGAACACCAGCCTGGCCCACGTGCAGGACGTCACGGGGCGGCTCAAGGGGCCGCAGGGCGCGCTGGGCCTGCTGCTGGGCAACGAGGCGGACGCCCGCAAGCTGATCGCCGCACTGGACCGCACCAATGCGCTGCTGGCCCGGCTCGACGGCCTGGCGGCCAAGGCCGACACCCAGGTGTTTGGCGACCAGGGCGTGATGCCCGAGACCCGCGCCACCGTGGTGCAACTCAACGGCCTGCTGGCCGACGCGCGCGCCAGCCTGAAGAAGGTGGACGCCGTGCTGCAGGAGGCGCAGGCCATCGCCGTGAACACCCGCGATGGCACGGCAGACCTGGCCGCGTTGCGGGCCGAGGCCGAGAGCAGCCTGCGCAAGGTGGAGCACCTGGTCAACCAGATCAACCGCAAGTGGCCGTTCGCGCGCGACCCGGAGATCAAGCTGCCATGAAACATCCAGACACCGGGAACCTGCACGTGCGCGCGGCACTCATCGCGGTCGGTCTGGCGCTGCTTGGGGCCTGCGCCAGCCAGCCGCCGCCACTGGACTGGCAGATGAATGCCCAGGCGGCGTCCGAGCGTGCCGTGGCGGCGGATCTGGCGGGCAACTCGCGCGTCGGATCCCTGGAGTTCGAGCGCCTGCGCCGGGAAACCGCACGCACCGGCGACGCCACCCTGATGGCGCGCGCCGAACTGCTGCGCTGCGCCACGCGCGTGGCCAGCCTGGTGTTCGAGCCCTGCGCCGGTTTTGAGGCGCTGCGGCCTGATGCCGCGCCGGCAGAGCGCGCCTATGCCGATTACCTGGCGGGACGGGTGACGGCGCAAAGCATCGCCCTGTTGCCCGCACAACACCAGGCGCCCGCGGGCCGCCTGTTGCCGGGGGGCGCCGTTTCAGCCGGCGACGTGGCGGTGCTGGCGGCCATCACCGACCCGCTGGCGCGCCTGGTGGCCGCCAGCGTCTGGTTTCAGGCCGGGCAGGGGCATCCGGCGGTGATGGGGCTGGCCGTGGACACCGCCTCCGCCCAGGGCTGGAGCCGGCCGCTGCTGGCGTGGCTGCAGGTGCAGGCGCGCCATGCGGAACTCGGTGGCGACGTGGCCGAGGCGCAGCGCCTGCGCCGGCGCATCGAACTCGTGCTGTCGGCCGGGGCGCCGGCCGTCGTCAAGCCGTGAGCGACGCGGGGCTCAAAGCCCGCGCAACAGGCCCAAGGCAAACGGCAGGCTCACCATGCCCAGCAGGGTCGACAAGGTGACCAGACCGGCCACATAGGCTCCGTTGTAGCCCATGCGCGCGGCCAGCACATAGGCGCTGGAGGCGGTGGGCAGCGCCGAGAACGCCAGCAGCACGGTGGTTTGCACCGGCGACAGGCCGAAGGTCCTGGACAAACCCAGCGCGATCAGCGGCAGCAGGACATGGCGGATCGATAGCAGCGCCACGGCCAGCACCCTGGCACTGCCGAGCGAGCCCAACTGCATGCCGGCGCCCGCCGCCATCAGGCCCAGCGCCAGGGACGCCGCGCCAATGCGCGTGACGGTGGGCTCCAGCCACCCCGGCAGCGAAAAACCCAGCAGGTTGGCCGCCAGGCCCGAGGCCGTGGCGATGATCAGCGGATTGCGCACCAGCTCGCGGGCGAGGCCGCGCTGCGCGTGACGCGCCATCGGCCATACTGCGCCCACGTTGAACAAGGGCACGCAGACGCCGATCAGCACGGCGATCAGTTGCAGGCCCTGCGCGCCGGCCAGCCGCTCGGCGAGGGCCAGGCCGATGAAGGAATTGAAGCGGAACGCCACCTGCGCGCTGCCGGCGTGGTCGCGCCGGTCGATGTGCGTGCCGATGCCGGGCAGATGGGGCAGGGCATAGGCCAGCGCAATGCCCGTGACGCCCAGGGTCAGCCCCGCCCCGATCAGGCTCGACGCCGCGCCCAGGTCCAGCGGGCTTTTCACGATGGAATGAAACAGCAGCACCGGGAACAGGAAAAAGTACACCAGGCGCTCCACCGGCTCCCAGATGCCGCGGTCAAGCGCGGTGAAGCGGCAGATCAGGTAGCCACACAGGATCAGGGAAAAATCGGGGACAAGCAGCAGCGCGTAGTTCACCGGTCGAGAATACCCGTAAAGCGCTGCGTCCGCGGGTTTGCCCTTATGGGGTATCCACATGGGCCGGCAGCCGCCTTGCCGTTAGCATTCCCACTGTTTTCATTCAAGGAGTCAACACCCATGCAACGTCGTCAATGGATCGCCCTGACCGTGGCCCTCGCAGGCGCGGGCGCGGCCTTTGCCCAGGCCTATCCGAACAAACCCGTCAAGCTCCAGGTGCCTTTCGCGCCTGGCGGCACCACCGACATCGTCGCGCGCGTGATCTCCGAGCCGCTGGGCAAGGCGCTGGGCCAAAGCGTGATCGTCGAGAACAAGGCTGGCGGCGGCGGGGTGATTGGCGCAACAGAAACCGTGCGCGCGGTGCCCGATGGCTACAACCTCGGCATGGCCACGGTGTCCACCACGGCGGCCAACCCGGCGATCAACCCGAAAATTCCCTACAACCCGGTCACCGACTTCACGCCGGTCATCAACATCGCGGCCACGCCCAACCTGATCGCGGTGCATCCCAGCTTCCCGGCCCGCGACTATAAGGGCTTCATTGCCGAACTGAAGAAGAACCCCGGCAAGTACTCCTACGCCTCGTCCGGTACGGGCGGCATCGGCCACCTGCAGACCGAGCTGTTCAAGAGCCTGGCGGGTGTGTTCATGACGCACATTCCCTACCGCGGCGCGGGCCCGGCCCTGAACGACACCGTGGCCGGGCAGGTGCCGATCATTTTCGACAACATTCCCTCGGCCTTGCCGTTTATCAACAGCGGCAAGCT
The DNA here is from genome assembly GCA_011391155.1 of Burkholderiales bacterium. GTDB lineage: Bacteria > Pseudomonadota > Gammaproteobacteria > Burkholderiales > Burkholderiaceae_C > JAABQG01. The sequence goes on from JAABRA010000011.1 coordinate 39,960, forward strand.
GATTCCCATCGTGGTGGCCGCGCCCCAGCGCCTGACCCAGTTGCCCAACGTTCCGACCTTCAAGGAAGTGGGGCTGGAGCCGGTGAACCGCATGGCCTATTACGGCATCCTGGGTCCGAAGAACCTGCCCAAGGAAGTCGTGGACAAGGTGAACGCCGGCGTGAGGAAGGCGCTGGAAGATCCGGCCGTGCGCAAGCGCATCGAGGACACCGGCTCGCTGATCGTGGCCAACACGCCCGAGCAGTTCGCCGCGCAGATCAAGGCCGAGTACGAGGTCTACAAGAAGGTCGTCGAACAGTCCAAGCTCAAGCTCGACTGATCCGGCGCGCCGGCCGAGCTCCTTTCCCTCTCCTTCTCCTTCTACCCCTGGGAAAGGGTTGCGGTGAGGGCTGGAGTTTGGGCAAAGGCAGGGGCCCGGGATCAGCGCCGGCTTGATGGCCGGCCCGCTGGCAATCTTTGCTATCGTCCGGCCCATGCACTCTGCCAGCGCCCCCGCCATTGACCGCTTCATTGATGCCCTGTGGCTTGAAGACGGTCTGTCGCCCAACACGCTGGCGGCCTACCGGCGTGACCTGACCTTGTTTGCGTTGTGGCTGGGCGAGCAGGGCGCGGCCCTTGACGCCACCACCGAACCCCAGCTGCAACAGTATTTCGTGGTCCGCCACGCCGCGACACGCGCCACTTCGGCCAACCGGCGCCTCACCGTGTTCAAGCGCTATTTCCGCTGGGCGTTGCGCGAGCGTGTAGTGACGGCCGACCCCACGCTCAAGCTGCTGACCGCCAAACAGGCATCGCGCGTGCCCAAGACCTTGACCGAGGCGCAGGTCGAAGCCCTTCTGGCGGCGCCCGATACCACCACACCCCTCGGCCAGCGTGACCGCGCCATGCTGGAGCTGATGTATGCCAGCGGCCTGCGCGTGAGCGAACTGGTCACGCTCAGCACCCTCAACGTGGGGCTGAACGAAGGCGTGCTGCGTGTGCTGGGCAAGGGCAGCAAGGAGCGCCTGGTGCCGTTTGGCGAGATCGCCCGCGAGTGGCTGTTGCGCTATCTGGCCGAAGCCCGCCCGGCGCTGCTGGGCCGCCGGCAGACCGAAGACCTGTTCGTCACCTCCAGCGGGCCCAAGCCCGGCACCGGCATGTCGCGGGTGATGTTCTGGCAACTGGTCAAGCGCTACGCCCTGCAGGCCGGCATCACCGCGCCGCTCTCGCCCCACACGCTGCGCCATGCCTTCGCCACGCACCTGCTGAACCATGGCGCGGACCTGCGGGCGGTCCAGTTGTTGCTGGGCCATGCCGATATCTCGACCACCACCATCTACACCCACGTCGCACGCGAGCGGCTGAAAACCCTGCACGCGATGCACCATCCGCGCGGGTGAGGGTGCTGCGCCGGCCGTTCAGGCCGCCGGGGCCCGCGTGGCCACAATGACCTGGAAGTTGCCGAAGAACACCGTGCGGCGTTCGCAGGTGAAGCCTTCCATGGCTTCCAGCTGCTTCACCGGGTCATGCGTGTCCCACAGGGCCAGGCCTAGGGGCTCAAACACCTTGAAGTAGGTCCAGCTCAGGGCGCGCAGCACCCACGGGTCGGGGCGGTGGAACTCCGCCAGGTAGAGCTTGCCGCCCGGCGCCAGCACCCGGCAGGCTTCGCTCAGGGCCACGCCCTTCAAGGGGTGCGGCAGCTCGTGCAGCAGAAAGAAGATCACGTTGGCATTCACCGAGCCGTCCGGCAGGCGCATGGCCGTGGCGTTTTCTTCGAGATACTCCACCTTCCCGGCAAAGGCGGGCAGCTTGCTCTTGGCGTGGGTCAACTCGTTGAGGATGATGTCGGCGATCAGCACCCGGGAGGCGCCCGATTCCGCGGCAGCCTTGACCACCCGGGGAATCACGTTACCAAAGGCGCAGGAGGTGATGAGCACCTTCTTGCCCTGCAAGTCCATGTCGCGCAGGCCGTGGGTGATGGCGGATACCAGCCGGTCGTACTGGAACAGCAGGATCGCCGCGATGATGGGCTGAAAGTCGATCAGCTTGATCAGCCGCATGTTGGAGTAGATCGGGTAGACGTGGGCGGCGTCGTCGCCCGCCGCGCCCATCGCGCCGCGCAGGATCAGTGCGCCGCGCGTCAGGGTGAAGAAAAAGAGGGCGGTGCCTGCAAGAACAAGAACCACCGTGACGGCGGTGTAGAGGAACCAGGGGGGCAGCATGGCTATCCTTGGGTGCTCAAGGTGGCGCGTCCATCAGCACACGCTGGTGTCTTTGTTTCCGTGCACCTCGATGCAGTTCATTGTCCTGCGCCTTGTCCATCTGAAATTGACAATGGTCAAGCCCCGGTCAAGTAGTCCAGCTCCGGCTGGCTGAAACCGGCCTGGCGCCGTGCGGCTTCGTTGAACGGCGGGCGCAGGCGTGGTGCGCGGTGGCGCTCCACCAGCACGCCGTAGTGGGCCACCGGGTCCAGCCCCTCGCGGTCGCAGAGCCAGCGGTACCAGTGGTTGCCGATGGCCACATGGCCAATCTCGTCGTGCAGGATGATGTCGAGCAGGTCGCAGGCCGCCAGCGCATCCGGCGCGGGGCAGCGCCCGCGGGCATCGGGCGCTGCCACCTTGCGCAGGCGGGCCTGGATCAGCGGCGTGGCGTCTAGCCCGCGAGCCTCCAGCGTGCGCGGCACCAGCGCCATGCGGGCGACGATGTCGTCCTTCGTTTTTTCGGCCATTTCCCACAGGCCGTCGTGCGCGGGAAAGTCGCCGTAGTGGTGGCCCAGCGTCTGCAGATGGTCGTGCAACAACGTGAAATGCTGCGCTTCCTCATACGCAACGCGCAGCCAGTCGCGGTAGAAGTCGTCCGGCATGCCGGTGAAACGCCATACCGCGTCGAGCGCAAGGTTGATGGCGTTGAACTCGATATGGCAGATGGCATGTATCAAGGCCGCGCGACCCTCCAGCGTGAACGGCGAGCGGTGCGGCACCCGGGCCGGCTCGATCAGCTCCGGCCGGTCGGGGCGGCCGGGCAGGCCCACCGGGTCCGGCAGGGCCTCTTTTGCTATTGAAAGTGAAGCAAACTCTGACCCAAGCACGCTGGCTTGTGCCACTTTTTCCTCGGGATCGGGGGTTTGCAGGGCGGCCAGCGCCCGTTGACGGAGTTCCATCCCTACAATTCTAGGTTTTGCCCGACCGGGATACAGGAAACAAGATGGCCATATACGAATTGGACGGCGTTGCCCCCCGCCTGGACGCGACCACCTGGGTCGCCGACAGCGCGCAGGTCATGGGCAACGTGAGCCTGGCGGCGGACACCAGCGTCTGGTTCGGCACGGTCATCCGCGGCGATACCGAGTCGATCACGATCGGTCGGGGCTCCAACATCCAGGACGGCAGCGTGATGCACGCCGATATCGGCATGCCGATCGTGGTGGGCGAGAACGTGACCATCGGCCACAAGGTGATGCTGCATGGCTGCACGATTGGCGACGAAACGCTGATCGGCATTGGCGCCATCGTGCTCAATGGCGCGAAGATCGGGCGCAATTGCCTGGTGGGCGCTGGCGCGCTGGTGACCGAGGGCAAGGTGTTTCCCGATGGTTCCATGATCATCGGCAGCCCGGCCAAGGCGGTACGACCCTTGACGCCGGAGCAGATTCAGAGCGTGCGCCAGAGCGCCCGGCACTATGTCGAGAATGCGCGCCGTTTCCAGGCCGGCCTGCGCAAGCTGGGTTAGTTGATGATTTCCGGGGCAGGCCATCGCAAAGCGCCGCTTTGTCCCCAAATGGCTGAAATCCATGTCTGAACTCCATAAATTTATTTTCGACGGCCTGCCGGTGCGCGGCATGATCGTGCGCCTGACCGATGCGTGGCAGGACATCCTCAAGCGCCGGGCCGGCAACACGGGGACCGGCGCGTATCCCGCCCCGGTGCGCGAACTGCTCGGTGAGATGGCGGCAGCCGCCGTGCTGATGCAGGGCAACATCAAGTTCAACGGCGCGCTGGTGCTGCAGATTTTTGGCGACGGGCCGGTCAAGGTGGCCGTGGCCGAGGTTATGCCCGATTTCAGGCTGCGCGCCACCGCCACGATGGTGGGCGCGCTACCCGATGACGCCACGCTGAGCCAGATGGTGAACGTCAACAACCTGGGGCGCTGCGCCATCACGCTCGACCCGAAAGACCGCCTGCCGGGCCAGCAGCCTTACCAGGGCGTGGTGCCGCTGTTTGGCGACCAGCGCGAGAAGCTGGAGCAGCTCAGCGAGGTGCTGGAGCACTACATGCTGCAGTCCGAGCAGCTCGACACCGTGCTGGTGCTGGCCGCGGACGATCAGGTGGCCGCCGGCCTGCTGATCCAGCGCCTGCCGGTGATGGGCGAGAACAATCTGGCGGGCAGCCGTGAGGCGCGCCAGGCCTATGAGGATCAGATCGGCCTGAACGAGCACTACAACCGCATTGCGATCCTGGCCAAAAGCCTGAAACGCGAGGAGCTGCTGACGCTGGACGTGGACACCATCCTGCGCCGCCTGTTCTGGGAAGAGCCGATGCAACGTTTCGAACCCTTTGCCGGTGACACCGCCCCGCGCTTCGCCTGCAGCTGCAGCCGCGAGCGCGTGAGCCGCATGATCCACAGCCTGGGCGTCGAGGAGGCCGACAGCATCATCGCCGAGCGCGGCCACATCGAGGTGGGTTGCGACTTCTGCGGGCAGCAGTACCACTTCGACCCGGTGGATGCGGCGCAGATCTTCACGGCAGCGGGCCATCCGCCACCCATCGATCCGCTCGTGCATTGACGCCAGGTCGTCCGTTCGGGCCGCGTGAACCGTTCGCGGGCGATCAGAGGCCCTGCAATCCCGTGAACAACCGGTATTCACAGCCGGGATCGCCGCATTTTTCGCAGGACCAGTGCCAGGCGGTGGAATTCAAGGTTTTTTGGCCTCTTCCCAGCGTCATCCGGTCATTGTTCGCTATTGAGTAGATAGCGTTCAAGGCGTTTTCCAGGCGCGCGGGTCCTTGTCCGTAGATCACCTGCCAGGTGACGCCGGAGCGCGACAGCGCGCCACGCAGCAGGGTGTCGACCGGCTCACGCACGTGGGGGCCGTCGCGCTGCAGGCCATCGGCGATCCAGGGCAGGTCGAGTCCGCCGACCAGCGTCACGTCATAGGCCCGCTGGTGCGCCAGCGCGAAGTCGTACAGCGACTCATCGCCGAACAGCAGATGGCTGTAGAGGGCGGTCATCAACGGCGTCGTGTCGGCGATCACGACATCCACGGCCTCCAGCGCCATCACCCGGCGCGCCTGCTCCTGCGCGATGGCCAATTGTTCATCGCGCCTTGGCGTGCGGCCTTCCCGGTCGCACCAGTCGCGCAGGACTTCCGCAACCACGGTCACCGTCTTGCCCTGTTTCCGCAGCGCGTCGCCCATCGCACGGGCAAGCTGCGTCTTGCCGGTGCTTTCGGCGCCGAGCAGGGCGATGCGTCGGGGCGTGGGCGGCGTTGGCATGGCGGGCCCGGCGCTTCAGAGCTTGCGGTGCCAGGCGCGCCAGCCCGCCACGCTCAGCACGATGAACACGGTGTACAGCAGCGCGGTGAGCCACAGGCCCTTGTAGGCGAACAAGCTGACGCTGACGATGTTCACCACGATCCACACGGCCCAGTTCTCGATGAACTTGCGCCCCAGCAGGAACTGGCCGACCACGCTGGTGGCCGTGGGAAAGGCGTCCCACCAGGGCACGTCGGTGTCGGTGAACGTTTTCAGGAACAGGCCGATCGAGGGCCAGAGCAGCGCACAGGCCGCCAACGTGGCGATCAGGCCCCGCCGGGTGAGTCGGCTCACCGTGAGCGCAGTGCCGTCGCCACGCCGGCCGCGTCGCCACTGGAACCAGCCCCACAGGGCCATCAGCGCGAAAAATACCTGCAGCGCCGCGTCGCCATACAGCTTGCTGCGCCAGAACAGCGCGAAGTAAAGGACGGAACTGATCGCCGCCAGCGGCCAGCCCCAGTGGATTTCACGGATGTTGCAACCCACCATGGCCAGGGCCAGCACGAAGGCGATGATTTCCAGCCAGGTCGTACTCGCCCCCCAGAGGGCGAAGGCGTTGGCAAACAAAAGTTCGGTCATGAGAAAACCCGAGGAGGATCAGACGGGCCGCCAGAATAAGGTGAGCCAGGGCAGGGACTGAATCCTTCCGCCTCCGGCGGCGCCTGGCCGTAAGCCCGAGCCACCGCCTAGCGGCCCACTTGCACGTAGATTTCGTTCGGCTTGACCATGCCCAGTTCCAGCCGCGCCTTTTCCTCGACCATTTCAAGCCCCTCCTGCAGATCGCGCACCTCGGCGGCCAGGCGCTGATTGGTCTGACTTGCCAGCAGGTTGGCCGCCTTCTGGGCGTCCAGCTTTTGCTGCAACTCCGTGACGTTCGGAATACTGCCCCGCCCCAGCCACAACTGCCCGTGGAACAGCGCAAGCAGGGCGATCAGGATGACCGGGATGAGGCGTGAACCCACAGCTACGCTTTCGGGAATGACACGAAGTGCGTGAGCGTGGGGGCCACACTACTTCAGGTTGTAGAACGCGGCGCGGCCCGGGTAGCTGGCCACGTCGCCGAGGTCTTCCTCGATGCGCAGCAACTGGTTGTACTTGGCCATGCGATCACTGCGGCTGAGGGAGCCGGTCTTGATCTGGCCGGCGTTGAGGCCCACGGCGATGTCGGCGATGGTCGAATCCTCGGTTTCACCCGAACGGTGGCTGATGACGGCGGTGTAGCCGGCGCGTTTGGCCATCTCGATGCAGGCAAAGGTTTCGGTGAGCGTGCCGATCTGGTTGATCTTGATCAGGATCGAGTTGGCAATGCCCTTGTCGATGCCTTCCTTGAAGATCTTCGTGTTGGTGACGAACAGGTCGTCGCCGACGATCTGCACCGTCTTGCCCAGACGCTCGGTCAGGATTTTCCAGCCGTCCCAGTCGCCCTCACTCATGCCGTCCTCGATGCTGATGATGGGGTATTTGTCAACCCAGGTGGCCAGGATGTGGGTCCACTCTTCGGCGGAGAGGATCAGCCCTTCGCCGGCGAGGTGGTACTTGCCGTCCTTGTAGAACTCGCTGGCGGCGCAGTCCAGGCCGATGGCGATCTGCTCGCCGGCCGTGTAGCCCGCCGCGTCGATGGCTTCCAGGATCATCTGGATCGCCGCTTCATGGCTGGCCACGCTGGGCGTGAAGCCGCCTTCATCGCCCACCGCGGTGCTCATGCCCTTGTCGTGGATGATTTTCTTCAGCGCATGGAATACCTCGGCGCCGTAGCGAAGGGCTTCGCGAAAGCTCGGCGCACCCACGGGGATGATCATGAACTCCTGCAGGTCCAGGTTGTTGTTCGCATCCGCGCCGCCGTTGATGACGTTCATCATCGGCACCGGCAGGCTCATGCCGCCCATGCCGCCGAAGTAGCGGTACAGCGGCAGGCCGGACTCTTCAGCGGCGGCGCGCGCCACCGCCATCGACACCGCCAGCATCGCGTTGGCGCCCAGCCGGCTCTTGTTCTCAGTGCCGTCCAGGTCGATCAGGGTCTTGTCCAGAAAGGCCTGCTCGGAGGCGTCCAGACCCAGCACGGCCTCGGAAATTTCGGTATTGATGTGCTCCACGGCTTTCAGCACGCCCTTGCCGAGATAGCGCTTCTTGTCGCCGTCACGCAACTCAATGGCTTCACGCGAGCCGGTGGACGCGCCTGACGGTACGGCCGCACGGCCCATCACGCCGGACTCCAGCAGCACGTCGCACTCGACGGTGGGGTTGCCGCGGCTGTCCAGGATCTCGCGGCCGACGATGTCAACAATTGCACTCATGGGATTTCCTTCAAGTCAAGATAAAAAAGCTTGCGGTCGCTGCCGGGCTAGACGCCCTCTACCAGCACCATGTTGAAAAATTCGGTGGCACCCAGGCGCTTGGCACGGGCGGCGCGGTACATCTCGTCGTCGTAGAAGGCCTTCGCCTTTTCATAGCTGGGAAAGCGCAGCATCGCGATGCGCTCGGGCTGCCAGTTGCCTTCCAGCGCCTCGAAGCGGCCGCCGCGCACCAGGTATTCGCCGCCTGCAGCCGCCACCGCAGCGGGGGCTGCGGCCATGTACTGCTGGTACTGCTCCATGTCGGTGATCTTCATGTCGACAATGATGTAGGCAGCGGGCATGGTGGTCTCCGGGCTCAATTGAAGTTGTTTTCCAGGAAGCCGTTTTTCTTCGTCACGGCGTCCAGCGCCAGCAGGGTTTCCAGCAGCGCGCGCATGTGCTTCAGGGGCACCGCATTGGGTCCGTCGCTCAAGGCTTTCGAGGGATCAGGATGGGTTTCCATGAACAGGCCGGCCACGCCCACGGCCACGGCCGCACGCGCCAGCACCGGCACCATCTCGCGCTGGCCGCCGCTGCTCGTGCCCTGGCCGCCGGGCAACTGCACCGAGTGCGTGGCGTCGAACACCACCGGCGCACCGGTCTCACGCATGATCGCCAGGCTGCGCATGTCGGAGACCAGGTTGTTGTAGCCAAAGCTGGCACCGCGTTCACAGGCCATGAAGTTGTCTCCCGGCAGGCCGGCCTCGCGGGCGGCGGCGCGCGCCTTGTCGATGACATTCTTCATGTCATGCGGCGCCAGGAACTGGCCCTTCTTGATGTTCACCGGCTTGCCCGACTGGGCCACGGCGCGGATGAAGTCAGTCTGGCGGCACAGGAAGGCGGGCGTCTGCAGCACATCGACCACGCTGGCGACCTGCGCGATCTGCGATTCATCGTGGATGTCGGTCAGCACTGGCACCCCGAGCTCGCGCTTGACTTTGGCCAGGATCTCCAGTCCTGCGCCAATGCCGGGGCCGCGAAAGGTGCTGCCGCTGGAGCGGTTGGCCTTGTCGAAGCTGCTTTTGAAGATGAACGGGATGCCCAGGCTGGCGGTGATGTCCTTCAGCGTTCCGGCGGTGTCCATCTGCAGCTGTTCGGACTCGATGACGCAGGGGCCGGCGATCAGGAAGAAGGGCTGTTCGAGGCCGATGGTGAAACCGCAGAGTTTCATGGAGCCCCCACGCCTGCCACTGGGTGCGCGGCGTTCATGCAACCGCCTTGAGGTTCTTGCCGGCGGCCTGGTGGTCCAAAGCCGCCTTGACGAAGGCGTTGAACAGCGGATGGCCGTCCCAGGGCGTGGACTTGAACTCGGGGTGAAACTGCACGCCGACAAACCAGGGGTGCGCACTTTGTGGCAATTCGACGATTTCGGTCAGGTGCTCGCGCTGGGTCAGGGCGGAAATCACCAGGCCGGCCTTCCGCAAGGCGTCGAGGTAGTTGACGTTGGCCTCGTAGCGGTGGCGGTGGCGCTCGGTGACCACGCTGCCGTAAATCCGGTGTGCCAGGCTGCCCGGGCTCACGTCGGAGCTTTGCGCGCCCAGGCGCATGGTGCCGCCGAGGTCGGACTGGGCGTCGCGGACCTGGATGCTGCCGTCGGCGTCTTTCCACTCGTTGATCAGCGCGATCACCGGGTGGGGGGTTGTCGGCTCGAACTCGGTGCTGTTGGCGTTCTCGAGACCGGCAACGTGGCGGGCGAATTCGATGGTGGCCACCTGCATGCCCAGGCAGATGCCCAGATAGGGAACCTGGTTCTCGCGGGCGAAGCGCGCGGTGCAGATCTTGCCTTCGATGCCGCGCTTGCCGAAGCCGCCGGGCACCAGGATGGCGTCGTACTTGGCCAGGCGCGCCACAGTCTCGGGGGTGATGGTTTCCGAGTCGACGTGTTCGATCTTCACCCGGGCGTGGTTCTTCATGCCGGCATGGCGCAGCGCCTCGTTGACCGACTTGTAGCTGTCCGACAGGTCCACGTATTTGCCGACCATGGCAATGGTGACTTCGCTCTTCGGGTGCTCGGTCTCGTAGACCAGTTCATCCCAGCGCCTGAGGTT
>JAABRA010000001.1 GCA_011391155.1 Burkholderiales bacterium
TTCTTTCACGGGCACAACTCGAAGAGAAGCTATTCAGCTGGAAAGATGATGTGAGCAGCAATGCCGTGGAAGTCTATGTGCACGGGCTGCGCAAGAAGCTCGGCGCCAACGTCATACAGACCGTGCGTGGCCTCGGCTATCTGCTTCCAAAGCTGTGAATCGCGCCGGCCCGAACCCTTCACGAGACGTCGGCCCGGGATTCCCGGCCAGGCATTCCTTGCGCGGCCGTCTGTTGGGGTTCGTGCTGGTGGCCATTTTGCTGGCCGCTGTGCTGCAGGCCCTGACGGTTTATCGCGGTGCGTTGCAACAGGCGGATGCCCTGCTTGACGAGCAACTGCAGCAGATAGCGCGATCGATGAGCCGCGGTGTTCCGTCCTACGCATTGGCCGATTGGGAGATTGATCCGGAAGGCTTTGAGCTGTTGGTGCAGATATGGGGCTCCGACGGCGCACAGCTGTTTCGTTCGCCCCGTGCCGTCTTGCCACAAAACGCCGTACTCGGATTTTCCGATGTGCAAGCCAATGGCCGCCGTTACCGGGTCTTCTCGCTGCAATCCGGTTCGCGGACCGTCCAGATTGCACAGGATCTGAGTGCTCGCAGTGCCCGGGCGCAGTCTCTGGCCCTGCGTGCGGTATTGCCTTTTGCCTGGTTGACCCCGCTGCTGATGCTGTCGGTCTGGTGGGTGATTACCAGTTCGCTGGCGCCCCTGGAGAGGGTTCGCCGCGACGTTGCGCTCCGCGCGGTGGACGATTTTTCGGCGCTTGAAAATGGCGCGCTGCCCGCCGAAGTGCGCCCGCTGGTGGATGAGCTCAATCTGCTGTTCGGCAGGGTCCGCGGTGCGCTGGAGCTGCAGAAGCATTTTGTGGCGGATGCTGCCCATGAGCTGCGCTCTCCGCTGACCGCCCTGAAACTTCAGGCGCAGGCCCTGCGCCGGCTCGGCGATGACCGCCTGGTGCGAGAGGCCGGACTCAACCATCTCGACCAGGGCGTCGACCGTGCGATTCGGCTGGTGGAGCAACTGCTGTTGCTGACGCGGGAAGAGGCCCTCGCGAACCCGGCGGTATCCAGGGGCGAGACCGTGGCGTTGCAGGACATTGTCAGGCTGGCAGTCGCTGATGCGCTGCCCATGGCTGCGCACAAGCAGATTGATCTGGGTGTGGTGGAGGCCACCGCGGGCCAGCCGGGCGCGGGAGACATTCGTCAGATCGACAGCCGCATCCGGGGGCAGGGTGAGGCCCTGCGCATTTTGCTGCGCAATTTGCTCGACAACGCCGTAAAGTACACGCCTGCGTCGGGCCGCGTTGACGTGTCGGTGGCCCATGAACGCGGGCAGGTGACGCTGACCGTTGAAGACAGCGGCCCCGGCATCGATCCGGGTGACCGTGCGCGGGTTTTCGACCGCTTCTTCCGTGCGTCCAATGCACCTTCAGAAACCGGCAGCGGTTTGGGTCTTGCCATCGTGCGGGTGATTGCCGAGCGGCACGGTGCAAGCCTGGTGCTGGGCAAGTCTGCCAGGTTGGGTGGCTTGAAGGTGGATGTGGCCTTTCCGGCAGCCTGAACCTGTTTAAGTTTCGTCTAAGTTGGGCTGTCCATAGTTGCGCTCATGGGCACCGGTGTGTGCCTCTAGCCAAGGAGTCCATCCATGAAAGTCGCTGCATTCAAAAATTCTCGTCTGGTCGTCGCACTGTTGGCGGCAGGTGTTGTTGGAGGCGCAGGCATCGGCGCATTCAACGCCATGCATTCCCCTGCGACAGCCGCAGTGCCGACGGCCGTTGCAGCTGCGGCCACGGGTGGCGCAACATCCATGACGGTGCCGGATTTCACGCAAATCACCGAGCGTTTCGGCCCGGCAGTGGTCAATATCAGCGTGACGGGCTCGGGCGGTTCGGCCGGCGAATCGCCGCTGGCACAGGGCGAGCGGAATGATGGCGAGGGGGAGGAGGGCGGCTTTCCCGGCGAGGGTATTCCTGAATTTTTCCGCCGCTTCCAGCAGGGCCAGGGCCAGGGTCAGCGTCCAGGCGCCGGGCCGGGTGGCGCGCGGCCCGATGCGCTCACACGGGGCCAGGGTTCAGGCTTCATCGTCAGCAAAGACGGCGTCATCCTGACCAATGCGCATGTGGTGCGCGGTGCGATGGAAGTGACGGTCAAGCTGACCGACCGGCGCGAGTTCCGGGCCAAGGTGCTGGGCGCCGATCCCAAGACCGATGTCGCTGTGCTCAAGATCGAGGCGAGCAATCTGCCGGTGGTGACGCTGGGGAAAGTCAGCAGCCTGAAGGCCGGTGAATGGGTCTTGGCGATTGGCTCGCCCTTTGGCTTTGAAAACACGGTGACTGCGGGCGTGGTCAGTGCCAAGGGCCGCTCGTTGCCGGATGACAGCGCCGTCGGGTTCATCCAGACCGACGTGGCGGTGAACCCCGGGAACTCGGGCGGGCCCCTCTTCAACACCCGCGGCGAGGTGGTGGGAATCAATTCGCAGATCTATAGCCGCAGCGGGGGCTACCAGGGCTTGTCGTTCGCCATTCCGATCGATCTGGCGGAGAAGATCAAGAACCAGATCGTCGCCACAGGAAAAGTGGAGCATGCCCGCCTTGGCGTGGCCATTCAGGAAGTCAATCAGGCGTTTGCCGATTCGTTCAAGCTTGACAAGCCGGAGGGCGCATTGGTCTCATCGGTCGAGAAAGGCACGCCGGCCGACAAGGCCGGCCTGATGCCGGGCGACGTGATCCGAAAGCTCAATGGGCAGCCTATCGTGTCTTCCGGTGACTTGCCGGCGTTGATCGGACTGGCGACCCCTGGTGACACGGTGAAGCTGGAAATCTGGCGCCAGGGCGCATCCCGGGAACTGACGGCGCAACTGGCCAACGCCAATGACAAGTCGGCGCAGGTCGCCCGCAAGCCGGACGCTCCCAGCCAGGGCAAACTGGGCCTGTCCTTGCGTCCGCTGCAACCTGAAGAAAAGCAGGGGGCGGGCGTCGACGGCGGCATGGTGGTGCAACAGGCCAGTGGACCTTCGGCGCTCGCTGGCGTGCAACCCGGCGATGTGTTGATCTCCGTCAACGGCATTCCTGCGATCGATATTGATCAGATCAGGGGTGCGGTTGCCAAGGCAGACAAGTCGGTAGCGTTGCTGATCCAGCGCGGCCGAAACAAGATTTTTGTGCCGGTCAATATTGGGTGAGCCAGAACCGTACAATTTGATGCAGTTCAGAGGTGCGGTGGTCGCACTTCGCTACGGCCGCAGCGTGATCCTTGACCGATCATGAGTCGCGCTTTCCAAACGGGGTTCATCGCGATGAAGTCGAAGGCGGTCAAGTTCTTGAAATGGACCGTGGTGGTGCTGGCCATCAGCTTGCTCACCCTGCTCGCCGTGCGGACGTATGACGTCCAGCGCGGTCCCCCGCTTGAGCTGTGGCATACCTTTGTGCCGCACGAAGCATCAGCGGGCGAGATCGACAAGTTCGAATGGCCTCAGTACATGGCGCTGGAGCAAAAAATCTTTGCCGAGGTGCGGCAAGAGGTTACTGATCGCCTGCGCCCCGAATCACGGATCGATGGCAATCGTTACTTTGCCGACAGTCCGATCTATCCCGGCCACTTTGCCCGGGACTGGAACCGCTCCTACATCATGGCGCCGAAGGGCACACCGGTTGGTGCGGTGGTGCTGCTTCATGGACTGACGGATTCCCCATACAGCCTGCGACACATCGCACAACGCTATCAGGAGGCCGGCTTTGTCGCGGTTGCGATCAGAATGCCGGGGCATGGCACGGTTCCCGGTGGATTGTCAGCCGTTGAGTGGGAGCAGTGGACGGCAGCCACGCGTCTGGCCGTCAGAGAGGCCGCAAGACTTGGCGGCCCTTCGGCGCCATTGCATCTGATCGGGTTTTCCAACGGTGGCGCGCTGGCCATGAAGTACGCGCTCGAAGCCCTTGGCGACAAAACCTTGAAGCGCGCGGATCGCATCGTGCTGATTTCCCCGATGATCGGTATCACGAGCATGGCGCGGTTCGCCGGGGTGATGGGCTGGCCGGCCGTTTTCCCGAACTTTGCCAAAGCGTCCTGGCTGGGAATTGTTCCGGAGTTCAATCCCTTCAAGTACAACTCGTTTCCGGTCAATGGCGCCCGCCAGTCCTCGTTGGTGGCGCGCGCGTTGCAACAGCAGATCGCCCAGTATGCCGGCGAAGGCCGACTGGGGGAACTGGCGCCCATACTCACTTTTCAATCCGTGGTGGACTTCACGGTCAGCACGCGGGCCATCGTCAACGCGCTCTATCTGAACCTTCCCGCGAACGGCAGTGAACTCGTCCTGTTCGACGTGAACCGCAATACCAAGTTCGGCCCCTTGCTGCGCGCGAGCACCGATACCGTGCTGGCAAGGCTGCTGCCGGATGCACCGCGAACCTTCAGGACCACCGTCATCACCAACGCGAATCCCGATAGCGCCGAAGTCATCGAGCGGATAACGCCGGCCGGCGCAACCACGGAGCAGACCCGCCCGCTGGGCTTGCGCTACCCGCGGGAGGTGTTTTCGCTTTCGCATCTGGCGCTGACGTTCCCGATGAACGATTCGTTGTACGGTATGCACCCGGATGCGCCGCCGGAGTACGGCGTCAACCTGGGCTCCATGGCGACCCGGGGTGAGCGTGGGATGCTGATCGTCAGCGTGGATTCGCTGTCCCGCATGTCCTCCAATCCTTTCTTTCCCTATTTAATGGAACGCATCGAGGAGGGCATCGGCAAGGGACGGCAGCCTGCTTCGCCTGCTGTGACGGGCAGTACGGCAGGGCGCCTGAAATGATGCACTGTGATGCCCTTGCCGCACATCGCGCCAGAGCGCATCGGAACGCCTGCGCAATCGCATGAAACGGCGACGCTTTCTCGCCGCGGGCGCTTTCGCTGGTGCGCTGGTGTCGGGCTGCGATTTTTCGTTGCGCGACGGCGTGTTCAATGCGTGTCGCGCGGAACTTCCGGCTGACTTGAAAGACCATCCGATGGTGCTGGCCGCCTGGCGGGGGCTCGACCCGGCCAAGGTCTGGGACACGCATTGCCATGTGTTCGGCGATGGTGATTCAGGTAGCGGCCTCTGGTTCAACCCGCGCATGGAGCAGATCTGGCAGCCGCGCGGGTATGTGCAGCGCGAGTTCTATGTCAATGCATCCTGTGTGGACGAGACACCTGGAAACCTTGACAAGAGTTTCGTGGCACGCGTGTTGGCCCAGTGTCGGGGCATGGCGCCCGGTTTTCGCATGATTCTCTTCGGCTTCGACTGGGCGCGTGACGACGCCGGCGCACCGATGCCGGATCGCTCCACCTTCTTCGTGCCGGACGAGTATGTGGCGGGGCTTGCAAAGCGCCATCCCGCGTACTTTGCCTGGGCCGCCTCGATCCACCCGTATGACCCCCGCGCGCTGGATCGCCTGGACGCTGCGGTGGCGCGCGGTGCGATCGCTGTCAAATGGCTGCCGTCGGCGCAGAACATTGATCCGGCAGATCCGCGCTGCGACCCGTTCTATACCAAGCTCGCTGCACTCAAGATTCCGCTGGTCACGCATGCCGGTGACGAACGTGCGGTGCACGGCTTCGGTGAGCACCTGGGCAACCCCCTGCGGCTGCGGCGCCCGCTCGATGCCGGGGTTCGGGTGGTCGTTGCGCACTGTGCGTCGCTGGGAAGCTCCGAGGACACCGATCACGGCGGGAAGGCGACACTGTCGAATTTCGACCTGTTTGCCCGGCTGATGGACGAGCCGCGCTACCGCACCAACCTCGTCGGCGACATCGCGGCCATCACCCAGGGCAACCGGATGGGCGTGGTGGCGAAGCTTCTCGAACGCCGCGACTGGCACGAGCGTCTGCTCAATGGTTCGGACTATCCCTTGCCGGGCGTCGTGCCGCTGATCTATTTGCAGACGCTCTTCAAGCAGGAATTGCTGGATCCGGCGGCACTCGAACCCCTGCGCCGGCTGCGGGAAATCAACGTGCTGCTATTTGACTTTGTGCTCAAGCGCAGTCTCGCGCTCAACGGGCAGGGTTTCAAGCCGTCCGTGTTTGAAACGGCGCCGTATTTCGCTCGCCCGGCCTGACGGGGCAACTCCTGCGTTGCGGCAATGTGCACGCATGCTCCGTACCGTGCTGCGCTGGTCTATTGGCCTTCGGTCTCGGGAAGAAGGCGTTGTTCCACTCGACGAAGCCAATGCCGGTGCCGTGCGCGGCGCACCTCAGCTGCGGATTTTCGTGGCGGGCGACAGCGCCACGTCCAGCGGAATGAGTGCTTCCACGGTGGTCCCGGCGTTCAACCCGCTGTAGATGCGCAGGCTGCCCCCCAGCGATGTGGCGCGTTCGCGCATGCCGGGCACACCAAAGGCGGTGTTTTTCCCTTCGACGAACCCCTGGCCATCGTCCTGCACCAGCAGGCGCAGCACCTGATCCCGGACCGACAGGCTGACCTTAATCTGCCGGGCCTGGGCATGGCGCGCGATGTTGGTCAGCGATTCCTGCAGGATGCGGAACACGCCGGTGGCCCGTACATCATCGAGCACCAGATTCGCGGGCAGGCGGTTCTCCAGTTCGCAGGGAATGCCCAGCGTTTCGCGAAACTCCTGCAGCAAGGCCTCGGCGGCGGGTGCCAGCCCGATCTCCAGCGCGGCCGGCCGCAGCTTGCCGGCGATGTCGCGCACGATGCTCAGAACCCCGTCGATGCCGGCCTTGAGGCCCGCCACCCGGGCCGGTAACAGACCTGCCGGGTCCGCGGCAACCGCGCGCGGCAGCATGGCGACGTCCATGCGCAGCACCGTCAGGCGCTGGCCAAGTTCATCGTGGATTTCCTGGGCCACGCGCTTGCGCCCGGCCTCACGCTCGGCCTGCTCGTGGGCGGTCAGGTCGCGCAGGGTCTTCTGGGTGGCGCTCAGGTCGGCCTGGCTTCGTGTTTGCTCACGCAGTTGCTGGCGAAGCTGGCGCGAGTAGCGCGCGCCCACCCACAAGAGCAGGGCCAGCGCGACCAGGCGCAGGGCCAGTGTCGCCGCGCGCAGGCGATCAAAAAGTTGCACTTCGGCGGCGAGTTCACCGTCCAGGAACGCCTGGGCCGAGGCGGCGTCCAGGTCAAAAACCGCGGTGGCCCGGACGTAAGCGTCACTGAACAGCAGAAGCCGCGCCTCCTGCCACTGGCCCGCGCGCATGCGTTCGATGGCGCTGGCCTCGATGATCTGAAGCTTGACCCGAGCGTCCCGCATGGCGGGAATTTCGCTGGAAAGCCGAGGATTGTGGTTCAGTTCCGCCAGGGATTCCAGGCTGGAACCGAGTCTGGAATTGACGTCTTCATAATTCCCGGTGCGCAGGATGTTGCGGTCCAGCACGGCAATCTCCAGCATGCTGGAGAGTTGTTGCTTGAGGCGCGGGATTTCCTGCAAGCGGTTCTTGATTTCCAGGTGCTGGACATGCAGGGCGTGGTCCCTGACGTCCACATAGACGCTCAAGCCCGTGGTCAGAATGAGCATTACCACAATCAGGTTCAGCCACGCCCGAAGCGTCAGGTGGACCCGCACGGGTTTCGGCGATGGCAACCCGGAATCCGTCACTCGATCACCCGGTCAGCGATTCGCAACGTTTCCGCGGGAATCACGACGCCCAGGGATTTCGCGGCCTTCTGGTTCACGATCAGGCTGAAGTGGCTCGCCAGGTTCCAGGGTGTGTCGCCGGGCGCTGCGCCCTTGAGCACCTGGGCTGCCTTCTTGCCGGCGGCGTAGCCCACCAGGAAATAGTCAACGCCGAAGGCCGCGAGCCCGCCGCGCGAGACACTGGTGGAGTCGCCGGAAAAAAAGGCGAGGCCGTTTTTCTGGGACACCTCCGTAATGGTGCTGAATTCCGCTGCGACCGTGTTGTCAGCCGGGAGATAGACCGCGTGAACCCGCCCCACCAGGGAGATGATCGCCGGCCTGACCTCGTTCGGGTCGGCGACGTGCACCTCGACCAGTTCCAGCCCCAGGGCCCGGGCGGATTCCCGCAGGATTCGGATGGCCGAGACCGAATTGGCCTCACTGGGGTTGTAGATCGTTCCCCACTTCTTGGCCTTGGGAAGAATCCGGGTGTAGGTCTCCATCTGAAGGCGGACCGGCCAGCGGTCGCTGATGCCCGTCACATTGGTGCCGCTCGGCTGTCCCATCGCGCTGTGACTGGGGACGATCCCGGCGCTCACCGGATCGGTGACGGCCGAGAAGACGATGGGAATCCGTGGGGAGGCCTTCATGACCGCCAGGGTTGCGGAGGTGCCAAAGCTGTGAATCAGGTCGAGCTTGTTGTCCTCGAACCTGCGCGCAATGGCCTGCGTCTTTTGCGGATCTCCCCCGGTATTTTGGCGGTCATAGGCGACGTTGACGCCCTCCCTGAAGCCGGCGCCGGCCAGGGCGGCTTCAAAACCCCGCTGGCTCGCGTCCGAGACCGCAATGGAGGCATTCGCTATAACCCCGATACGCGCCATTCTCAGTGACTGGGCCCATGATCCAGCCGGCAGGGTAGCCAGCAAAAGCGTCAGGATCAATCGACCGCCCGCAGCGGGAATTCCGCCTTGTCTCCAGCGCTGACGGGTTATGGTTGCCATGGTGCCTCTCTTTTTGTCGTGTTGAGGGGGTTCGACGGTCAGCGGTCGAGTTTCAAATGGTACTGGCAAAGCCGGGTGCCCGGACATCAAACCGGTGGATCGAAAACCGATTTTCACCGCCCTGGCGGCTGTATGAAAAAGGCCGTCCTCAGGTGCTGCAGCGCGCTTCGGTCCATGCGTTCATTATTATTTGGGCGCAAGACCGCGTAAAAAGCCGCATAGGCTCAAAAATGCCCCTTGAAACAAAATCAGAAAAATCCTAGAAAATAATCGGAAAAATCCGATCTGAATACCCGGAAAAATCTTGGTTTTATTCAGAAACCTGGAAGTCCCTTCCAGTCGCCTTTGTTCATGACTGCGAAATGTCAATAAAGACACATTCTCGTGATGGACCCTGGGAAGACGGTTACCCATACTGCCATCAGTAATGATATGGTTTACCAAGCGGGGTCTGCGCCGGTCACCCCCCGCTATCTGTCTGATGACCCGCCAACACTTTGATGAATACTTCCGCCCTATCCAGTGCCCCGGCCGATTGCAGCGCGCCCCGCGAAATCCAGGTGTTGATTGCTGACGACCACGCCATGGTCCGCGACGGCCTGCGGCGCATCGTCGAGGGTGAGCCCGGCCTGTGCGTCAGCGGTCAGGCGGTGGATGGCGCGAGCACCCTGGCGCGCCTGGAAGACACGCCCTGCGACGTGCTGCTGCTGGACCTGAGCATGCCCGCACCGAACGGGCCTGAACTCATCACCCATATCCGCGAAAGCTGGCCCGACCTTCCCATCCTGGTGCTCAGCATGCACAACAGTGTCGCCGTCGCACGGGCCGCGCTGCAGGCCGGTGCCAGCGGCTATATTGCCAAGGACAACGACCCCGAAGTCCTGGTGCTGGCCTTGCGCCAGGTGTCGGACGGTGGACGCTACGTGGAGCCGCGCCTGGCCGAGGCCCTGCTGTTTACAGCGCCTGCGCGCCCGTTGCCGACGCTTACGCCGCGTGAAGCCGAAGTCATGCATCGCCTGGTCAACGGCGAGAGTAATTCCGACATTGCGCGCGACCTTTACCTCAGCGAAAAGACGGTCAGCACCCACAAGACCAACCTGATGGCCAAGCTCAAGCTCAAATCGGTGGCCGAGATGGTTCGCTTCGTCGACGAGGCGCGGCGCGCCGGAGGGCTGGACGGCATCGGCATCGGCATCGGAAATGGCAATGGCAATGGCAATGGCAATGGCAATGGCAATGGCAATGGCAATGGCAATGGCAATGGCGGCGCCGCCCCGTAGCGGCGTCGTTCATCCGGCGTGCACTCAGAACAGCTGGGGTGTTTGTGCTATTGAAATAATAGCTGATGAAGACCATTCCACGCTGGGATCAGGCACTTTTTTATCAAAATCCGCAATTTCGCCCGCTTTCACCAGTGAGCCCACGCGCACGCCGAGCAGGCGCAGCCGGCGCGTCAGGTCCACACGCTTGAGGCATTGCCCGGCGATCTGCCGAAGGGTCTGGGGGTCTGCCGTGTAGAAATCCAGCGTCTGGTCGCGCGTGACGCTCTTGAAGGTGTCGTAACGCAGCTTGACGCCGATGGTCTTGCCGGCGTAGCCCTTGCGCTGCAGGTCGGCCGCCACCTGCTCGCACAGGCGCGTGAAGATGGCACTGAG
>JAABRA010000002.1 GCA_011391155.1 Burkholderiales bacterium
TTCTACGTCTGCGGGCCGACCGGATCGGGCAAGACCACCACACTGCACTCGATCCTGAAGTTCCTCAACAAGCCCGAGACCAAGATCTGGACGGCCGAAGACCCGGTGGAGATCACGCAGAAGGGGCTGCGCCAGGTGCAGGTGAACAAGAAGGCCGGCATCGACTTCGCGCTGGTGATGCGGGCTTTCCTGCGCGCCGACCCCGACATCATCATGGTCGGCGAGTCGCGCGACAAGGAGACCGTCAGCATGGGGATCGAGGCCTCGCTGACCGGCCACCTGGTGCTGTCCACGCTGCACACCAATTCGGCGCCGGAGTCGGTGGTGCGCCTGCTGGACATGGGTATGGACCCGTTCAACTTCGCCGACGCGCTGCTCGGCATCCTGGCGCAGCGCCTGGCGCGCAAGCTGTGCGATTGCAAGGAGGCCTACCAGCCGGCGGCCGACGAACTGCGCCTGTTCATCACCGAATACACGCAGTCACTGGTGCTGACGACCGCCTGGAAGGACGATCCGGCCGGTCAGGCACAGCTGCTGCTGGACAGCTGGCACGAGCGCTACGCCCGCGACGGAACCCTCTATTTCCACCGCGCCAAAGGCTGCGAAAAATGCAACCAGACTGGCTACAAGGGCCGGGTGGGGCTGCACGAACTGCTGGTGGCCGACGACATCATCAAACGCCTGATCCAGGAGCACGCCCGGGTGGCCGACCTGTTCCTGGCCGCGGTGCAGGGCGGCATGCACACCCTCAAGATGGACGGCATGGAGAAGGTGATGCTGGGCCTGACCGACCTCAAGCAGGTGCGCGCGGTGTGCATGAAATGAGCTGAGCGCTCACTGCAGGCGCATTGCCGTCTCATTGCCGTATCACTGCTTCGCTTTGGCTGCGGCCACCTGCGCGGCGAGTTCTTCGCCGGTCTTGTAATGCGGCACCTTCAACACCAGGCGCTTGCTGCGCTGCCAGAAGCTGTTGCTGCCCCTGACCTCTTCGTTCCAGTATTTTTCGGCGAGCTTCAGGTTGCCGGCCACGTCGAGCTCGAAAGCCTCCCTGGACGCCTGGCCGCCGAAGATGTAGAGCTTGCCGTCGATCATCTTCCAGGTGTCGGCATCGCCGCCCCAGGGGATGCCGTAGGCAATGCCGTTGGCGCAATAGCCGCCGTATTGCGGCAGGTAACTCGCGGGGGCCTGGTCAAACAGGGCCTTGTTGGCGGCGCTGGCAAAACGGAACGTGACGCCTTCATAGCTGCTCTTGAACTGTGGTGAGCCCTGCACGTACTGTTTTTGCGTGAAGTACGCCACCACATCGGCGCCCTTGAGGAACAGGCGGCTGTCGGTTGCATCGGGCACGGCGTTGACCGGCTGCAGGGCCGACGACGGGTTTTGCGCGTTCATCGCGCCGCAGCCGGCCAGGGACGCCGCCAGGGCCAGTGCGGCCGCGGTGCGCAGGAACATCGGGATCAGTTTCATGGTGAAGACTCCGTTGATAGAACAGGGGAAGTAACCGGGGAAGTGCGGACAGGTGTCTGTGCGCCGGGGCGTTCCCCGACACGCGGCCCAAGACTGCAGGCAGGCTCGGCGGCATACGGCGCGGGCCAGCCCAGCAGTGCGCTGGCGTGCTCGCAGCGCGCGCGCAGGTCGGCGGCGTCCGCGCCGCCCAGGTGCAGGATGCCGTAGCGGTAGCTGCCCAGCCACTTGAAGTCGCGTTTCATGGAGCCGCGGGGTTTGGGAAATTCAAACAGCAGCGCCTCGGGAAACGCGGCCTTCAAGGCGGCACGCTGCGTTGCGCCTGGCATCGGCGGCACGGTGTCGGCGGAAAAAGCGCGGTAGACAAAACTGGACGCCGCGCCCGCCGTGGGTGCCGCGCGCGGCAGGCTGGCCGGGTCCTGGCCGTGGGCCAGCGCCAGCGCGACACGGTGCAGGTCGAGGCCGTTCACCCGGGCATACAGGTCCGACAGCTGCGCGGCCATGCGCGGGTTGAACTCGATCACGGTGAGCCGGCCAGTCGCCGGGTCGTAGAAAAATTCCATGTTGAACAGGCCGTGCGTGAATCCGATGGCGCTCAGGAAGCGGCGCGCCACGTCGAGTGCACGCGCCTGCACCTGCGCGTCGAGCCGGCTCGGCGCATCGAAGCGCATGAAGGCCTGGGTGTCCGGGTACATGACCGCATCCACCACACCAATGGCGCGTACTTCGTCCTGCCAGACATAGCCGTCGAGGTTGTACTGGGGGGCGTTGACCGGTTCTTCCACCAGCAACCGGTGCGCGCTGCCGGTGCCGGGCAGGCGCTCGCGCAGGACCCGTTCGAACGGTTCTACCAGGTGGCGGATGATCCACAGTTCCCAGGCGCCAAAGCGGGTGTGGCGCTGCAGTTCCTCGCGATTGGCGACGGTGCGCGCCAGCACCGAGAAGGCGGCCTTGACCGGTTTGATGAAGGCCGGGTAGTCCAGCCCCTCCGGGGCGGGCTCGCCATAGGCAGCCGCCAGCGGCTGGAACAACGGGTTGGCCTCGGGGCAGACTTCCTGCAGCACGCGCCGGGCGTGCAGCTTGTGCTGGCAGGCCAGCACCGCCTTGACCGGCGTGCCCGGCCAGCCCATGCGCTCGGCCAGCAGCGCCGCGGCCAGTGCGCCGAACTGCTCGTGGCTGGAGGTGACGGCCTGCCAGCCTTGCCGCCTTGCGCGGCGTGCCTGGCGGTCGACGAAGCGGTTCATGTCGAACCAGGCCAGTCGCGCGTTGTCCGGAAAGCTGAACAGGTCGAAGCCGGCGCTCACGGTTGGCCAGGCCGGCGCAAGGCGGGCAAAGCCGGTCTGGTCCCAGTCGAAATTGAACAGGATCAGGGTGGTCCCGTGGTAGTCAGGCATCGTCATGCGGCGTAACGGGCAACAAAGGTGCGGTCAATATGGTCTTTCCAGCGCCAGACCCAGCGACCCTCGAAACTCAGGCTGCCCCAGGCGAGAATTGCGCGGCGGTCACCACACGCCAGCAGGTTCAGCGTGCGCCCTGGCGGGGTGTAGGACGTCAGGGGCTGTCCCTGCAGTGCGGCGCGCAGGTTGGCCAGCAGCGCCGGCCCGGCGCGCACCGCATGCACGCCGCTGCGCGGATGCGGCGCGTCGATGCGGCTGGCCACGTCGCCGGCGGCAAAGACCTGCGGGTGGCTGGTGCTTTGCTGGAAGGCGTTGACGGCCAGGAAACCCGCGGCATCCAGCGCCAGGCCGCTGCTGGCCAGCCACCCTGGCGCCTGCGCACCGACCGCCAGCAAGGGCGCATCGCAGGCCAGGCGTGCGCCACTGGCGAGCCTGATTTCACCGGGCCCCACGCCGATGCAGGCGTCCGGCAGCACCGTGATGGCCAGGCGGCGCAGGGCGGCGAGCACCCGGCGCTGGACGGCAGGCGGGTAATTGGCCGCTGGCTGCGTACCGCCCGTCACCAGCGTCACGCGGCTGCCTTCCGGGTGCCCGGGGCCGGTCAGGGCATGCGCGGCGGCCATGGCCAGCTCCAGGCCGGCTGCGCCTGCGCCCACCACCGCCAGGTGAATGGGGCGCGCCCGGCCCATCGCCGCCACCTGGGGCCAGAGCTGGCCAAAACCCTCGATCGGGCGCACGAACAGGGCGTGCTCGCGCGCACCAGGCATCAGGGCGTCAATCTTCTCGCGGTCCATCACGGGCCCGGTGTTCACACTGAGCCAGTCGTAGTCCACGGTCTCGCCGCTGGCCAGCATGACCGTCTTCGCCGCGGCATCGATGGCCACGCCGCTGGTCGGGAAGTAGCGCGCGCCGCAACGCGACAGCAGGCCGTCCAGCGGGATCACGCACTGGTCCAGGGTGTAGTGGCCGGCAACAAAGCCCGGCACCATGCCGGAGTAGAGCTGCCGGGGGAAGGGCGCTATGACGGTCAGCCTGAGGTCGGCCGGGTGGCTTTGCGCCAGGCTGTGCAGCACCTGCACGTGGGCATGGCCGGCGCCGAGCAGCACCAGATGGCGCAGTCCTGTTCTAGAGCTCATGGACTGAGTGTGACATCTGCGACATGGCCCAGGCTCTGCCCGCCGGTGTTGTCGGCGTCAGCGCCGATCGCCACCGCTTCCAGCGGGGGGAGCGTGGTGAATTCCGGTCCGAAGGCCAGGCGGAAATCCTCGCCAATGTCCCGCTGGTGGCTGACCCACGGGTTGCCCGCGCGCACGCCACTGTCCACCACCAGAAAACGCAGGCGCGACGTGAAGACGTTGTGGAGCAGCGTGCCCACGGGCAGCGTGTTGTCCCAGACGTAACACAGCGTGGCCCCCGGCAGTTTCTCGCCACTGACCGATCGCGCGATGGCCAGCAGGCCGCGGTCGACCGCGCTCAGGCTCTCCAGCGGCGGATTGAACAGCAGGCAGAGTTTCAGCGCGGTGTCGTCGGCGTCGCGGCGCCGCAGGTCCGCCGCGGGCAGGGGCTGATCCAGGCGCCAGCGCCAGCGCAGCTGGGTGCCTGAAGCCAGCATCACGTCGTTGAGGTCATGGACCAGGTTGGCGTAGGAATGGTCGGCGCGCACGCGCAGCACGGCGCGGCCGTCGATGGTCGTGATGTCGAAAGCCGTGAGCGGCTTGGCGGCGCCAAGCAGGCCCACCACCCGCCAGGGCGCGGGGGGCTTGCTGCCCGTGGCGTTGGAGAAGGGCGCCAGTGTCGGCGCGACCTGGGCCAGCGCGCTAGCGGCCCAGATCGTTAAGAGACCAGTCGTAGTCCAGATGCGTGATCGCAACATTTTTTCCCTTGATTCTCTGTCGGTCTGCCGGTGCGTCGGCAAGCAGATCCGCATAGCGTGCAAACACGTCAGCTACGGTGTTGAAACCCTTGTGGCCTTTCTCGAAATCATCCTTGAACCACTTGAAGATCAGGCTGACCTGCAGTTTGCCATCGGCGTAGCGGTTGCGCGTGCGGTCGCCCAGGAAGCGGCGCATGCCGTCTTCGAGCTGGGCTTCGAGTTTCGCCGCGGTGAAGGCCTCGGGTCGCAGCGCCGGGCAACCTATGCTGGCGCAGACGATGGCGGCGTGGATGCGTGGATCGGCGTAGTTGGGGCGCAGCTGCTCGTGCTCGATCCAGTCCAGCGTGCGGGTTTCGCCGAGCAGCGTGAAAAAGCCCTTCTTCCACGGGCTCTGAAGAAACGAGCCCAGGTCCTTGATCGACGCGATATCGGGGTAGCGGCTCAGGATCAGCTCGACGGTGAAGCCGTTGTAGGCGTTGATCAGGAAGGCCATCTGCTGCTCCCGGGGCCATCCGTTGAAGGTGGCGCGCGGCACGGCCGACCAGGCCGCCAGCACCTTGGCCAGCTCGGCCCGGTCCGCTGCGAAGCCACGGTAGTTCACGCGAGACTGCCGCTGGTCCGGCAACCACTTCACGTGTTTTGCGAGCAGGGCATCCCAGCTGGCGTCGGCGGCAGCCAGCGCGGCATTTTCTTGCCCAATTGACGATCTTCCCAGCGTCAAAAGGACCATTCCTGCTATGGATTGAATAGCGAATCGGCGGCTCGGGTTCATCTCAGCTCCGCTTCCAGTCATGGTACCGGCGCACCCATTCCAGCAACCGCACCGGCTGGTGCGCGCGCTTCCACTCGCCGGCGGCGAACTTGTTGGCCTCGGCCAGGGTGGGGTAGGTGTGGATGGTGCCCAGGATCTTGTTCAGCCCCAGGCCGTGCTTCATGGCCAGCACGTACTCGGCCAGCAGGTCGCCGGCGTGCGTGCCGACGATGGTGACGCCCAGGATCCGGTCCTTGCCCGGCACGGTCAGCACCTTCACAAAACCGTGGGGCTCGCTGTCCGCAATGGCGCGGTCCAGGTCGTCGATGCCGTAGCGCGTGACCTCGAAGGCGATGCCTTTTTCGGTGGCCTCCTGCTCGTTCAGGCCCACGCGCGCGACCTCGGGGTCGATGAAGGTGGCCCAGGGAATCACCGAGTAGTCGACCTTGAACGACTTGAGGCCGCCAAACAGCGCGTTGACCGCCGCATACCAGGCCTGATGCGCGGCCACATGGGTGAACTGGTACGGCCCGGCGACGTCGCCCGCGGCATAGATGTTGGGGTAGATCGTCTGGAGGTATTCATTGGTCTCCACGGTCCGGTTGGTGGGGATGCCGAGTTCCTCCAGGCCGTAGCCCGTCAGGCGCGCCACGCGGCCCACGGCGCAGATGAGTTCATCAAAGGCGAAGCGCTGCTCCACACCGGCGTGTTCGACCACGATGAATTTCTCATCGCCCTGGCGCTCGCAGCGTTGCGCCTTGTGCCCGGTCAGCACCTGCACACCGTCGGCCTGCAGCGATTCGAGCGCCAGCTGCGAGACCTCCGCGTCTTCGCGGATCATGATGCGCGGCGCCATTTCGATCTGCGTCACCTGCGCGCCCAGGCGCTGGAAGCTCTGCGCCAGCTCGCAACCGATCGGGCCGCCGCCCAGCACCACCAGCCGGCGCGGCACGGCGTCGAGCTTCGCGAACGCGTCCCACAGGGTGTCGCTGGTGACATAGCCCACATCGTCCAGGCCGGGCAGCGGGGGTACGAAGGGGCGCGCGCCGGCGGCGATCACGATGGCGCGGGTGGTCAATGTCTGCGTTCCGCCCCCGTTCAGCGCGATCTCCACCGTCCACGGGTTGACGATCTTCGCGGTGCCCTGCAGCACCTCCACGCCCAGGCCGGTGTAGCGCTCGACGCTGTCATGCGGCTCGATCGCGGCGATCACGGCATGGATGCGCTGCATCACGGCCTTGAAGCTGAACGTGGGTGTGGCGTCCGACAGTCCGTACCGGGCGCCGTGGCGCATCTGGTGCGCCAGCTTTGCGCTCTTGATCAGCGCCTTGCTGGGCACGCAGCCATAGTTGAGGCAGTCGCCGCCCATCTTGTGCGCCTCGACCAGCGTGACCCGGGCCTTCACGGCCGCGGCGATATAGGCCGTGACCAGACCGCCCGCGCCCGCGCCAATGACGACCAGGTTGCGATCGAAGGTGGCGGGGCGCACCGCCTTCCAGCGTGCATAGACTTTGCGGCGCTGGAACACGGCGAGCGCCTTCTTGACGATCAGCGGCAGCAGGCCGAGCAGCACGAAGGAGCCGATCAGCGCGGGGGACAGTACGGACTTGAGCGAATCGATCCGGGCCAGCTGCGTGCCGGCATTCACATAGACCACGGTGCCGGCGAACATGCCGAGCTGGCTGACCCAGAAGAAAGTCCAGGTCTTCATGCGCGTCAGCCCCATCAGCAGGTTGAGCACAAAAAAGGGCATGACCGGGATCAGCCGCAGCGTGAACAGGTAGAAGCCGCCTTCGCGCTGAATGCCCTTGTGCAGCTCGGTCAGCTTGCTGCCAAAGCGTTGCTGGATGGTGTCGCGAAACAGGAAGCGCGCAGCCAGCATCGCCAGCGTGGCGCCCAGGGTGGAGGCGAATGACACGATGACCGTGCCCCAGGCCAGGCCGAAGATGGCGCCGCCGGCCAGCGTCATGATGGCTGCACCGGGCAGCGACAGCGCCGTGATGGCCACATAGACCGCGAAGTAAACCAGCACCACCAGCAGCGGGCGCTGCGCGTACAGGTTGGCAATCGTGCCCTGGCTTTCCTTGAGGGCGGCCAGGCTGAAATAGCGACCGAGGTCCAGCACGATGAAGGCGGCGATCCCGGCCAGCAGGAGCAGCGCGATAGTCAGTTTGCGGGGGTTCAAGGGTGCCTTGGGTGTTGTTCTGTGCGTTCAGTCGGGTTCAGGCGGCCATTCTTACAAAAATCCGGAATGAACGCGGTGTAAGGAATGCGCGGCCCGCGCGACCCACCCTCATAGGGTTAATGGCGGCGCCTGCCAGCAGCTGCCTGAAATCGAACAGAATCAGTTTTTTTGCCCGATACGCCGCCCCTGACGCCTTGGCTCCCCGAACCCCTGACCCTTTGTCCAACCCATGAACGCCACACTCCCGCTGCTTGAAAAGACCTTGTTTCCGGCCCTGACCCGCGGCCGGCTCGACACCTTGCAGGTCAACCTGGGCTACCGCTGCAACCAGAGCTGCCTGCACTGCCATGTGAACGCCGGACCGAACCGCACCGAGATGATGATTGAGGCCACGCTGGCGCTGATCCCGCAGGTGCTGGCCGCGCGCGGCATCCAGACGCTGGACCTGACCGGCGGCGCGCCGGAGTTGCATGCGGGTTTTCGCGACCTGGTGCGTGCCGCCCGCGCGCAGGGTGTGCGCGTGATCGACCGCTGCAACCTGACTATCCTGTCCGAGCCCGGGCAGGACGACCTGGCGGAGTTCCTCGCCGGCCAGCAGGTGGAGGTGGTGGCGTCACTGCCCTGCTACTCGGCGGCGAATGTGGACCGCCAGCGCGGCGACGGCGTGTTCGACAAAAGCATCACCGGGCTGCAACAGTTGAACGCGCTGGGCTACGGCCAGCCGGACAGCGGCCTGGTGCTGAACCTGGTCTACAACCCGCAGGGCGCGTCGCTGCCGCCCGACCAGCGGATGCTGCAGGCCGACTACAAGCGCGAACTGCTGGCCCACTTCGGCATCGTCTTCAATGCCTTGCTGGCGCTGACCAACATGCCGATCCAGCGCTTTGGCTCCACGCTGGTCTCCAAAGGCACCTTCGATGCGTACATGGACCTGCTCAAGGGCAGCTACCAGCCGCAGAACCTGGCCGGCGTGATGTGCCGCAGCCTGGTCAGCGTGGACTGGCAGGGCTGGCTTTACGACTGCGATTTCAACCAGCAGCTCGATCTGCCGCTGGGCACCAGTGGCGTGCGCCGCCACCTGCGCGACCTGCTCAGGACCGACCTGCAGGCGCAGCCGATCCGCGTCTCTGGTCACTGCTACGGCTGCACCGCCGGACAAGGCAGCAGCTGCGGCGGCGCGCTGGCGCACTGAGCCCCAGGGATCGAAGGCCTGAAGATGCCTGTTCCGTTCCCCCTGACCATCGTCATGCCCGTGCTCAACGAGGCCGCCGGCATCGACGCCGCCTTGACGGCACTGGCACCCCTGATGGGGCGCGGCGCACGGGTGGTGGTGGCCGATGGCGGCAGCAGCGACGACACGCTGGCACGGGCGCGGCGGGTTGAAGGCGTCGAGGTGATCCAGGCCCTGCGGGGCCGGGCGGCGCAGATGAACGCCGGTGCGCAGGCCGTGGCGGCCCCGCCCGGCTCCTGGCACGCCGCGGCAAGCCGCAGCGCCATCCTGCTGTTTCTGCACGCCGACACCACCCTGCCGCCCGACGCGGACCGCCTGATTGCGCAGGCGCTGGCCCAGGGTCGCCACGTCTGGGGCCGTTTTGACGTGCGCATCGCCGGGCGGCCCTGGATGCTGGGCGTGGTGGCGGGCTTCATGAATCTGCGTTCGCGCTGGACCGGCATCGCCACCGGCGACCAGGCGCTGTTCATGACGCGCGCCGCCTTTGAGGCCGTCGGCGGTTTCCCCGCCCAGCCGCTGATGGAAGACATCGAACTGTCGAAGCGCCTGCGGCGGCTGTCCCGCCCGGCCTGCCTGCGCCTGCGGGTCACGACCTCGGGGCGGCGCTGGGAGGCCCGTGGCGTCTGGCGCACCATCGTGCTGATGTGGCGTCTGCGCTGGGCCTACTGGTGCGGCGCGTCGCCCCACGCGCTGGCGCGGCGGTACGAATGACGCAAGCCGTATATCCCTCGAACGCACCGCGCGTCGTGGTTTTTGCCAAGGCGCCCCAGGCCGGGCGGGCCAAAACCCGGCTGATCCCGGCGCTGGGCGCCGACGGCGCTGCCCGGCTGGCGCGCCAGATGCTGGGCCACGCGCTCGCGCAGGCACTCGACGCGGCTGTCGGCCCGGTGGAGCTGTGCATGAGCCCCGGCCCGGATGATCCAGCCTGGCACGGCATCGAGTTGCCCGACAGCGTGTTGCGCACCGACCAGGGCGAGGGCGACCTGGGTGCG
>JAABRA010000003.1 GCA_011391155.1 Burkholderiales bacterium
GCCACCGATCAGGCAAACAGAAAGCGTAAGGGTTTTCATCGGAATGACTTCTTGAGATTCAAAACATGGAAGGCGGCGCCGTCACCGGCCCCGGGTGCGCACAGGGTCGGTGGTGGGCAGGAAGCGGGCGCCTGCGGACGCGCCCACGGCCGGCGTCGCAACGCCGGGTTTTCTCCGGAAATTGAATAAAATAGCCCTATTCCCAGCGTCAACTGGTCTTTAGGCGCTATAAAATCAGGAGTTCATGCGGCGGCAGGGGGTGCGCGGGCTTGCCAGGGGCTGCGAAGCAGTGAGGCCAGGCGCGCCACCTCACGCGGCAGGAGGAAAAAGGCCAGGCCCAGGACCGGTGTGCCGCCGAGCTCCAGCACCGGAGGGGGTGCGCTGGCCTGGGCGCACAGGGGGCAGTCGAGCGTCGGGCTGCCGAATTCAGCGGGAGCGTCGTCCGTCTGCGGGACCAGCTTCATGAGGCCGGCCCCCGAGCAGACCAGCGCCATCGCCCGGGGATTGACCATGGGCGAAGCGATGGCCAGGCCCAGCGACAAACCGAACGTCATCAAGACCCAGAGGGCAATGCGACGGATGGAGCTGGGGGCAGACATGGGCGTGCATCTTAACGAGTGGGTGGCAGTTTCCGGGTTGATCTGGATCATGCCGCCGTGATCGCCGC
This sequence comes from Burkholderiales bacterium, assembly GCA_011391155.1. Classification (GTDB taxonomy): domain Bacteria; phylum Pseudomonadota; class Gammaproteobacteria; order Burkholderiales; family Burkholderiaceae_C; genus JAABQG01. The sequence goes on from JAABRA010000003.1 coordinate 668, forward strand.
AGCTGCCCTGCCGAGGGTCCCGGGTTCCTCGGTGTGCGGGCCGAGCCCGTGAAAGCCCGGTTTGGGCCGGTCAGCGGGCTGCCGGTGGCTCCGCCGTGTTCTGGTACGTGACGACGCTGAAGGCCAGCCCGGTGGTCGAGGTGTGGCGTTCGCGGGAGATTTCCAGCCAGTGCGGGCCGAAGGTGGGCGCAAAGGCATCGCCGTCAAAGGGCGCGTCGATCTCGGTGACCACGGCCGTGCGGGCCAGTGGCAGCGCCTGGGCGTAGATCTCGGCGCCGCCGATGACCCAGGCGTCGCTGCCGGGCGGGCACAGGTCACAGGCCGCAGGGATGGAGGCGGCGCGTAACGCACCGTCCGCCTGCCAGCCGGCCTGGCGCGTCACCACGATGTTGAGGCGGCCGGGCAGGGGGCGGAACCTGGCCGGCAGCGAATCCCAGGTCTTGCGGCCCATGATCACCGGGCAACCCAGCGTGGTGCGCTTGAAGTGCGCCAGGTCTTCCGGCAGATGCCAGGGCAGGGTGCCGTTCTTGCCAATGACGCCGTTGGCGGCGCGGGCGAAGATCAGGTGGAGTTTCATGGAGTAGCGCTCCAGCGATCAGCCAGCTCTTTCATGGGAGGAAAGTTTCGATGCTCCCAATACTCGTCCCGTGAGGCGTGTGCGGCGTTGACAAAATAGCTTTGGGCGAGCGACCAGACGTTGCGGATGGCCGTCTCGAATACCGGGCGTGCTGTGGCCTCAAGCTGGGGGCTGCCCATGACAGTGTCCGCGACTGCGTCCAGGAAAGTGCAAATCCGCTCAAACGCCGCAGTCGCCAGTCCATCTTCGTCCTCGCCGATCCACAGAGGCATGCCTTTTGCAACCAGATCGCGATCTTTCTTGAGTGATTCACTTTCCCACAGGTCGATCAGACGTTCAAGCTTCTGCACCGCGACCTCTGGCGTCTTGGCACGGGGCCTGGCCTCGTCAATGCCCGTGGATGCCGCTTCGCGCATTGAACGGCGAATCTGGTTGCAGGCGGTGCCCAGTGCTGCCACCAGGTTCCCATCGCTGCGCTGCGGGTTGAAGGTCAGGGCGGTCAGTCCCAACAGGTCTGACGGCAGATGGAGCGGGTCCAGCCCGCGGGCTTGTATGAGGAAACACCGGTCAGCGCCCAAGTGACCGATGAAAAGCCCGAGCTCGAAAACCACATTGTCCCGAGTTACCGGGTAGTCCTTGCCGCGCATGGTCAGCACATCATCCGCGTTGAAGACAAATGCGGCGAAATCAGTCGTTCGCATGGCAGCGACGATATCCGCGAGGGTCTGGCGAGTCGGCTTGAATACGCCCTGTTTCCAGACTGTGGTTTCGGCATCAAATTCCAGATTTTCCTGGACTGCGTACGCGATGCTCAAACCTTCTGTTGACGAGCCGACAAAAAGACGGGGTTGCCGTGAACTGCTCTTCACTTTGAAACTTTGCCAGGAATGTGAGGATGGCATTCGTAGCCGATGACCTCAATGTCCTCATACTGGTAATCAAAGATGGAGTCAGGCCGGCGTTTGAGGATCAGTGACGGATAGGCAAACGGCTGGCGAGACAGTTGAAGTTCGCACTGTTGTGCATGGTTGCTGTAGATGTGGCAGTCGCCGCCGGTCCAGATGAAATCGCCGACGTCCAGGTCGCACTGCTGCGCCACCATGTGCGTGAGCAGGGCGTAGCTGGCGATGTTGAAGGGCACGCCCAAAAAGATGTCGGCGCTGCGCTGGTAGAGCTGGCAGCTGAGTTTGCCCTTGCCGCCCGCCTCAAGGGCCGGCGCCACGTAAAACTGGAAAAACGCATGGCAGGGCATCAATGCCATCTGGTCGAGCTCGGCCACGTTCCAGGCGCTGACGATGATGCGGCGCGAATCGGGGTTGGTTCTGAGCGTCTTGATGACCTCGGCGATCTGGTCGATGTGCCCGCCGTCGGGTGTCGGCCAGCTGCGCCACTGCACGCCATACACCGGGCCCAGGTCGCCATCCTCGCGCGCCCACTCGTCCCAGATGCTGACGCCGCGCTCCTTGAGCCAGTTGTTGTTGCTGGAGCCGGTCAGGAACCACAGCAGTTCCTGGATGATGGAGCGCAAATGCACCTTCTTGGTGGTCACCAGCGGAAACCCTTCGTTCAGATCAAAGCGCATCTGGTAGCCGAACACGCTTTTTGTGCCGGTGCCGGTGCGATCCGCCTTGAACACGCCGTGGGTGTCCACATGGCGCATGAAGTCTTCATATTGGGAACGGATGGGGTGGGAATGTGTCATGGGGGCCGTCTTAATAGGAGCCGAAGAGGGCGTCCAGCGCGTCCTGCACCGCGGCCTGTTGCGGCCGCAGGTTCGCGACCGGGTTGCGAAGCCAGCCCAGCGGGAAGGTTGCCAGTGTGGGGGTGTCCAGTACCACGAGGCGATCTTCAATGGTGAATGTCGGCTGGATGCGTTCTATCGCCGCCCCGTGAACCTTCGCATCGCGCAAAGGGATAACAACCCGGGTTTCAACGCCCCGAAGATGATCGTTCTGGATGTCAAGCACAAACGGCGTGTGCCAGTGCTCAGACTTGTCCGGGTTTGGGTACACATCAAGACGCGCCATCGGGTCAGGCGCTTGTCGGGTCCGTCGCCATGTCCTGGTCATCGCCGGGCTCGCGCGCAAAAGTGCGGTACTTCGCACCCCAGATGCCGTCGCGGCGAATGCGCTCGTTGTTGGCAGCGATGGCATCCTTGTTGCGCTCGTTCCATTGTTCCCAGTAAAGACGATTGACTTCCTTCGCCAGCAGCTCATCGACGGTCTGCGAAATGTTCATGCCGAGATCCTTCGCCGTCTTCAGCACGGCCGCGTTCAACGAAAGATTGGTGGCCTTTTTGGGTGCCTTGTGAACTGTCAGCATCTCAGGATCCTTCGCAAGTGATGTTTGAATTGTATGCGCATGATGTGTGTGCATACCCTGTGCGAACAGTCTACCGCACCCAAGCCGACGCGCCTCAGACCCGTACCACCCGCCCCGGATTCATCAGGTTCTGCGGGTCCAGCGCCTGCTTGATGGCCCGCATCATGTCCAGCGCCACGGCGGACTTGTAGCGCGGCAGCTTGTCGGTCTTCAGGCTGCCCACGCCGTGCTCGGCGGAGATCGAGCCGTCAAAACGCGCCACGGCATCAAACACCAGGGTGTTCACGCGGTCTTCCTGGTCGCGCAGGAAGGCTTGGGCGTCCACGCCCTCGGGCGCCTGCACGTTGTAATGCAGGTTGCCATCGCCCAGATGCCCGAAGTTGACTAGGCGCACGCCGGGGATCTCGCGCTGCAGCAGGGCATCGGTCTGCGCCACGAATTCCGGGATGCGCGAGACCGGGATCGCGATGTCATGCTTGATGTTCAACCCCTCCTCGGCCTGCGCCAGCGGAATGCTCTCGCGCAGGTGCCAGAGGTGGCGCGCCTGGTTCAGGCTTTCGGCCACCACGGCGTCGCTCACGCAGCCCTGCTCCATCGCGGTTTCCAGCAGGTGCTCGAACAGCGCGCGGGCGTGGGCCTCGGATTCGTGGTCGGAGTTCTCCACCAGAACGCAGTACGGTGTGTCCTGATAGAGCGGCACGCTGAGTTGCTGGAAATGTTTGTCCACCAGGCTCAGGGCGAACCGGCCCATCACCTCGAACCCGGTCAGGCCCGCGCCCAGGTGCCGGTGCGCTAGGCCCAGCAGCGCCACGGCCGCGTCCATGGACGGCACCGCCGCCCAGGCGGTGAGCTGCGCGGCGGGCAGCGGGTAGAGCTTCATCGTGGCGGCGGTGATGATGCCCAGCGTGCCCTCGCTGCCGATGAACAGGTCGCGCAGGTCGTAGCCGGTGTTGTCCTTGCGCAGGCCCGACAGGCCATGCCAGATTGCGCCCTTCGCCGTGACCACTTCCAGACCCAGGCACAGGTCGCGCGTATTGCCATAGCGCACCACCTGCGTGCCGCCGGCATTGGTGCCCAGGTTGCCGCCAAGGGTGCAGCTGCCCTCGGCCGCCAGGCTCAGCGGGAACAGGAAGCCGGCTTCCTCGGCCGCCTCCTGCAGGCTTTGCAGAATGCAGCCGGCCTCCACCGTCATGGTCAGGTTGGCGCTGTCGATGCCCCGCACCGCGCTCAGACGGGTCAGGCTCAGCACGATCTGTCGGCCGGATTCATCCGGCACCGAGCCCACGGCCAGGCCGGTGTTGCCACCCTGCGGCACCAGGCTGACGCCGGTGGCGGCCTGGTGCTGCGCGCAGGCCCGGACGACAGCGGCCACCTCGGCGGTGCTGCCGGGACGCACGACAGCCAGTGCCTTGCCGCGCGAGCGCTTGCGCCAGTCCTGGGTGAAGGCGCTCAGGTCGCCGTCGGTGAACACGTGGGCGGCGCCGGTGATGTGGCGCAGGGCGTCGAGCAGGTCGTTCATGGCAGTGCAGTCGTGGTGGTTTCCCCGGCGTCCGCGCGGGCTTTGGCGTGCCTGAAGCGCAGTCGCACATGCAGGGTGCAGGCCGTGAACAGCACCAGGCACAAAACCACTTGCAGCATGGCCAGCCAGGCGCCGGGCGGCGGGTCGCCCCAGGCGCGCACCACGCCCTCGGTGAAATACAGCCACACCACCAGGCTGAGCCAGCGGTAGGTGTACATGCGGTTTTTCAGCAGCCCCGCCAGCGGCAAGCACAGCGGCAGCGCCTTGAGCGCCAGCCAGGAGCCCCCCGGGCGCAAGGGCGCGAGCCACAGTTCCCAGGCGAGCGCGAGCGCGATCAGCGCGATCAGGCTGGCCACGGCCAGGGTGCGCGTCAGGCGCACGGATTTGTCTTGAGGGGTCATTGCAATGGCATCATAGCGAGCATGAACACTCAGGCGTGGCGCCAGACCTGGCAGGCTCTCAAGGACTTCCCCTGGCTGGAAACCGCACGCACCCTGCGCGACCGCTTCCGCGAAGACCACCTGGGCCTGACGGCCAGCAGCCTGACCTTCACCACCGTGATTTCGCTGGTGCCGCTGTTCACCGTGCTGCTGGCGGTATTTTCCGCGTTCCCGGCTTTCAACAAGCTGCAGGGCGTGATGCAGCAATGGCTGTCGGACAGTCTTTTTCCCGAGGCGATAGCGCGCCAGGTCATGGGTGCGCTGAACCAGTTCTCGGCCAAGGCCAGCCGGGTCGGGGCGGTGGGCTTTGCCTTTTTACTGATCACGGCCTTGTCGCTGATCCTGACCATCGACAAAACCCTCAACGGCATCTGGCGGGTGCGCCGCGCGCGGCCGCTGGCGCAACGCGTGCTCATGTACTGGGCGGTCCTGACGTTCGGCCCCCTGGCGCTGGCGGCGCTGCTGGCCACCGCGTCATATGCCGCTTCAGCCTCGCGCGGCCTGGTCAGCGCCCTGCCTGCGGTGCTGGGGCTCGGGCTGGACATCATGGAGTTTGCCCTGGTGGCCGGCGGCGGCGCGGCCCTGTTCCGGTACGTGCCAAACACGACGGTGCGCGGGGGGCATGCCCTGGCCGGCGGGCTGTTCGTCGCTGTGGGCCTGGAACTGGCGAAGAAGGGCCTGGCCCTGTACCTGAATACCTTGCCCGCCATGTCGGCGATCTACGGGGCGTTTGCGGCCGTGCCCATCCTGCTGCTGTGGATCTACATCGTCTGGGTCGTGGTGCTGCTGGGCGCGGTGATCGCGGCCTACCTGCCCAGCCTGCTGGCGGGCGTTCAGCGCCGGGGCGGCACGCCGGGCTGGCGTTTCCAACTGGCCATCGAGGCGATAACGGCGCTGGACGCCGCGCGCGCCACGCCGGCCAAGGGTCTGGATGTGGGGGATCTGGCTCGCCAGCTCAAGGTGGATGGCCTGCAACTGGAGCCCGTCATCGACACGCTGCTGGCCATGGACTGGGTGGGGCAGCTCGCGGATGGGCGCGACGTGCTGCTGGTGGACCTCGAGAAGACCAGTGCGGCGCCCCTGGTGAACGCCTTGCTGCTCGCTGAGGCGTCCAGCGTCGAAAATTTCATGAAAAACAGCCAGATCCCGACGCTGAGTGGTCGTCAACTGCTGCAAATCATGGAGCGATCGGGTCCCTGAATTCAACCCCGCCCGGCTTTAGTCAACCTGAAACGGCGCGTTCAGGAAGCCCCTGAAACGTGCCCGACCCCCACGGGTAGGCGCTTCGGTCAGCCGGTAGCCGGGAAAGCGCTGCAGGAAACGCCCGACCGCAATGCGTCCTTCCAGGCGCGCCAGGCTCAGGCCCGCGCACTGGTGGATGCCAAAGCCGAAGGCCAGGTGCTTGTTGCCTTCGCGGCGCAGGTCCAGCGATTCCGGGGCGGCATACTGTGCCGGGTCGCGGTTGGCCGCGCCGATGCACAGGGTGACCAGCGCGCCTTCGGGCAGGTCCACCCCGCCGACCTGCGCGGCCTTGAGCGCGCGGCGGTTGCCGAGCTGGTTGGACGATTCGAAGCGCAGGAATTCGTCGACCGCCAACGTCAGCACGGATTCCGTCGCGGCGGCGTCGCCGGCATGCAGCGCCAGGTCGGCCAGCAGGCCAGCGCGGGCGCTGGGCATCTCCTGCAGGGTCAGCAGCGCGTTGCCGATCAGGTTGGTGGTGGTCTCGTGGCCGGCATTGAGCAGGAAGACGCAGTTCTGCAGCAATTCGACCTCGCTGAGTTTTTCCCCGCCGGGCGCTCCGTGCGGGTCACCGCCTTCGCCCTGGATCAGCCGCGTCAGCACGTCGTGTTCCGGGTTGCCGGGACGCTTGCGGCGTTCAGCCACCAGGTCTTTGAGATAGGCCAGCATGTCGATCACGCTCTGGTTGCCCAGCGCCTCCTGCTGCGGCGTGAGCACCGGCTCCAGCGCGCCCAGAATGGCCAGCGACCAGCCGCGCAGCGGGCCGCGGTCGGCCATCGGCACGCCCAGCAGGTTGCCGATGATCTCGACCGGAATGGCCGAGGCAAAGTCTTCGATCAGGTCGCCGCCGCCTTGGGCCGCGATGGTGTCGAGCAGGCTGTCCACCAGCGTGATCAGGCCAGGTTCCATGCCGGCGATTGCACGCCGGGTGAGCGCGCCCATGATCAGCTTGCGCACCCGCGTGTGCAGCGGCGGGTCGTTGAACACCAGGCTGTGGGTGTGGTGTTCGAACAGCGGGGACATCACACCATACTTGGGCGCGAACTCGATCTGTTTGTCCGAACTGAAGGTCTGCGCATCGCGGTACACCGCGATCAGGTCGGCGTAGCGGGTCAGGAAGAACGAGCCGTCAGGCATGCGGCGCACCGGATCGGTTTCGCGCAGCACGGCGTAGACCGGATACGGGTTGGCCAGAAAGTCGGCGGGCAGTTTGCGCAGGTCGAAGGACGCGGCGATCTCTCGCGCGCGGTCGTCAGACATGGGCGGCGTGATGTCCGCGGGGGTCAGGGTGAACGGGGCGGTCATGATCCGATGAAATCCCGGATGGCAAACAGCGTTTCTTCCGGCGTTTCGGTCATCTGGTGGTGGCCGACCGGCAGGGTGGCGATGCGCACCGTCTTGCCGGATTCGCGCGCCCTGGCGATCAGACCCTGGGCCGCCTTGGCCGGCGTCATCTGGTCCAGCGCGCCCAGCACGAACAGCACCGGGCAGCTGATCTGCGTGATGGCCGTCTCGCCGTTGGCGTAGCGGTCGCAGGCCTTGAAGCCGCGGTGAAACACGTTGACGGCCGGGTTGCTGGCCAGCACGCGCCGGTTCAGGGCCGTGTTGGCGCCATAAACCCAGGTTCCCGGGCCAAGGGCCGAGGGCGGCGCCGCCAGGGTGCTGCGCGAGAACACGTTGATCATGGCGATGGCTTTCATAGGGTCGTTCAGCGACGCGTCGATCAAGGCCGGGGACACCTTCATCGGGAAGGCGGTGCCCACCAGCACCAGGTGGCTGATGCGTTGCTTGAGCCTTGACGCGGCCTCCAGCGCGATCAGCGAACCCCAGCTGTGGCCGACCAGCGCGGCCTGCTGCACACCGGCCGCATCCAACAGCGCGCCGATGAAGTCAGCGGCTTCTTCGACGCTGGACGGCGCTTCGCCGCCACTGCGGCAGTGGCCCGGCAAATCCACCGCGAGCACGTTCCAGCCATGGTTCGCCAGGTAGCGGCTTTGCAGAATCCAGACGCTGTGGTCATGGAGCACGCCGTGGATGAAGACTGCGGTGGGTTTGGCGGCGTCAAAGGCCTTGCCGCCGGTGTAGCAGTAGGTGGGAGCGTTGTTGACGGTGAGGATCATGGCGCTGCGCCTGTGGGCGACGTTTTGATGCAAAAATGGCCGATTGCCAGCGTGAAATGGTTCATGGCTGCTATTGAAAACAGAGCGTTTTGCGCACCCTTGGCGGGCCGGCTCATGCCCGCTCCGCCGTCTTGAGCGCTCGCTTGAGGTCGTCGATAAGATCATCCGGGTCTTCCAGGCCGATCGACAGCCGGATCGTGCCCTGGCTAATGCCGGCACCCGCCAGCGCCTCGTCGCTCATGCGGAAATGCGTGGTGCTGGCCGGGTGAATCACCAGCGAGCGGCAGTCGCCCACGTTGGCCAGGTGGCTGAACACCTTCAGGGTTTCAATGAAGGCCTTGCCCTGTTCGCGGTTGCCCTTGAGGTCGAAGCTGAAGACCGAGCCTGCGCCGCGCGGCAGCAGCTTTTGCGCCAGCGCATGACTCGGGTGGCTGTCCAGCATCGGGTGGCCGACGCGACCCACGAACGGCTGGCTGGCGAGGAATTCGACCACCTTCTGCGTGTTGCTCATGTGGCGCGCCATCCGCAGCGGCAGGGTCTCGATGCCCTGCAGGATCAGCCAGGCGGTGTGCGGGCTCATGCAGGCGCCGAAATCGCGCAGGCCCTCGCGGCGCGCGCGCAGCAGGAAGGCGCCCACCGTGCTTTCTTCGCTGAACACCATGTTGTGAAAGCCCTCGTAGGCCTGCGTCAGTTCGGTGAACTTGCCCTTTGAGCGCGGACCTTCCCAGTCGAAGCTGCCGCCATCGACCACCACGCCACCAATCACCGTGCCGTGGCCCGACAGGAATTTGGTGGCGGAGTGGTAGACCAGGTCCGCGCCATGCTCGAAGGGCTTGATCAGCCAGGGTGAGGTCAGGGTCGAGTCGACCAGCAGCGGCACGCCGGCCTCGTGGGCGATGGCCGCCACGGTCGGGATGTCCAGCACGTCCAGGCCCGGGTTGCCCACGGTTTCGCCGAAGAACAGCTTCGTTTCGGGC
>JAABRA010000004.1 GCA_011391155.1 Burkholderiales bacterium
TCATCATCGCGGCGCACGAGGACGTCTATTACCGGTGCCGCAAACGCCTGCTGGAGTCCGGTGAACCCCAGTCGTGCGAGTTGCCGATGCTGGGATCGGGCGCTGTCAATTTCTGGGCGCATCTGGCCATCAGCGTGGCACCGGGCACCGGGGCCCGGCCGGTCCTGCGGCTCATGTTGAGCGACATTTCAGACCGCAAGCACCTGGACCAGGCCTTGCAGGCGAAGAATGCCGAGCTTGAGGGCGCCTGGCACGCCGCCGACAAGGCCAACCGCGCCAAGTCGGACTTCCTCGCCGGCATGAGCCACGAGCTGCGCTCGCCGCTCAATTCCATCCTCGGCTTCGCCCAGCTGATGCAGACCAGCACGCCACCGCCGAGCGATGCAGACGCGGCCCGCCTCGGCCACATCCTGCAGGCCGGCTGGTTCCTGCTGGCGCTGATCAACGACGTGCTCGACCTGGCCTCGGTGGAGTCCGGCAACCTGCAGGTGGTGCTGCAGAATGTCGCGCTGCACGACCTGCTGCCCGACTGCCAGGCGCTGGTCGAGGCCCAGGCCCGGCAAAAAGGCATCACGCTGCACGTTGGCCCCTGCACAGAGCCGCTCAGGGTGATCGCCGACCCGACCCGGCTCACGCAGGTGATCGTCAACCTGCTGACCAATGCCATCAAGTACAACCGCCCGGGCGGTTGTGTCGATGTGAGCTGCCGCCTCGCGCCGGGGCAGCGCGTGATTTTCAGCGTGCGCGACACCGGCGAGGGCCTGGCGCCGGACAAAGTCGCCCAGCTGTTCCAGCCCTTCAACCGCCTGGGCCGGGAAAGCGGCGCGGTGCAGGGCACCGGCATCGGCCTGGTGATCTGCCATCACCTGATCACGCTGATGCACGGCCTGATCGGCGTGCAAAGCACGGTCGGGGTGGGCAGCGAGTTCTGGTTCGACTTGCCGCAGGCGCCATGAGCGCCGCGCCGGGCCGCCCCAAGCAAGCTCGCACCGCAATGCGAAGCATGGTTATCCAGTGAACCCTCTACCCGCCGGGGACTTCCCCATCGTCTGTGTCGGCGGCTCCGCCGGGGGGCTGGACGCCTACATCCGGCTGCTGACGCATCTACCGGCCGACATGGGCGTGGCCATCGTCATCGTCAACCACATCACCACCGTGCCGACCCAGCTGCATGAAGTGCTGCCCCGCTTCACCACGATGCCGGTCGAGCTCATCACCGATGACCTGCGGATCACGCCGGACCGGGTCTTCATCATTCCGTCGAACCGCGACCTGCATGTCGAGGCCGGCGAGTTCCAGCTCAAGCCGATCTCCAAGCCGCGCGGCTGGCCCGACGTGATCACGGTGTTCCTGCGCTCGCTGACCGAGCACTGGGACGGCAAGCTGATCGCCGTGATCGTCTCGGGCTATGACGGCGATGGCGCGGCCGCGCTGTGCGGCATCCGCGAGGTGGGCGGCATCACGATCGCGCAAAAGCTCGACACCGCGAAGCAGCCGGACATGCCGGCAAGCGCCATTGCCAGCGGCTGCATTGACTTTGTGCTGTCACCCGAGGATATCGCCCGGGAGATCGTGCGCATTGCCCACGCTGAAGCCTGATCCGCAGGGGCTGGCCTAGCGCTGGCGCACGTCGTTCAGCAGGCGGTTCATTTCCTTTTTCACCACGCCATAACATTCGCAGGTCTGGGCTTCGAGGCCCTTGCGGTCGATCACCGAGATGTGCCCACGGCGGTAGCTGATCAGGCCGGCGCGCTGCAGTTTGCCGGCGGCCTCGGTCACCCCTTCGCGGCGCACGCCGAGCATGCCGGCCACCAGCTCCTGGGTCATGGTCAGCTCCCGGGTCGGCAGACGATCCAGCGTCAGCAGCAGCCAGCGGCACAACTGCTGTTCCAGCGAATGGTGGCGGTTGCACACCGCAGTCTGCGCCATCTGGGTCATCAGCGCCTGGGCGTAGCGCAGCAGCAGGCGCTGCAGCGCGCCGGCGCGCTCAAACTCGGCCTTCAGCACGTGGCGGTCCAGCCGGTAGCCGTAGCCCGCGGTCTGCACCACGGCGGAACTACAGGTGGTGTCGCCGCCCATGAAGAGGGATACGCCGACGACCCCCTCGTTGCCGACGCCCGCGGTTTCGGCCGAGGCGCCCGATTCGGTCACGTAGTGCAGCGAGACGATCGCGGTGGTCGGGAAATAGGCATGGCGCAACTGGCTGCCAGGCTCGTAAAGCGCTTCGCCCAGCGGCATGGGCACACCTTCGAGATGGGCGACCAGGCGGGCGAAATCGTCCGCGGGCAGCGCGGCCAGCAGGTGGTTCTGCAGCGGGTTGTGCAGGGCGTTTTGCAGGGTGCTCATGGGGGACTTCAGCATGGCGGACATCACGGGGCCTCCACGATTTCCAGTCCGATGCCCCGGTAGCCCAGGAAGCGGCATGACTCGTTGAACATCGGCTGCCCGCTGACCCGGAACTGCCGTTTCGTGCCATCGGGATTGACGCGGTGGAATACAAAGTCGATGAAGGGCTGGCGTGCGTCGATGGTGGCGCGCAGCTCGGCGCGTTCGTCCTCGTTCCAGCCGGAATCGTCCGCCATCGCCGGCTCTCCCTGCAACGGCTCGGCCTGGACGCCAAGCATCTCCAGCGCCGGCCCCGAGATCTTGGTGAAATGGCCGTTTTCGTCCTGCTCCCAATACCAGTCGGAGGCCAGTTCGGTCAGGCTGCGAAAGCGCGCCTCGCTTTCGCGCAGCTCGGCGGTGCGCTCCTTCACCGTCTGCTCCAGCAGCCGGCTGTAGTCGGCGATCTGCTTGTAGAGCAGGCGCACTTCGAGCATGTTGTGGATGCGCGTCTTGACCTCCACCAGGTCAAAGGGCTTGCTGACGAAATCCTTGGCGCCGGCCTGCAGGGCGCGCAGCTTGTGGCCGGGCTGGGCGGTGAGCACCAGCACCGGCAGGTAGGGGTCGTCCACATTGGTCTTGAGCCCCTCCATCACCTGGAAACCGTCCATCACCGGCATCTGCAGGTCGAGCAGGATCAGGTCGTAGCGGTTCTGGCGATGCAGGGCGCACACTTCCTGCGGGTTCCGGGTGGACGCCACCTGCGTGTAGCCTTCCTCGTGCAGCAACTGCTCCAGCAGGTCGATATTGGCCTGCTGATCGTCCACGATCAGGATGCTGGCCTTGCGGATGTCCGCGGCGGTGATGTTCATGGTGTTTCCTTCGCGGCCGCCAGGCCGGGTTCAGTATCTGAAGATTTCAGGGCGGCGTCCAGCGCCTCCATGAACAGGCTGACCTTGATGGGCTTGGTCAGGTAGCAGAAAAAGCCAGCCGCCAGGCCCGCCGCAATGTCGCGCGGCACGGCATTGGCGCTCAGTGCGATGATCGGGATATGCGCCGTGGCCGGGTCGGCCCGCAATATTTTGAGGGCCTCGACCCCGCTGATGCCGGGCAGGTGGATGTCCATCAGGATCACGTCGGGCCGATGGGCGCGGGCGAACTCGATGCCCAGGCTTCCGTCGGCCGCGCTGAGCAGGCGCAGATCGGCGCGGCGCTCGATCAATTGTTCGACCAACTCCAGGTTGGCGGGGTTGTCTTCCACGTACAGCACGCTGCGCTGGGGTGTGCCATCGGGCACGGGCAACACGGGGGCCGTCGTGGCCGGCAAAGCCTCGGGCTCGGGATGCGAAAACTGGGGCGGGGCGGTCCGGGGCAGCTCGATCCAGAACAGGGTGCCCTGCCCGATGGTGCTTTCCACCCCCACAGTGCCGCCCATGCGTTCCACCAGCCGCTTGGTCACCACCAGGCCGATGCCGGTGCCTTCTTCCAGGCTGGCCTCCTTGCCGAGCCGGTTGAACGGCTGGAAAAGCTGGCCGAGCAGCCCGGGCGCCATGCCTTCGCCGGTGTCGCGCACGCCGATGCGGATCGCATCCATCGGCCCCGCGCTGCATTCCACCGTAACGCTGCCACCGGCCCGGTTGTACTTGATGGCGTTCGACAGCAGGTTGATGAAGCACTGCTTGAGGCGGGTCCGGTCGGCCGTCAGGTACAGGGGCCGCACCAGCTGCGGAAAGGTCACGGTGAGGCCGCGCTGCTGGGCCTGCGGCTCCATCATCGTGCGGCATTCGTTCAACAGGTCCGCCAGCGCCACCGGTTCCGTGGACAGGGCCGCCTTGCCCGCCTCGATCAGTGCGAGGTCGAGGATCTCGTTGATCAGCTCCAGCAGGTACCAGCCGGCCTTGAGGATCTGCTCCAGGTTGCGCGATTGCACCGGCGTCGGCGCGGGCGTGCCCGAGGCCAGCAGCTGGGTAAAACCCAGGATGGCGTTGAGCGGCGTGCGCAGCTCGTGGCTCATGCTCGACAAAAAGTCGGACTTCGCCACATTCGCCTTTTCGGCCACGGCGCGGGCCCGCTCGAGCTCGGTGTTCTTGTCCTGCAGCACCTGCTCCAGCCGCACCCGCTCGGCTTCGATCCGTCGGCGTGCGGTGTTGTCGGTGCCGATCAGCAGGTAGCCGATGATGGCGTTCTGGTCATCGCGCAGCGCCGTGACCGACACCAGCGCCGGCAGGCGGCTGCCGTCCTTGCGCACATAGGTCAGCTCGTAGATGTCTTCGATGCCGCGCGAGGCCTTGAACACCAGCGCCTCGAAGCCGGGCTGGATCGGCGTGCCGAGCTCAATGCTCAAGGTCTGCGCCCGCTGGATCACCTCCTGCGGATCGGAGATCTCGGCCGGGGTGATCTTGTTCATCACGTCGGCGGTCGCGTAGCCCAGCATGCGCTCGGCGCCCACGTTGAAGATCTGGATCACGCCGCGCGCGTCGGTGGCGATGCTGGAGAAGTTGGCGCTGTTGAAAATCGCGGCCTGCAGGGCGCCGGCCTTGGCCAGCGCGGCTTCGGCCTGCCGGCGCGCGTTGATGTCGGTGATCACGATGCGCAGCACCGGCACGCCGTCATCGTGCGCGCACGAGGCGGCCAGATGCACCCAGAACAGCGCGCCGTTGCTCTTGCGCATGCGCAGCTCAGCAGCCTGCGCCATGGCGGTGCGGGTGAGTTCGCCGATCATCGCGTGGTAGCTGTCGGCGTCCTTCTCGAAGACATAGCGCACGACCGGCTGCCCGACCAGCGCGCTGCGCGCCGGGCCCAGCAGGGTGGCGGCGGTCAGGTTGGCCTCCTTGATCAGGCCCTGCTCGCTCAGGGTGCAATAGCCCACGGGGGCCAGGTCGTACAGGTCGAAATAGCGGGCGCGCGCCAAGTCCAGCGCGGCTTGCGAGCAACGCAGCTCCTCGTTCTGCATCTCCAGTTCGATCTTCTGCGCGCTCAGGGCGTGCTGCGCCGCATATTCGTGCGTGACATCGCGGAACACCAGCACCGCGCCGATGACCTGGTCGTGGGCGTCGCGAATCGGCGCGCAGCTGTCGGCAATGTCGGACTCCCGGCCGTCGCGGGCGATCAGCACGGTGTGGTTGGCCATGCCCTGAATCGTTCCCCGCGACAGGGTTTCCATGATCGGGAGCGTGGCTTTCTGCCGTGTGGCCTTGTTGACAATGTGAAAGATCTCGTCCACCGGACGCCCTGCGGCTTGCGCCTGGGTCCAGCCGGTCAGGCGCTGGGCCAGCGGATTGAGCAGCGTCACGCGCGCCTGCAGGTCGGTGGCGATCACCGCGTCGCCAATGGAGTTGAGCGTCACGGCGAGCTTTTCCTCGCTGAGCTGCAAGGTGCCGTTGGCATCTGCCAGTTGCCGGTTGGTGGCTTCCTGCGCGGCCAGCAGATGCCGGGTCTCGTCATGCACCCGGTTGCTGACGCGCTGCTGCATCTGCTGGTAGACGAAGTACACGAATGCCAGCGCCAGCAGCACCGTCAGCAGGCTGGCGACCACGATGCTGTTGAACAGGCGGCTCATCTTGAGCTGGAACTCGGCCTCGCGCTGCGCCAGGGCGGCTTCTTCCAGCCCGATGAAAGCGCCCATTTCGGTGCGAATGGCGGTCATCAGGCGCTGGCCCTCGGCGCCGGACGGGGAGGACAGGGCCGGGGGCAGATCGCCGCTGCGGCGCAAGTCGATGGCCTGTGCCATGAAAGCCAGCTTGGCGTTCGCCAGCGGCGCGAGGGTGTCGAGGTGCTGGCTGGCCCGGGGCTCCGCGGTGAGCGCGCGCAGCGCCTGAATGCGATTCACAACCGTGTCGCGCACGGCCAGATAAGGTTCGAGATAGGCCTCGTCCCCGGTCAGCAGGTAGCCGCGCTGGCCGGTCTCGGCATCGACCATGGAGGCCAGCAGCTGCTTGCCGTCGCGCAGCACGGCCGCGGCGTGCCGACGCTCCTCGGCGGCGTCCCCGATCTGGCTGAACGACAGGAACGAGATCGTCACGCCCAGGCCGACCAGCAGCGCTGCCGCGGCCAGCCAGGCGAAGAATTTGTGGGTGGATGTCACGGGCGACAGGCCGGGTGAGCGGTCTGGCAACGCTGCCGCAGACCCGGTTGGCGAGGCCGGACCGGGCCAGGGCGAGAAAGCGTGATCAGCATGGGCGGGCTCCTTGAAGACGTCGGTCGATCCGGGCGGCCCGATGCGGTGCAGCCGTGCAGCCAACGCCGCATTCCGCACAGTCTGACAGGGTTTGCCGGGCGCGCGCCGAAACCGGCCAGCATCGCGCCCGGAGGGCTTACACCTGCGACTTGAAGTAACTGAACGAATGCACGAAGGCGTCGCGGTACTTTTCCATCTCGGCGACCGTGGCGTCCCAGGCCTCGGCGGTGGCAGACTTCATGCCATCCAGCTTGCCCTGGGCCAGCTTGGACTGCTCGCGCAGTTTGGCCATTTCTTCCTGGTATTTGGCGCGGGCGTCTTCCTTGGCTTCCTCGGCACGGGCCTCCAGAATCGACATCTGGGCATCCAGTTCGTCGAGCTGCAGTTTCATTTTGGCGATGTAGACGTCTTTGTTGGACATGGGGATAACTCCTGGTGGTTGAAAAAACGGTTGATTGGCCGGTAGCTCGGCGAAGTTGAATATTGATCTCATGTTTCCCGCTCTACCTGACACGGGGTCAGATTAGTCAGGAATGCGCGGGGGGTCTGTGCGGTCCCGCACGGAAGGCTCGGGGGCGTTCCTCTATCGTCCGGGCGATCCATGAGAACCCCGTCAATGACGCCCGCCGCCATCGCCCAGCCCACACCCGGGAGCCTGACGTTTTCGGGCGACTGGACCGCGCGCGGCCTCGGCGGCATCGAGCGACAGCTTGCAGCGCAGGCCGTGGCGCGCGGCCCGGCGGTCATGGCCGATGCCGCCGGCGTCAGCGCGCTGGATTCCGCGGGGGCGTGGGTGTTGCACCGGCTGCTGGGGCGCCTGCGTGACGCGGGCACGCCCGTGGCGCTGCAAGGCCTGCGCCCGGAGTTCGCCCGGCTGCTGAAGGGCATGGCGGTGCAGGGCACCGTTGGGGCGCAGGGGCCTGCCAGTGCAGCGCCCCTGAGGCCCTCGGCCTTGACGCGCATCGGCCACGGCGTGGCCGATGCGGGCGAACAGGGCCTGGCGATGCTCGGCTTTGTGGGCGAGTGCGCGCTGGCGCTGGCCGGCAGCCTGGCGCACCCGGCGCGCATCCGCTGGCGGCCGGTCCTGTTCAACATCCGCAGCGCCGGCTTTGACGCGCTGCCGATCGTCGGCCTGCTGTCGTTCATGCTCGGCATCGTGGTGGCCTACCAGGGGGCAGACCAGCTCCGCCAATACGGGGCCAATATCTTCGTGGCGGATCTGGTGGGTCTGTCGATGCTGCGCGAATTCGCGCCGCTGATGACCGCCATCATCATTGCCGGGCGCTCCGGCTCGGCCTATGCCGCGCAGATCGGCACCATGGCCGTGACCGAAGAGATCGACGCCATGCGCACGATCGGCATCGCGCCCCTGGAACTGCTGGTGCTGCCCAAGCTGTTGGCGCTGGTGATTGCCCTGCCCCTGCTGACCGTGTTTGCCGATGTGCTGGGCGTGGCCGGCGGAATGATCATGGCGCGGGCGCAGCTGGGGGTGGGTTACGGCGAGTTCCTCGACCGATTCGTCAAGGCGGTCAGCATCACGTCCTACCTGGTCGGCATTGGCAAGGCGCCGGTTTTCGCGGGCATCATCGTGATGGTGGGCTGCTTCCAGGGCTTTCGCACGCACGGCGGCGCCGACAGCGTGGGCCGCCAGACCACCCGCAGCGTGGTGCAGGCGATCTTCCTGGTGATCCTGGCCGACGCACTGTTCTCGGTGGTCTTCAGCGCGCTGGATCTCTGACCGGGAAGCCCCAGCCATGAACGCCACCCTGAACGCCTCCCGCCCGCCGGATGACGCCGTGATCGAGCTCATCCAGGTCTCGACGCGATTTGGCGAGCATGTGGTGCACCGCGACGTGACGCTGGCAGTGCGCCGTGCCGAGGTCTTCGCGATCATCGGCGGCAGCGGTTCCGGCAAGTCGACCCTGCTGCGCGAAATGATCCTGCTGCAGCGCCCCAGCGCCGGGACCCTGCGGGTGCTGGGCGTTGATCTGGCGAACATCACGGACGACGACGCCCTGGCCTTGCGCCGGCGCTGGGGCGTGATGTTCCAACACGGCGGGCTGTTCGGCGCGCTCACGGTGCTGGAGAACGTGGGCCTGCCGCTGCGCGAGCACACCGCTCTGGGTGACGGGCTGATCGATGAGATCGCCGCCTGGAAGCTGGCGCTGGCCGGCCTCAAGCCCGAGGTCGGGGCGCAGTATCCGTCCGAGCTCAGCGGCGGCATGATGAAACGCGCCTCGCTGGCCCGCGCCCTGGCGCTGGACCCCGAACTGCTGTTCCTGGACGAGCCGACCGCCGGCCTGGACCCCGACAGCGCTGCCGGCGTGGACGAACTGGTGCTCAAGCTGCGCGACCTGTTCGGCCTGACCATCGTGATGATCACCCACGACCTGGATCTGCTGTGGCAGGTGGCCGACCGGGTGGCCGTGCTGGGCGACGGCACCGTGCAGGGCATCGGCTCGATGGCGCAACTCTCCCACATGGACCGCCCGGCCATCCGGCCCTTCTTCCACGGCCCGCGCGCGCGCGCCGCCCTGGCCCAGAACGACGCGATTCAACAAGTGCGGCCGGTCCCCGTGCCAGACCTGGACCCAGCCCTCACCGGGGAAGCATCATCGAAACCAAAGTAAATCCGGCCCTGGTTGGCGCCTTCGTGCTGGCGCTGGGCGCCGTGCTGGTCGCCGGCGTGCTCTGGCTTGCCTCGGGCGGCGCCTGGCAAAAGCGGTTCGATCCGTATCGGGCGGTGGTTGACGAATCGGTCGCCGGTCTCAACCTGAACGCCCCGGTCAAGTTCAACGGGGTGGACGTGGGCAAGGTGCGCGCCATCGAACTCGACCACGTCAACCCCAACCGGGTCAACCTGCTGTTCGCCATCGAGCGCGGTACCCCGGTGCGGGAAGACACCATTGCGGTCCTGAAAACCCAGGGACTGACCGGCATCGCCTATGTGGAACTCAGTGGCGGCGCGGCGGGCTCGCCCCCGCTGCTGGCGTTGCCCGGCAACGACTACCCGGTGATTGGCACCAAACCTTCGCTCAGCGCGCGCCTGGAGAACGTGCTGACCAGCGTGCTGACCAAGCTGGACGGCACCTCGAACGCCATCAACGCCATTCTCGGCCCCGAAAACCAGGCCGCGTTCAAGAGCGCGCTGGCCGACATGGCCGTCGTGGCGCGCACGGTTGCAGCACGCCGCGACACGATTGACGCCGGCATCACGCAGGCCGGCCGGACCCTGGACCACACCGCCAAAGCCAC
>JAABRA010000005.1 GCA_011391155.1 Burkholderiales bacterium
ACTTCCAGACCGAACTCGTCGTCCTGGTAAATGGCGCAGACTTTTTTGGCGTTCTTTTCCTTGACCATGCGCGGCACCGCGATGCGCATCTGGTCGTAGTAGGAGCTCAGCATCGCGTATTTGAGCCGGTTCAGCGGCTCATACATCTCGCGGGCGGCAGTCAGCGGGATGAAGTTGACCACGTTCTTGTCGAACTGCACCGGCATGGCGGCGTTGTTCTGCGCCGTGCCGATGTGTCCGGCCATGATGAAGATCTTGTCCTGGTTGACCAGCTTCTGCGCCGCCAGCACGGCTTTCTTCGGGTCGTAGCCCGAGTCTTCCACCAGCAACTTGATCTTGCGGCCATGGATGCCGCCCTGCTCATTGATTTCGTCCACGCGCAGTTGCAGGCCGTTGCGCGCCTGCTTGCCGTAGCCCGCCAGCGGTCCCGAAAGGTCCTGGATGCTGCCGACGACGATCTCGGTCTTGCTCACGCCCTGCTGGGCCAGGGCGGGCGCGGCCAGGGCAACCAGACCGAAGGTCGCTACGACGGCTGGCAGGACGGACCTGATTTTTGAAAGTGGGTGAATCATTCGGAAATCTCCTTGAGGGTTAACGGTACATCGCCTCGATCTGCTCGGCGTATTTCTTCTCGACCAGCTTGCGCTTGAGCTTCATGGTCGGGGTGAGTTCCTCGTCTTCCGCCGTCAGCTGGGTCTCCAGCAGGAAGAACTTCTTGATCTGCTCGACACGGGCAAACTTCTTGTTCACGCCGTCGATCACGTCCTGGATCAGCGCCTGGACCTCGGGCGAGCGCGTCAGGCTGACGTAGTTGGAGAACGGCACGTCGTGGTCCTGCGCGTACTTCTCGACGTTTTCCTGGTCGATCATGATGATGACGGTGAGGTAGGGGCGCTTGTCGCCGATGACCACGGCATCCGTCACGTAGGGCGAGAACTTCAGCTCGTTCTCCAGCTCGCTGGGCGTGATGTTCTTGCCGCCGGCCGTGATGATGATGTCCTTCATCCGGTCGGTGATGCGGAAGTAGCCGTCGTCGTCCACCACCCCCACGTCGCCGGTGTGCAGCCAGCCCTCGGGATCGATGGTCTCGGCGGTTTTCTCGGGCTGGTTCAGGTAGCCCTTGAACACGTTCGGGCCGCGCACCAGGATCTCGCCGGTGGCCGGGTCCAGCCGCACTTCGTTGAAGCTGGCGGCCGGACCGATGGAGCCCGGCTTGATGCGCTCGGCCGGCACCCCGGTGGAGGCACCGCAGGTCTCGGTCATGCCCCAGACCTCGAGCATGGGCACGCCCAGCGCCAGGTACCACTTGACCAGTTCGGGTGAAATCGGCGCCGCGCCCGTGACCAGGAAACGCGCCCGGTGGATGCCGATGAGCTTGCGCACATTGTTCAGCGCCAGCCAGCGCGCTACGACGAACTGCAGCTTCAGGCCGCCGCCCACCGGCTTGCCGGCCAGCACCAGGTCGGCGATCTGCGTGCCCACGCCAATGGCCCAGCCATAGGCCAGCTGCTGCATCCGGCTGGCTTCCTTCAGCGTGATCATCACGCCGGAGTAGAACTTCTCCCAGACCCTTGGCACGGCGGTGAACACCGTGGGCGCGATCTCGCGCACGTTCTCGGGCACGGTCTCGGGGTTTTCGACGAAATTGAGTTTGGCGCCGGTATACATCGAAAAATACTCGCCGCCCATGCGCTCGGCGATGTGGCACAGCGGCAGGAAGCACATGCATTCATCGGATTCGTCGCGCGACACTAGCGTGTTGTAGCCGCGCACGGTATAGACCAGACCGGCGTGGGTGTGCATCGCGCCCTTGGGGCGCCCGGTGGTGCCCGAGGTGTAGACCAGGATGGCCAGGTCTTCCGGTCGGCAGGCCCGGGCGCGCTCCATCACCGCGCCGGGGTGCTGTGTGTTGTAAGCCCGCCCCAGCGCGCGCAGCGCGTCCAGCCCGATCACGCCCGGGTCGTCCAGCTTGTGCAGGCCTTCCATGTCGAAAACCACGATCTTGCGCAGCAGGGGCAACTGCCCGCGCACTTCGAGCGCCTTGTCGAGTTGCTCGTCGTCTTCCACGAACAGGATCGTGGTGCGCGAGTCCTCGCACAGGTAGTGCACCTGGCTGGCCGCGTCGGTCGGGTAAATGCCATTGGAGACACCGCCGCAACTCAGCACCGCCAGGTCGGCCAGCACCCAGTCGACCACGGTGTTGGACAGGATCGAGGCGGTTTCATGCGGCATGAAGCCCAGGCTCAGCAGCCCGCCGGCGATCTCAAGCACCGCGTCGCCGGTCTGCTGCCAGGTCGAACTGCGCCAGATGCCCAGGTCCTTCTGGCGCATCCAGATATTCGGCCCGCGCTGCTGGACCGCGTTCCAGAACATCACGGCCAGCGTGTCGCCCGGCACCACGATGTCGGTGCGGGGCTTGATATGACTCAGATCCCAAAGATTGCTCATATAAACAGGCCCCCACGCTGGTCACTGCGTGTACTGCGCTGGACGTGCCGCTGCGAGACGCAGAGGCTCTTCGACCCGTTCAAGCCTGCACTTGCAGGCTTGAAGCTGCGGGTCTCGGCCCCGACGGGGGCGTTCAATGGCTTGAGGCGGCTCGGCGCGGCGTTCATGGCTATCTCCAGTTCTTTTTCTTTTTCCAGCGCCGCTCGTCGCGCATGCCGGTTTCCTTCAAGCCGAGGTAGAACTCCTTGATGTCGTCCTTTTCGCGAAGGGCGGCGCAGGTGTCTTCCATCACGATGCGGCCGTTCTCCAGCACGTAGCCGTAGTCCGAGGCGTTCAGCGCCATGTTGGCGTTCTGCTCGACCAGCAGGATGGTGGTGCCGCGCTCGCGGTTGATGCGCACCACGATCTCGAAGATTTCCTTGGTCAGCTTCGGGGAGAGGCCCAGGCTGGGCTCGTCGAGCAGCATCAGGTCGGGGCTGGCCATCAGCGCGCGCGAGATCGACAGCATCTGCTGCTGGCCGCCCGAGAGCAGGCCGGCGTCCTGCGCGGCGCGCTCCTTCAGGATGGGGAAGTAGCCGTAGACCGCCTCCATGTCGCGCGCCACGCCGTCGCGGTCCCGGCGGGTGTAGGCGCCCATCAGCAGGTTGTCATGCACGCTGAGCAGGGGAAACACCTCGCGGCCCTCGGGCACATGGGAGAGGCCCTGCTGCACGATGAAGGCGGGGTCCTGGGCGGTGATGTTCCGGCCCTTGAACTCGATCGAGCCCTTGCGCGGGTCGATGATGCCGGAGATGGTCTTCAGTATGGTGGTCTTGCCGGCGCCATTCGACCCCAGCACGGTGGCGACTTCGCCCTTGCGCACCTTCAGGCTCACGCCGCGGATCGCCTTGATCGGGCCGTAGGCGCTCTCGACGTTGAGCAGTTTCAGCACCGGCGCCTCAATGGCGGGGCTGGACGCTGGCGTGGTGGCTGCGCTCATGCCGGCCTCCGCAGGGAGGACACGTCGTCGATGGAGCCCAGGTAGGCCTCGATCACGCCGGGGTCGTTCTGCACCTCGCGCGGCGTGCCCATGGCCAGCACCTCGCCCTGGTTCATGGCCAGCACGCGGTCGGACACCTTGGACACCAGCGTCATGTCGTGTTCGACCATCAGCACGGTGATGCCCAGCACGTTCTTGATGTCGGCGATCCAGAAGGCCATGTCGTCGGTTTCCTCCACGTTCAGGCCGGATGAGGGTTCGTCGAGCAGCAGCAGCCGCGGCTCGGTGCACAGCGCGCGGCCCATCTCCACCACCTTGCGCACGCCGTAGGGCAGGCCGGCGACCAGCGAATCGCGGTGGTGCTGCAGGTCGAGGAAGTCGATCACCTTCTCGACCTTTTCGCGTGCCTCGATCTCGGCGGCGCGGGTGGCGGGCGTGAAGAACACCTCGCTCCAGAAGCCGGTCTTGCGGTGCGTGTGGCGCCCGATCAGCAGGTTGTGCAACACCGTGGCGTGCTCGAACAACTCGATGTTCTGGAAAGTGCGCGCGATGCCGAGCGAGGCAATGGCGTGCGGCGGCTGCCCGGTGAGTTTGAGGCTGCCCTGCGGACCGAGGTAGGTGATCTCGCCGGCGGTCGGGGTGTAGATGCGGCTGATCAGGTTGAACACCGTGGTCTTGCCGGCGCCGTTGGGCCCGATCAGCGTGAACACCTCGCCGGGCTTGACGTCAAAGCTCACGTTGTTGACGGCCAGCACGCCGCCGAAGCGCACGCTGAGGTTCTGGGCGGATAGAAGAACGTCATTCATATGTGAAGACCTTGAGCGACGCCGGGCCGCCCCAAGGCGCGAGGGCCCCCGAGGGGCTGAGGCCCGCGGCTCCAAGCCTGCCTGCGCAGGGTTGGACGGGCCGAAGAGCCGTCGCCTTTGGCGAAGGCCCGTACAGCGTAGTACACGAAGTGACAAGCGTGGGGGTCATTTCAACCGGTCCGATTTCTGGAAGGATTTCTGCCGCTTGAACATGCCCTGGCGGTAGAACGGGAACAACTGGATCCAGGCGCGCACCTTGAGCCAGCGGCCATACAGGCCCATCGGCTCGAACAGCACGAACCCCACCAGCACCACGCCATAGACCACGGCCTGCAGCCCGGGGGCCTGGCCGACCACAGCGGGCAGGTAGTCCTTGGTCAGGGAAATGACCTGGGGCATGGTGATCAGGAAGATCGCGCCCAGGAACGCGCCATGCACCGAGCCCAGGCCGCCGATCACCACCATCAGCAGCAAATCAATCGACTGGATGATGTTGAACTGGTCGGGCGAGATGAACTGCAGCTTGTGCGCATACAAAGCACCGCCCACCCCCGCAAGTGCCGCCGACAGCGCGAACGACAGCGTCTTGTAGCGTGCGAGGTTGATGCCCATGCTCTGCGCCGAAATTTCCGAGTCACGGATGGCCACGAAGGCCCGCCCGGTGGACGAACGCAGCAGGTTCAGGATGCCCAGCGTGGCCAGCACCGCGATGACCAGGCACAGGTAATAAAACCCTTCGCCGGTGGCCACTTTCCAGCCGAAGAGGTCGGGGGCCTTGATGTGGATGCCGGCGTTGCCGCCGGTGACGGATTCCCAGCGCGCCAGCACCTCTTCGACGATGAAGCCGAACGACAGCGTGGCCATGCCCAGGTAGATGCCCTTGACGCGCAGCGCCGGCAGGCCCACCACCACGCCCACCGCCGCCGACAGCGCGGCCGCGCTGATCAGCGCCAGCGGGAACGGCAGGCCGGCGTTGGTCATCACCGCCTGGGTGTACGCGCCGACGCCCAGGAATGCCGCGTGGCCGAGGGAGAACTGCCCGGTGAAGCCGGCCAGCAGCATCAGCCCGAGGCCGACGATGGCATAGATCAGGATGAAGGTCAGCTGGGCCAGCCAGTACTCGGCAAACAGCCAGGGCGCGGCCACCAGCAGCAGCGCCAGGGCGCCGTACCAGAAGACGTGGCCGCCGTGCTTGGCGAGGTTGATATCCTGCGCGTAGCTGGTTTTGAAGATGAATCGCATTGCGGTCAGACTTTCTTGCGCAGTTTTTCGCCGAACAGGCCGTTGGGCTTGACCATCAGCATGATCAGCACCACCACGTAGGGCGCCGTGTCCTTGAAGCCGTCGGGCAGGTAGAAGCCCGAGAGCGACTCCACGATGCCGATGATCAGGCCCCCGACGATCGCGCCGGGCAGGCTGGTGAAGCCGCCGACCACGGCGGCCGGGAAGGCCTTCAGGCCGATGAAGCCCATGTTGGCGTGCACGAAGGTGATCGGAGCCAGCAGCAGGCCGGCGATGGCCGCCACCGCCGCGGCCAGGCCCCAGACCAGGCCGTTGAGCGTCTTGACCGGGATGCCCATGTAGTAGGCCGCAAGCTGGTTTTGCGACGAGGCCTGCATCGCCATGCCGAGCTTGCTGTACTTGAACATCGCAAACAGGCCGGCGCACAGCACGGCGGTGGCGGCAATCACCACCATCTGCTCGACGTTGAGCACCAGCGCGCCCACGTTCCAGATCTGGTCCTTGTAGGGCACGGGCAGAGTGTGGGTCTCGGTGCCGATGTTGGGGATCATGGTGATCAGGCCGCGCGCCACGTAGGCGATGCCGATGGTCAGCATCACAATGGAAAAAGCCGGCTGGCCCAGGATCGGCCGGATCACGATGCGTTCGAGCAGCACGCCGAAGATGGCCATGGCGACAATCGCCGCCAGCACCGCCGCCCAGAACGGGAAACCCAGCATCGTCATGCCGGCCAGGCCGCCGAAGGCGCCCAGCATCATGAGGTCGCCCTGGGCGAAGCTCACGGTCTCGGTGGCCTTGTAGATCAGCACGAACCCGAGCGCAATCAGGCCGTATATGCATCCTTGCGCGATGCCGCTGATGACCAGTTGAAGAAACTGCACGGTGCCTCCTGAAGCGATGCGCGTTTATATCGGTGCCCGGACACAAACGTTCTCAGGGTGTTCCCCATACCGTGTCTCCCAAGGCTCAGGTTTGATGGCCGCATGAATCCCTGTGTCACCACTGAATTCCTGGATGGCATCACCGTCATCACCCTGAACCGCCCCGAAGTCCGCAATGCGGTGGACGCCGAGACGGCGCGCGCCCTGCATGCGGCCTTCATTGCTTTTGACGATGACCCTGCCAGCCGCGTGGCTGTTTTCCACGGCGCGCACGGCCATTTTTGCGCCGGCTGGGATCTGCAGGCCGGGGCGCGGCTGCATGCGGCAGGTGTCGAAGGCAGCGCGCTGGCCCACCTGGAGTGGGCGCCGGGGGCTGAACGCCCGCTGGGCCCGATGGGGCCGAGCCGGCTGCTGCTGTCCAAGCCGGTGATCGCCGCCGTCAGCGGCGCGGCGGTGGCCGGCGGCATGGAGCTGGCGCTGTGGTGCGACCTGCGGGTGATGGAGGCCGATGCCTATTTCGGCGTCTATTGCCGGCGCTTCGGCGTGCCGCTGATCGATGGCGGCACCGTGCGCCTGCCGCGCCTGATCGGCATGGGCCACGCCATGGACCTGATCCTGACCGGGCGCAAGGTGGAGGCGGACGAGTCGCTGCGGCTGGGCCTGTGCAACCGCGTCGCGCCGACCGGCGGCGCGCGTGAAGCCGCGATCATGCTGGCCCGCCAACTGGCCGGCTTCCCGCAGGCCACGATGAACGCCGATCGCCTGAGCGCACATCGCCAGTGCGGCCTGCCGCTGGCGGACGCGCTGCAGCAGGAATGGGCGGGCGGGCGTGCCTGCCTGGACGATGCGCTGGCCGGTGCCGCGCGTTTTGCGTCCGGGGAAGGCCGGCACGGAAAATTTTAAGGAAAAATGGCACTATCCCAGCGTGGAATGGTCATTGTTTGCTATTGATCCGGGAGTTTATAGCGCGGTGTAGCCGGCCCCTGCGGGACCGTGCTGGCCCTGCCCGTTGCGCCTGACTCCGGTCCGGGCTCAGGGTTCGGGCCGCTCGATGGGCCGCGGCCGTCCGTGCTCGTCAATCGCCACGTAGGTCAGCGAGGCCTCGGTGACCTTGATGTAGTGGCCCTGGGTGTCGTAGCGCTCGGCGTACACCTCCACCTGCACCGTGATCGAGGTGCGGCCGATCCGCGAGACGCCGCCGAAGAACGACAGGATGTCGCCCACGCGCACCGGCTGCTTGAAGATGAACTCGTTGACCGCCACCGTGGCCATGCGCCCGCGCACGTAGCGCGCCGGCACGATGGAGCCGGCAATGTCGACCTGCGCCATGACCCAGCCGCCGAAGATGTCGCCGTTGGCGTTGCAGTCGGCCGGCATCGGCACCACCTTGAGCACCAGTTCCTTGTCGGTCGGCAGCGGCACCCGGGGCGCGATCACGCGCGCGGGGTTGGAGGGGATGGCGGATGACGCGGGGCTTGAAGCGTTGGACATGGTCACAATCTATACCTGATTCTTGGCGGGGCACACCGCAGCGACGCGAAGCGCGCCAGCTCTGTCCCCGACAATATAAGGGTTTCGTGCGGGGCAGACCGCAGCGACGCAAAGCGCGCCAGCGCTGCCCCCAACAATTCAAGGGTATTTTGCGGAGCAGGCCGCCGCCGTGCATGGCGCAACAGCGCTGTCCCCCCCCACTTTCCAGATTGTCCCGCATGCGTGGTCACCACCAACTCAGCTCATCATCCCCTGCACCGTCCGGCGCACCGCGTTCCGACTGGGGCACGCTGCGCCGCCTGTTCCCGTACCTGTGGCGCTACAAGTGGCGCGTCATCTTCGCGCTGGTCTTCATGGTCGGCGCCAAGCTGGCCAACGTGGGCGTGCCGCTGCTGCTGAAGACCCTGGTCGACACCATGACGCCCTCGGTCAACCCGGCGGTGGCCGCGCTGCTGGTGGTGCCGATCGGCCTGCTGCTGGCCTACGGCGCGCTGCGCCTGTCCACCACACTGTTCACCGAGCTGCGCGAACTGGTGTTTTCCAAGGCCACGCAGGGCGCCGCGCGCTCCATCGCGCTGGAGACCTTTCAGCACCTGCACGCCTTGAGCCTGCGCTTTCACCTGGAGCGCCAGACCGGCGGCATGACGCGCGACATCGAGCGCGGCGTGCGCGGCATCGAGTCGCTGATCTCGTTTTCGCTGTTCTCCATCGTCCCGACGCTGATCGAGGTGGCGCTGGTGCTGAGCATCCTGGCGGTCAAGTTCGACGTCTGGTTCGCCTGGATCACGCTGGGGGCGCTTGCGCTGTACATCCTGTTCACCGTGCTGGTGACCGAATGGCGCACCCAGTTCCGCCGCGAGGCCAACGAGTTCGACTCCGCCGCGCACACCAAGGCGGTGGATTCGCTGCTGAATTACGAGACGGTCAAGTACTTCAACAACGAAGGCTTCGAGGCCCGCCGCTACGACGAAAGCCTGGAGCGCCTGCGCCGCGCGCGCCTGAAGAGCCAGACCACGCTGTCGATGCTCAATATCGGCCAGCAGCTCATCATCGCCGTGGGGCTGGTCGCCATGCTCTGGCGCGCCACCCAGGGTGTCGTGGATGGCCGCATGACGCTGGGCGACCTGGTGATGGTCAACGCCTTCATGATCCAGCTCTACATCCCGCTGAACTTCCTGGGCGTGATCTACCGCGAGATCAAGCAGAGCCTGACCGACCTGGACAAGATGTTCACGCTGATGGAAAAAGAGCGCGAGGTGGCGGATGTGCCGGGTGCGGTGCCGCTGAGCCTTCACCCTCACCCCAACCCTCTCCCGCAAGCGGGGGAGGGGGTAAGGCCAAGCCCTCGCCCCAACCCTCTCCCGCAGGCGGGCGAGGGAGTAAGGCCGAGCCCTCACCCCGGCCTGCTGCCGCAGGCGGGCGAGGGAGTAAGGCTCAACCCTCTCCCGCTAGCGGGCGAGGGGGTATTGCCGAACTTGCCGTCCCTCTTGCCCCCTCTCCCGCGCGCGGGAGAGGGTTGGGGTGAGGGCGCGCTCGACGCCACCGTCCGCTTCGAGCACGTCAATTTCGCCTACGACGCCGCCCGTCCCATCCTGCACGACATCAGCTTCGAAATTCCGGCCGGCAAGACGGTGGCGGTGGTCGGCCCTTCCGGCTCGGGCAAGTCCACCCTGGCGCGGCTGCTGTACCGCTTCTATGACGTCGGCATTCCGGGCGATCAAAGGGACGCTGGAGGCCGCATCCTGATCGCCGGGCAGGACATCCGGCAGGTCACGCAGGCCAGCGTGCGCCAGGCCATCGGCATCGTGCCGCAGGACACCGTGCTGTTCA
>JAABRA010000006.1 GCA_011391155.1 Burkholderiales bacterium
AGGCCTTGCTTCATGGTCTGCCGCCGGGCTGCCCCAAGGAAGACCAGCCCCCTCTGGGGCTGAGGCCCGCGGCTCCAAGCCTGCCTGCGCAGGGTTGGACGGGCCGAAGAGCCGTCGCCTCTGGCGAAGGCACGTCCAGCGCATTACACGCAGTGAAAAGCGTGGGGGCCATACCTACATTCTGAAGTGCTCGCCCAGGTACACGCGGCGCACCTCGGCGTTGTCCACGATCTCCGTCGGCGTGCCCTGGGCCAGCACCCGTCCATCGCTGATGATGAAGGCGTGGTCGCAGATGCCCAGCGTCTCGCGCACGTTGTGGTCGGTGATCAGCACGCCAATGCCGCGCGACTTCAGGAAGGCGATGATGCGCTGGATCTCGATCACCGCGATCGGGTCGATGCCGGCAAAGGGCTCATCCAGCAGGATGAAGCGCGGCTGGGTGGCCAGCGCGCGGGCGATCTCCACGCGCCGACGCTCGCCGCCGGACAGCGCCAGGGCCGGCGAGTCGTAGAGCGCCTCCACGCGCAGGTCCTGCAGCAAGCCATTGAGGCGAAGCTCGATTTCGGCTTTTGCCAGGGGCTGGCCATCGCTGCCCTGCTGAAGCTCCAGCACGGCGCGCACGTTCTCCGCCACCGTGAGCTTGCGGAAGATCGAGGCCTCCTGCGGCAGGTAGGACAGGCCCAGCCGCGCCCGGCGGTGAATCGGCATGTTTTCGACCGCCTGGCCGTCGATGCTGATTTCGCCGGCATCGGCGCGCACCAGACCCACGATCATGTAGAACGAGGTGGTCTTGCCGGCGCCATTGGGACCCAGGAGCCCCACGACCTCGCCGTTCAGCACCGACAGCGACACGTCTTTCACGACCTGCCGTTTTCCGTAGGCTTTCTTCAGGTTACGCACATCGAGCCGGCTGGCGCCAGCGACCACACTGCCCGAGGCGGGCGCCTCCACACGGGCGTCACTCACTTGCGGTCTCCGCCCAGGGTGCCGCTGGAGCGCAGGCCAGGCCCGGTCTGCGAGGCGCCGGCTCGCGCCGGGGTTGCCGCTCCTGCGCTGGAAGCCGCCGACGCCGGGGTTCGCGGCGCCAATATGGCCCGCACCCGGCCACTGCGGCCGGTGTCGCCCGGCGCCCCGTCCACCGTGAACACCTCGGTGGTGTTGTTGTAGACGATCACATTGCCGCTGATCTCGTCAGCCACCTTGGCGCCCACCAGGCGGCGCAATTCGCCCCGGCGCAGGATGCGCACGGTATCGGTGGCACTGTCGTATTCGATGCGCTCGCCCTCACCCTCCATGAACTCGTCGAGGCCGTCACGCTTTTGCCGGAAATAGACCCGCTGGCCTGGCTCCGGGGTCAGGGTGCCGAACTGGTTGCCCTTGCCGTCCTGGCGAACTTCGATCCGCGCGCCGCGCATCAGGATGGTGCCCTTGGTGACGGTCACCTGCCCGGTGAAGACGGTGGTCTGCTTCTGGTCGTCATGCCGCAGCGCATCAGCATCGATCGTCATGGGTTGGTCGCGATCCGCACGCTCGGCCAGCGCCGAAGCGCTCGACAGGGCCAGTGCGGCGAGCAGAAGGGGCGTGGTGAGGTTTTTCATAGAGGCACGAATCTTGCTGCTCATTGTAGTTGCAGGTTTGGGCCATCCTGGTCTGAACCCCACAAAAAAGCCCGCCGAAGCGGGCTTGGCGCCACAGGGATCCGCGCTTCACCGGCTCTTGCGGGCATCCGCCAGCAGCACATCCGTCACCGAAAGGGCGCGGTCCATGCTGCCTGCCAGCGAACCGTCGGTGTAGTAGCGCCCGGCAATGCCCAGCGCCGGCACGCCTTCGACCTTGTAGGCGTCCTGCAGCTGGGTGGCCCGGCGCAGCTTGCTGGCCACCGAGAAGGAACGGAAGGCCTCGGTGAACTTCGCCTTGTCCAGCCCCTGCTTCTCGGCCCAGGCAATGATGGCGTCATCGCTGGTGAGCGACTGGCGCTCGGCATGGATCGCGCGAAAAACCTTGCCGTGCAGATCGTCCACCTTGTTCAGCGCCTCCAGCGTGTAGTACAGGCGCTGCTGCGGCGCGAAGTCGTCGCGGAACGCCACCGGCACACGCTTGAAGCTCACATCTTTTGGCAGGTTCTTCACCCAGGCTTCAAGCGTCGGTTCGAACGCATTGCAGTGCGGGCAGCTGTACCAGAAGAACTCGACAACCTCGATCTTGCCGGCGGGCGCGTCGGTGGGGGCTTGCTTGCCCAGCACCAGGTAGTCCTTGCCTTCGCGGGGCCGGGGGGCCTGCGCAGACGCAGGGTTCATGCCGATCAGGCCGGGGGCCACCACGGCGGCGGCCGCCAGGGAAAAATCACGACGTTTCATTCCATTGCTCTCCAAAATGGTTCATGGAGCCCCGGGGCGCGGGTTAAGTTCCCGCCCGCCAGGGCCGCCTCAGCGCTGCACGCGGACCAGGGTCGACTCCATGCCCGCCTCATCGATGCGCTCTTTCACGCGATCCGCGGCATCCTTGCTGTCAAACGGCCCTGAGCGCACCCGGTACACGGTGCGGCCAGACTGCTCACGCTCAGTCACACGGGCCTCCACGCCCATCAGGCCCAGCTTCGCGCGCTGCGCCTCGGCATCTTCCGGTAACCGGTAAGCCCCGGCCTGCACGAAATAGCTGAACGGGTCGGCCGTGGCGCCAGCCGATTTCGACTTGGCCAGATCCCCGAGCGGGTCGGCCGCGGGTGCGGCCTTGCCCTCGGCCCGGGCTGGCGCCGCAACAGGCGCGGAGGCCGGCCGGGCCGCCGACGCTGCGGCGGCGGGCACGGCGCCGGCCGAGGCCGGTGCCGCAGCCGGAGCGACCTCGCTGGTAGCTGACGCCGCCGTTCGCGCGGGGTTCTTGCCGTAGAGCGGCGCGTTGGGGTCCCAGTCCTTGTTTTTCAGGGCTTCCGCCGCGTCCTGATTGGGCTTGCGCGGCGGACTCTTGTTGAGGAAGGGCACCGGCACCTGCGTCACGTAGACCGCCACCGCCAGCGCCGCGCCCAGCCCGATCACCACCCCGATGACGATGCCCAGGAACGTGCCCCCGCGCTGCTGTTGTCTCATGCTTGCCTCTTGTGCTCTTACATTCGGGTGGGCGCCGACACACCCAGCACCGCCAAGCCATTGTGCAACACCTGCGCCGTGGCGGCGATCAGCGCCAGGCGGGCGCGTTTGACGGCCTCGTCGTCCACCAGGATGCGCTCGGCGTCGTAGTAGCTGTGGTAGGTTGCGGCCAGGTCGCGCAGGTAGAAGGTCACGTCGTGCGGCGCGTTGTCCTGCGCGGCAGCCGTGAGCATGTCGGGGTATTTGGCCAGCGCCAGCATCAGGGTCTGGGCCGCCGGGCTGTCCAGCGGCGACAGGTCGGCGCCGGCCAGCGTGGCCGCATCCCCGCCCCAGGCCGCCAGCACCGAGCAGATCCGCGCATGGGCGTACTGCACGTAATACACCGGGTTGTCGTTGTTCTTCGCCACGGCCAGGTCCACGTCGAAGGTGTACTCGGTATCGGGCTTGCGGCTCAGCAGGAAAAAGCGCACCGCGTCGGTGCTGGTCCACTCGATCAGGTCGCGCAGCGTGACGTAGCTGCCGGCGCGCTTGCTGATCTTGACCTCTTCTCCGCCCTTGACCACGCGCACCATGGTGTGCAGCACGTAGTCGGGGTAGCCCGCGGGGATGCCCACGCCGGCCGCCTGCAGGCCGGCACGTACGCGCGCGATAGTGCCGTGGTGGTCGGTGCCCTGGATGTTGATCACCTTGGTGAAGCCGCGCTCCCATTTGGTGATGTGGTAGGCCACGTCGGGCACGAAGTAGGTGAAGCTGCCGTCACCCTTCTTCATGACGCGGTCCTTGTCGTCGCCGTAGTCGGTGGACCTGAGCCACAGCGCGCCGTCCTGCTCATAGGTCTTGCCGGCGTCCTGCAGTTTCTGCACGGCGGCGGCCACCTTGCCGCTGGTGTACAGGCTGGATTCAAGGTAGTAGTTATCGAAATGGACCTGGAACGCCTTCAGGTCCAGGTCCTGCTCGTGACGCAGGTAGGCCACGGCGAACTGGCGGATGCTGTCGAGGTCGTCGATGTCGCCGCTGGCGGTGAAGGCCCGGTCGTCGGAGGTGACGGTCTTGCCGGCCAGGAAATCGTTGGCAATGTCCTGGATGTACTCGCCGTTGTAGGCGGCCTCGGGCCACTCGGCGTCACCGGGCTTGAAGCCCTTGGCGCGCAGATGGGTGCTGTTGGCCAGCGTGGCAATCTGCACGCCCGCGTCGTTGTAATAGAACTCGCGGTACACCTGCCAGCCCTGCGTGGCAAAGAGGTTGCAGATCGCGTCGCCCAGCGCGGCCTGGCGGCCGTGGCCCACATGCAGCGGCCCGGTGGGATTGGCCGAGACAAACTCGACCAGCACGCGCGCATCGCGCGGGGCCTGATAGCCAAATTGCGTCCCTGCCTGCAGCACCGCCAGCACGATCTGCTGCTTGGCCTCGGGCTTGAGCCGGATGTTGATGAAACCCGGACCGGCGATCTCGATGGCCGCCACCCAGCGCTGGTACGACGCACTGGCCAGCAGCAAATCGCGCAGCACCTCCGCGGTCTGGCGCGGGTTCTGCTTGAGCGGTTTGGCCAGTTGCATGGCCGCGGTGCAGGCGAAGTCGCCGTGCGCGGCCACCTTGGGCGACTCGAACGCCGCTTTGGCGCCCGCACCGGGGATGAGTTGTTCCAGCGCGTCGGCCAGCGCCGCGAGCAGATCTTGTTTGACAGAGAGCATCGGGCGATTTTACGGGGCGGGGCGGCCTGCCGTGCCCTGCCAGAACGCGGACTGCCCATACTGGTCCTTCAGGTAGTCGATCCACAGCCGCAGCCGCAGCGGCAAATGCTTGCGCTGCGGAAATACCACGTAGATGCCGTTCGGCGGGGCGCCGAATTCCTCCAGAACCGGCATCAGCAGGCCGGCGGCAATCTCGGCTTCGACTTCCCAGGTGCTGCGCCAGGCAATGCCGTAGCCGGCCAGGCACCAGTCGTGCAGCACCTGCCCGTCGGAACAGTCCAGCGGACCGCCCGGCTTGAAATGCATGACCTCACCGGCGCCGCCACCCCGGGGTACGCTGAAAGCCCAGCCGCGCGTCTGCGAGGCGTCGCTGGACAGCGTCAGACAGTCAAAACGCACCAGTTCGCTCGGGTGCCGCGGGGTGCCATGTTGCTTGAGGTAGCGCGGCGTGGCCACGCACAGGCGGCGGTTGTCGGCCAGGCGCACGCTGACCAGGGACGAATCGGGCATGTCGCCGACCCGCACGGCGCAGTCAAAGCCCTCGCCGGCCAGATCCACCACACGGTCGCTCAGGTTCAGGGAAATCGTCACATCCGTGTGCCGTTCGCGAAAGCGCGGCACCAGCGGCGCCACATGGCGGCGGCCGAAGCCGGCAGGCGCGGTGATGCGCAGGTGGCCACTGGCCTTGACCCCGCCTTCCGATACGCTGGCCTCGGCGTTGGCCACGTCGGACAGCAGGCGCTGGCAGTCTTCCAGGAACGCGCTGCCCTCGTGCGTGAGCGTGATGCGCCGTGTGGTGCGCACCAGCAACTTGACGCCCAGATGCTCCTCCAGGGCATCGAGCCGCCGCCCCATGATGGCCGGCGCCACGCCCTCCGCCTTGGCCGCCGCCGTCAGGCTGCCCCGGGTGGCGACGGAAACAAAGGATTCGAAGGCCTTGAGTTTGTCCATGCGCGCAGATTAGGCGGATGGAAGTCAAAAATCAAGGCATTTTTACGGGTATTCCACCGTCGAAAGCGGCCGCCGTGCCACCCCAAAGCAAAGGCACAATGGCTGGGTCGAATCAGTTCAACCCCAAAGCCTGAAGGAAACTCGCCGTGGCCTCCGGAAAAATACTTGTCGCCCAGGGTGGCGGTCCCACCGCTGTCATCAACCAGTCGCTGGTCGGCGTGGCGCTCGAAGCGCGGCGTTTTGGCGCCATCGAGCGCATCTACGGTGCGCGCCACGGCGTGCGCGGCATCGTCAATGAAGACTTTGTCGACCTGACGCAGGAGACCCACCACAACCTCGAACTGGTCGCCGGCACGCCGTCGAGTGCGCTGGGCTCCACCCGCGACAAGCCCGACCTGGCGTATTGCCAGGAGATCTTCAAGGTGCTGCAGGCGCACGAGATCGAACATTTCTTCTACATCGGCGGCAACGACTCGTCCGACACGGTGCGCATCGTGAGCCTGGAGGCGCAAAAGGCCGGCTACCCGCTGCGTTGCATCCACATCCCGAAGACCATCGACAACGACCTGGTCGGCAACGACCACACGCCCGGTTTCCCCTCGGCCGCGCGCTTCGTGGCGCAGGCCTTTGCCGGCGCCAACCTGGACAACGCCGCCCTGCCCGGCGTCTATGTGGGCGTGGTGATGGGCCGCCATGCGGGCTTCCTGACCGCCGCCTCCGCCCTGGGCAAGAAGTTCCCCGACGACGGCCCACACCTGATCTACCTGCCCGAGCGCACCTTCGTTCTGGAGCAGTTCCTGGCCGACGTGAAGAGCACCTACGAACGCTACGGCCGCTGCGTGATCGCCGTCTCCGAGGGCATTCACGACGCCAGCGGCGCGCCGATTGCCGCCCTGCTGGCCAAGGACCTGGAGCACGACGCGCATGGCAACGTGCAGCTCTCGGGCAACGGCGCGCTGGCCGACCTGTTGTGCGAGGAGATCAAGGCCAAGCTCAAGATCAAGCGCGTGCGCGGCGACACCTTCGGCTACCTGCAGCGCTCCTTCATCGGCTGCGTGTCGGACGTGGACCAGCGCGAGGCGCGCGAGGTGGGCGAAAAGGCCGTGCAGTTCGCGATGTGGGGCGGGCGTGATGGCTCGGTGGCCATCAAACGCACCGGCTTTTATTCGGTGGACTACGAGCTGCTGCCGCTGGAGGCCGTGGCCGGCAAGACCCGGACCATGGAGGACGCGTTCATCGCCCCCAGCGGCACCGACGTGACCGACGCGTTCCGCATGTACCTGCGCCCGCTGCTGGGCTCCGGCATGCCGGATGCTTTCAGGTTGCGCCACAACCCGGTGACCAAGGTGCTGCACCAGTCCCGTTGACGCCAGGCTCCGTTTTCGCCCCCAGCATTACCGAGGAAAACATTCATGTCCAGTTCCATTCGACGCATTGCCGTGTGCACCGGCGGAGGCGATGCCCCGGGCCTCAATGCGGTGATCCGCTCGGTCGTGGTCGCCGCGGTCAACCGCGGTTGGGAATGTTATGGCATCCGCGACGGCTTCAATGGCATCCTGTTCCCCGAGCGTTACCCTGAAGGCGGCGTGTTCCGCCTCACCAAGGAGCGGGTGCGCGGCATCGCCCATCTGGGCGGCACCATCCTGGGCACCACCAACAAGGGCAATCCGCTGCATTTCCCGATGAAGATGGCCGACGGCACGACGAAAGACGTCGACCGCTCCGGCGAGATTCTCGACTACTTCGCCATGAAGGAGCTCGATGCGCTGGTGTCCATTGGCGGCGACGGCTCGCTCACGATCGCCCACGCGCTGCACCAGAAGGGCCTGCGCGTGGTGGGCGTGCCGAAAACCATCGACAACGACCTCGACAAGACCTTCACCACCTTCGGCTTCGACACCGCCGTGGCCTTCGCCACCGAATGCCTGGACCGCCTGCACAGCACCGCCGAGAGCCACCAGCGCGTGATGGTGGTGGAGGTCATGGGGCGTTATGCCGGCTGGATCGCGCTGCACACCGGCATTGCCGGCAACGCGCACGTCGTACTGATTCCGGAAATTCCCTTTGACATCGACAAGGTGGCGGCCAAGGTCGTCAGCCGTGACGTGGACGGCCATCCCTACACCATCGTCATGGTCGCGGAGGGCGCCAAGCCCGCGCACGGGCACCGCGAAGTGGCCGAGGCGGCGGAAATTGGCCATGCCGAGCGCCTGGGCGGCATTGGCGAGCGCGTCGGCCAGGCGATCCAGGAGCGCACCGGCAAGGACACCCGGGTGGTGGTGCTGGGCCACCTGCTGCGCGGCGGCAGCCCCACGTCGTTCGACCGCCTGGCCGCCATGCGCTTCGGCACGGCCGCCGTGCGGGCGCTGGGCGAGGGGGAATCCGGCATCATGGTCGCGCTGGCCTTCCCCAACGTGAACTACGTGGCGCTCGAAGAAGTCGCCGGCCGCATGAAGGGCGTGCCGCTGGACTGCGACACCCTGCAGACCGCGCGGGACCTGGGGATTGTTTTTGGGGATTGAAGAATTCGCTATTTTTTATAGCTGCTCAAGACCGTCCGACGCTGGGATGGTGCCGAAAAGACATGAAAAACCATCAGCGCGCCTCGCGCGTGCCGGATAGCCTTGACTTGACGAAGCCGGTGGTGCCGTAGCGCGTCACCCGGCCATAAAACTCGGCCGCCAGGCGCCGCACCATGGCGGAATACTCATCCAGCAGTTCGGGGGCGATGCCGAAGTGGTCGTAGTTCACCACCGCGTCCACGCGCTGGCCAAAGGGCACCAGCAAGGCCCGCGCGGTGGCGTCGATGGCGGTGATCACGCTGGGGGCGTTGATCTGCAGGCCGGAGAAGTCGATGTAGAGCCTGCGCCGCGCCCGGTCCAGCTCGTAGCGCTGCGCCAGCGGACGGCTGAGCAGTTGCTCGCGCAGGCCCAACGGCTCGTCCCCAAAAAGGCGCGGGTCCATCGCTTGCAGGTCGGGGCTGATGCGCGGCGCAAACGCCATGTGCGCCAGCACGTCGAGCTGCAGGTCGATGCCGGGCGCCAGTTCGATGAGCTCCAGTTGGCCGCGCAGGGGCGCTTTTTGGCCCTCACCCACGGGCTCGCCCGCTTGTGGCATAGCGACCACCAGCTGAAACACGCAGCGCTCGGTCACATACAACACGCGCTGGCCACGGCGCAGGGCTTCCGCGCCGCTGAAGGTGCGGTGCTCGACCTCGCGAACGAACTTGCGCGCGCCGCCCTCGTGGATGATGCGCAGCTGCCCGTCCTCGCAGCGCACCTCCAGCGCGCCGGCCATGAAGGTGCCGACGAACACCACGGTGCGCGCGTTCTGGCTGATGTTGATGAAGCCGCCGGCCCCGGCCAGACGCGGGCCGAACTTGCTGACGTTGAGGTTGCCGTGCTGGTCGGCCTGCGCCAGGCCCAGGATGGCGATGTCCAGCCCGCCGCCGTCGTAGAAGTCGAACTGGCTGGGCTGGTCGATGATGGCCTGCGGGTTCACTGCCGCGCCGAAGTTCAGCCCGCCGGCCGGAATGCCGCCGATCACGCCGGGCTCGGCCGTCAGCGTGACCAGGTCGATGATGCGCTCTTCGGCGGCCACGCTGGCCACGCCCTCGGGCATGCCGATGCCCAGGTTCACCACCTGGTGCGGGCGCAGTTCCAGCGCGGCGCGGCGCGCAATGATCTTGCGCTCGCCCAGGCCCATCGGCAGCACGCTGTCCATCGGCACGCGGATCTCGGCCGAGAACGCCGGGTTGTAGGGCTCGGCAAAGGTCTGCTGGTGGTGCGCCGGGTCGATGGCCACCACCACCGCATCGACCAGCACACCCGGCACCTTGACCTGGCGCGGGTGCAGCGTGCCGCGCTCGGCGATGCGCTCGACCTGCGCGATGACCAC
>JAABRA010000007.1 GCA_011391155.1 Burkholderiales bacterium
CGCCTTCGATTCCAGCGCGCGCTCGGCGCCGCGCAGGTTCGGCACCAGCACGGTGTATTCGACGCCCGGTACGCGCCGGATGCGGCCCATCACCTCTTCGGCGTCGCGCAGCATCGGGATGGCTTTCGGCGAGGTGAACGACGTCACCTCGATCTTGGCGTAGCCGCACAGGCTGAGTTCATCGACCAGCGCGACCTTGACGTCGGTGGGGATGAACAGGGGTTCGATCTGGAATCCGTCGCGCGTGGCGACTTCATTGAAGTAGATACGGGGCATGGGGATGTGTCTCTGGAAGCGATACAGGCCGGTTCAGGCGCCGGCCACGATGCCCTGGTCCTTGAGCGCCTGGATCTGCGCGGGCGTGAGGCCGATCTCCCGCAGCACGGCGTCCGTGTCCTGCCCGATGGTCGGCGCATTGCGGCGGTGGCCGCCGGGCGTGCGCGAGAGTTTGGGGGTGATGCCGGGCACGGCGAGTTCCGTGCCATCGTCCAAGTGCACGTGGTCGATCATGCCGCGCGCCTGGTAATGCGGGTCTTTGGCAATGTCGGCCACGGTGTAGATGCGCCCGGCCGGCACGGCGGCGGCGTCCAGTGCCGCCAGCACCTCGTCCACCGTGCGCTGCGCGGCCCAGTCACCAATCGCCGCATCAATCTCTGCCACCCGCGCCACGCGCCCGGCGTTGTCGGCCAGCGCCGGGTCATGGCCCAGGTCATCGCGCCCCATCACGGCGGTGAGACGCTTGAAGATGCTGTCGCCATTGCCGGCGATCAATACATAGGCCCCCACGCTCCCCGCTTCGCGTGGTTCGCTGGACAGGCCGATGCGAGACGCATCGTCTCTTCCGCCCGTCCAGGCCTGCGCAGGCAGGCCCGGAGCCGCGGGCGTCAGCCCCGAGGGGGCTGGCCTGGCTTGGGGCGGCCCGGCGCTGGCGGCCGGCGCAACCTCGTCCCTGCAGCGGTAGGCGTTGCTCGGCGCGATGCCGGGCAGGGCGCTTCCGGCGGGCGCGCGCACCGCGCCAAACGCGCTGTACTCGGGCAGCAGGCTTTCCATGCAGTTGAAGACCGCCTCGTACAGCGCCACGTCGATCACCTGGCCCTGCCCGCTGGTGTGGCGCTCCTGCAGCGCCAGCAGGATGCCGATCACGCCGTGCAGCGCCGCCAGCGTGTCGCCGATGCTCACGCCCACGCGCACCGGCACGCGCCCGGGCTCGGCGGTGAGGTGGCGCAGGCCGCTCATGGCCTCGGCCACGACGCCAAAGCCGGGCTTGTCGCGGTAGGGGCCGGTCTGGCCGTAGCCGCTGATGCGCAGCATGATCAGGCGCGGGTTGAGCTTCAGCAGCGCGTCCGGCCCCAGGCCCCAGCCTTCCATGGCGCCGGGGCGGAAGTTCTCGATCAGCACATCGGCGTCCAGGGCCAGCCGGCGCACGATGTCCTGCGCGGCCGGGTCTTTCAGGTCCAGCGCCACCGAGCGCTTGTTGCGCGACTGCACCTGCCACCAGACCGAGGTGCCGTCCTTGAGCAAGCGCCACTGGCGCAGCGGATCGCCCGCGCCAGGTGTCTCGATCTTGACCACATCGGCGCCGAAATCGGCCAGCGTCTTGGCCGCGAACGGCCCGGCGATCAGTTGCCCGAGTTCGATCACCTTGAGGCCGGCCAGCGGCCCGGCGGCCCTGGGCGCGGAAGAAAAATCAGAAGGAGGCGGTGAAAAGGCTTGCATGGTGCCGCAGTGTGCCGTGCGCACGGCCTGCGCGTCCATTGGCGTTTTCCGGGGCAGGGCCTCGCGTTTGGCGATGCCCGCCGGGCGGGCTCACCGGCGCGCGACGGGCCGCCCCAAGCCAGGCCAGCCCCCTCGGGGCTGACGCCCGCGGCTCCGGGCCTGCCTGCGCAGGCCTGGACGGGCGGAAGAGACGATGCGTCTCGCATCGGCCTGTCCAGCGCAGCACACGCATTGGCCAGCGTGGGGGCGTACTCAGGCCTTCCTGACGGCCTTTTTTCGCGGCGCTGCAGGCTTTTTCGCCAGCAGCGTGTCGAGGTTCTTCACGATCTCGCGTTCGATCCGGTCGCGGAAAGCGCCCAGCAGGAAACCCAGCTTGGCGTCGAGCTCAAAGGTGTGCGGCGTCACCTTGAGCGTGCCGGTCACGCCCGAGCGCTTGAACGTGACTTCGTCCACGCTCGCCCCCTCTTCGTAGGTGCAGTCCATGCCGAACTCGCTTTCGACCTGTTCGGCCCATTGATAGGCGATCTTGCGCGCCGCCGCATGGCCGAGATGGTGCTCACGGTGGATCTGGATGTGTGACAAGGCTTGGCTCCTTCAATAGACGGCGACGTTCTTCCTTCGGACTCGCCGCGAGTAGTTTGACCGCATCATAGAACCGGCGCCAGCCTTCGGGCGTGGCACCGCCCTCGCGTTCGAACAAGGCGACGAAACCGGGGACCAGTTCATCGTAGGCCGCCTGGGCGGCAAAACTGGCGTTGTTGGCACGCGCGACCCAGGCGTCATAGCCCCGGTACGACGCGGGGTCGCCGCCCCAGGTGGCCCTGAGGATTGCGTAGCGCTCGCGAAAGCGCTGCATGACATCTTTTTTCATAGCAAACAATGACCCGTTGACGCTGGGATGATCCTTTTTTTGCTGGTAAACAGCCTCCAGTTCGGTTCGCGTCGCCAGGGTCAGTGCGCGAAAGGCCCGGCGCCGCGCATCGAAGGCCGCGTAGCTCTCGCGCGCGGCGGGGCTGGCCTGGCTGGACAGCCAGCGTGCCCCGCCCAGCCGTTCGACGGCGGTGGCGAAGGATTCGTTGAACATGGTGTCGTCGGGGGCGTACACCACCTGATGCGCCAGTTCGTGAAACAGCAGGCGCGCCAGCTCGCCCTCGGGGTAGTGGATGAAGGTGCTGACCAGCGGGTCGCCGCCGGCCCAGTTCATCCAGCCCAGCGTGGAATACGCCGGCACGCCATAGACGCTGGTCTCCAGCCCTTCGCTTTCCAGGGTCCGCGCTTCGGCGCGGGCATCGGCCTCATTGAAATACCCGCGATAGCTCACGCAGCCCGCCACCGGGAAGCACCAGGTCTTGGGCTTGAGCGAATCCACGGGCGCGGCCACCACGTTCCACACGACCGCAGGCCGCTTCAGGTCGGCATACCGGCGGTAGCTGGGGTTGTCGGGCAACTGCAGTTCATCCGTGGCAAACGCCCGGATGCTCTGGGTCAGCTTCAGCCTTTCGCGCAAGGCTTCGGGTGTCTGCGGCTCAGTCACCCACTCGGCCACGGGCCGCGCCGCGCGCATCAGTTCCCAGTGGCCATTGACCGCCTGCCAGTAGTAGTCCGCGGTGGAGCAGCCGGCCAGGCCGGTGATCGTCACCAGCAGTCCCAGGGTCAGAAGGCGGTTCATGCGGCGTGTCAGACGATACCTTGTGGTGGCGCAGTCATGCCGGCGACGGGCTCGCCGCCGGCAGCGACGCCACCTCCACCCGGCAGTCATAGAACACCGGGCCGCGCCCCAGGTCGGTGAGATGCTGGCTGGTGACTTGATTGACATTGGTGCCGTGCAGGCCCAGCTTGCGCCACCAGACGCCCAGCCCGTTGACCACGCCGGGGCGGGCGCGCGGCGAAACCACCGCCTTGCAATGGTAAGCGCCGCGGTCGTTGAACACGCGCACCACGTCGCCGGTGGCGATGCCGCGCGCGGCAGCGTCGGATGCATGGATCTCCAGCAGCGGTTCGCCCTCGATGTCGCGCAGGCTCTTCACGTTGACGAAGGTGGAGTTGAGAAAGTTGCGCGCGGGCGGCGAGATCATGGCCAGCGGGTAAGCCGTGCTGCTGCCGGCTGGCTCGTAGTTCGGCACATGGTCCGGCAGGCCGTCCAGCCCCTGAGCGGCCAGGCGCGCGCTGAAGAACTCGCAGCGACCCGAGGGCGTAGGGAAGCCGCCTGACGCAAACGGGGCATCGGAGATCGGCAGCGTGGCGAAGCCATTTTCCAGCAGCTCGTCAAAGCCGACGGCGTCGCCAAAGGCGGCCCGGCACAGGGTGGCGTCGTCGTCGGCAAAGCCGGGGTCGGTGAAGCCCAGACGGGCAGCCAGCCCCCGGAATACGTCGGTGTTGGTCCGGGTCTGCCCCACCGGCGCGATGGCCGGGCGGTTCAGCAGCACGTCGGTGTGACCATAGCTGGCGTGGATGTCCCAGTGCTCCAGTTGCGTGGTGGCGGGCAGCAGGTAGTCGGCGTAATCGGCGGTGTCGGTCTGGAAATGTTCCAGCACCA
The DNA here is from genome assembly GCA_011391155.1 of Burkholderiales bacterium. Classification (GTDB taxonomy): domain Bacteria; phylum Pseudomonadota; class Gammaproteobacteria; order Burkholderiales; family Burkholderiaceae_C; genus JAABQG01. The sequence goes on from JAABRA010000007.1 coordinate 4,253, forward strand.
CGGTAAAAAGATCGTCCCGGGCAAAGCCCTGCACCACCTTGCCGGATTCCGGCGCCACTGCCACCGGGTTGCTGTTGTAGACGATCAGCGCCTCGATCTTCGGGCCGAAATCCTGCGTGGCCTCGCGCAGCAGGTCGTCGCCAATCGTCACCATGTTGATCGTGCGGGGCCGGCGCGCGCCCAGCAGGTCTGGCCGGTGCAGGGCCGCGCGGTCGATCGGAAAATGCCCCGAACTGCTCAGCAACACCCCGCCGGCGCGGTGGCGCCAGGCGCCGGTGAGCGCGGGCAGGCTGGCAATCGCGCGCACCGCGTTGCCGCCGCCATGCACGCGCTGCACGCCGTAATTCAGGCGAATGGCCGCCGGCCGGGTGGTGCCGTAGTCGCGCGCCAGGTCGGTGATCTGCTGCACCGGGATGCCACAGATTTCAGCCGCGCGCGCCGGCGGCCATTGCAGCGCGCGCTCGCGCATGCGTTCCCAGCCCAGCGTGTGCTGCGCAATGTAGTCGTGATCGAGCCAGTGATTGCGAATCAGCTCGTGCATCAGCGCCAGGGCCAGCGCGGCGTCGGTCCCCGGGCGCAGGGCGATGTGCTCATGGCACTTGTCGGCGGTCTCGGTCTTGCGCGGGTCGATGCAGACGATGCGGGCCCCGTCGCGCTTGGCCTGCTGCACCTGGCGCCAGAAATGCAGGTTGCTGGCGATCGAGTTGCTACCCCAGATCAGGATCAGCTTCGACTGCGCAAAAAACTCGACCTTCATGCCGACCTTGCCCCCCAGCGTCTGCACCAGGGCCTCGGTGCCGGCGGCCGAACAGATGGTGCGCTCCAGGTGCGATGCGCCCAGCTGGTGAAAAAAGCGCGCCGCCATGCCTTCGCTCTGCACCAGGCCCATGGTGCCGGCGTAGCTGTAGGGCAGGATCGCCTCGGGGTCGCGCGCCGCAATGGCTTTCAGGCGCGCCGCGATGTCGTCCAGCGCCGCGTCCCAGCTCACGGGCTCGAACTGCCCGGCACCCTTCGGCCCGACGCGTTTGAGCGGCTGCAGCAGGCGCTCAGGATGGTGGGTGCGCTCGGCGTAGCGCGAAACCTTGGTGCACAGCACACCATCCGTCTGTGGGTGCGCCGGATTACCCTGCACCCGGATGGCGCGCCCATGCTCCACGGTGGTCAGCAGCGCGCAGGTGTCGGGGCAGTCGTGCGGGCAGGCGCCGCGCACCGGGGCGCCCCCGGTGGAAATACCGATGGCTTGAGGCATGACTTGTCTTACAGTAGGGGGTATATTGTGATGGTGCGTCGCTGCACCGCGTCTTGATATTTTGCACCCTCGTTCCAGCCCCCAGGGGCGACACTACCTGCCATGACCTCCTCCTTGCTCACCCGCCGCCAGTTTTCCGTCGCCACCGGAGCCGCCCTGGTGGCCGGCTTTCACACCGCGCAGGCGCAGGAAGACCGCATCGTACTGGGCCAGTCGGCGGCCTTCACCGGCCCCGCCGCGCAATTGGGCATCCAGTTCCATGCGGGTGCCAAGCTCTATTTCGACCTGCTCAACGCCCAGGGCGGGGTGGGCCGGCGCGCCATCGAAATCCGCCAGCTCGATGACGGCTACGAGCCCGACCGCTGTGCCGCCAACACCAAAAAATTGATCGACGACGACGTGTTTGCCCTGTTTGGCTATATCGGTACGCCCACCAGCGTGGTCGCATTGCCGCTGGCGAACCGCGCCAGGATGCCGTTCTTCGCCCCGTTTACCGGCGCCATGGCCCTGCGCGACCCTATCAGCCGGACCGCGTTTCACGTGCGCGCCTCTTACAACGACGAAACCGCGCTGATCGTCAAGCAACTGACCAACCTGGGCCTGAAGAAGATCGCGGTGTTCTACCAGAACGACGCCTATGGCAAGGCCGGACTCGACGGCGTGACACTGGCGCTGGCCGCACAAAACCTCAAGCCCGTGGCGCTGGCCACGGTGGAGCGCAACTCGGTCGAGGTGGCCGCGGCTGTCTCGGCGATCACCGCCGCCGCGCCGGACGCCGTGGTGCAGATCAGCGCCTACAAATCGTGCGCCGCCTTCATCCGGGCCGCCCGCAAGGCCGGGTTCGGTGGCACGTACTACAACGTGTCTTTCGTGGGCACGCAGGCGCTGGCGGACGAATTGGGCAAGGAGGGCGCCGGCGTGGTGGTGTCGCAGGTGGTGCCGTCGCCCTACAACGCGGCGCGGCCCATCACCCGCGAGTTCGCCGATGCTGTCAAGAAAAGTGGCACCGTGCAGGCCAACTTCTCCAGCATGGAGGGCTATCTGGCCGCCAAGATCTTTGCCGAAGGCCTGCGCCGCGGCGGCAAGCCCACGCGTGAAGCGCTCATCAGCGGGCTGGAATCGATCAACGACCTGTCGTTTGGCGGGTTCCAGGTGGCGTTTTCGCCAACCAATCATGTGGCGTCGAAATTCGTCGAGCTGTCCATGCTGACGGGCGACGGTCGCGTGCGGACCTGACCGGCTTCGCGCCTCGGGGGCGTCGCCCTATTCGATGGCGCGGCTCGCCGCCAGGCCCTGCATGAAAGCCTCGCAGCGCGCCAGCTGGTCCAGGCTGACGTACTCATCCGGCTGGTGCGCCTGGACGATGTGGCCCGGCCCGCACACCACGGTCTGAATCCCCGCATGTTTGAACAGCCCGGCCTCGGTGCCGAAGGCCACCAGCGTGGTGCGGTCCTCGCCGCTCAGGCGCAAGGCCAGCCGGGTCACCGGATCGTCCGCCGATCCCAGAAAGCTGGGCACCTCGCAGATCGTCTCGAAACTGAAGCCCGCGTCGGGCGCGACCGTGCGCATGGCCGGCTCCAGCGCGCGCGCCTGGTGGATCACCGCCTGCTGCATGGTCTGCACGTCGGCCGTCGGCAAATCGCGGAATTCGTACCGAAACTCGGCATCGCGCGGCACCACGTTGTCGGCGATGCCGCCATGGAACTGGCCCACGCTGGCGGTGGAAAACGGCACGTCGAAACCGGCATAACGCGGCTCGTCACGCTCAAAACCCTCGGCCATGTCGCGAATCTTGCCGATCACGCGTGCCGCCATTTCGATGGCGTTGACCGACTGGGGCGTGAGCGACGAGTGCGCCTCGCGTCCGCGCACGCAGCACTTGTAGCGGTACACCCCCTTGTGCGCGATGGCCGGCACCATGCCGGTAGGTTCGCCGATGATGCAGGCCAGCGGCCGGATGCCGGCGTCGCGCAGGTCGGCGATCAGTTCGCGTACGCCAAAGCAGCCCACTTCCTCGTCGTAGCTGAAGGCGAAATGGACGGCAAACGGCGCCGCGCTGTCCAGGAATGCCTGCGCGTTGGCCAGCGCGATGGCAATGAAGCTCTTCATGTCGGCCGAGCCCCGGCCGTACAGGCGCCCATCGCGCACCGTGGCCGACAGGGGATCAACCGTCCAGGCCTGCCCGTCCCAGGGCACGGTGTCGGTGTGGCCCGAGAGGATGATGCCGGCGGGCTTGCCCTCGCCCAGCGTGGCGAACAGGTTGGCCTTGGTCTTGTCGGCGTTCCAGGTCAGGCGGCTGGCGACGCCAAGCCTTTGCAGTTCATCCCGCACGAAATGGATCAATTCCAGGTTGGAATGCGCGCTGACCGTGTTCATCTGCACCAGCGTGCGGGCCAGTTCAAGGGCGTGTGAGGAAATCATGGTTGGATTTTGCGGGAATTCCCGGTGACGCGCACCTGACGTGCACGACCGCCGCAGTCTGGCTAGACTGTGGCCATGAAAATCATCGACTCCCTCGTGACCGAAGCGGCCGGTATTGCCGCCATCCGGCGTGACATCCACGCGCACCCCGAACTCTGCTTCGAGGAGCAGCGCACCGCTGACATCGTGGCGAAAAAGCTCACCGAATGGGGCATTCCCCTGCACCGGGGCATGGGCACCACCGGCGTGGTGGGCATCGTCCACGGCCGTGATGGCGGCGCCAGCGGCCGCGCGGTGGGCCTGCGCGCCGACATGGACGCCTTGCCAATGCAGGAGTTCAACACCTTTGACCACGCCAGCCGGCACGCCGGCAAGATGCACGCCTGCGGGCATGACGGCCATACCGCCATGCTGCTGGCCGCAGCGCAACATTTCTCGAAAAACCGGAATTTCGACGGCACGGTCTACCTGATCTTCCAGCCGGCCGAGGAGGGCGGCGGCGGCGCGCGCGAGATGATCCGGGACGGGCTGTTCGAACAATTCCCGGTCGAGGCGGTCTTTGGCATGCACAACTGGCCCGGTGAGCAGATCGGCCGGTTTGCGGTGAGCCCGGGGCCGGTGATGGCGTCGAGCAACGAGTTCAGGATCACCATCCGCGGCAAGGGCAGCCACGCCGCACTGCCCCACAACGGCATCGATCCGGTGCCGGTGGCCTGCCAGATGGTGCTGGGCTTCCAGACCATCATCAGCCGCAACAAGAAGCCGATCGACGCGGGCGTGATTTCGGTCACCATGATCCACGCCGGCGAGGCCACCAACGTAGTGCCCGACTTCTGCGAGCTGCAGGGCACGGTGCGCACCTTCAGCATCGAGGTGCTCGACCTGATCGAGACCCGCATGAAGCAGATCGCCGAACACACCTGCGCCGCGTATGACGCGAGCTGCGAATTCGAGTTCGTGCGCAATTACCCGCCCACCATCAATTCCGCGCCCGAAGCCGAATTTGCCCGCCAGGTGATGGCCGATATCGTCGGCGCGGACAATGTGGCGGTGCAGGAACCCACCATGGGCGCGGAGGATTTCGCCTACATGCTGCAGGCCAGGCCCGGTGCCTACTGCTTCATCGCCAACGGCGACGGCAGCCACCGCGAAATGGGCCACGGCGCCGGGCCCTGCATGCTGCACAACCCGAGCTACGACTTCAACGACGACCTGATCCCGCTGGGAGCCACCTACTGGGTGCGCCTGGCCGAACAATGGCTGGCCACGCCGCGCGCCGCCCAGGCCGGGGTTGCAAAATGATGGCTATTCCTGAAGCCTTCTCCGCCAGTTATGCCGAAGCGCGGATCAAGTTCCTGGAGGCTGTGGCCACGGCAGGCTTGACGCTT
>JAABRA010000008.1 GCA_011391155.1 Burkholderiales bacterium
CGTGCTGGTGGAGTTCGGTGCGGGCTTTGCGGTGCGCCCGGATGACACCTTGTTTGTCTGTGGGTCCGTCAACAGCCTGGAGCGCTACCAGAAGGAATTTCTGGCCACCAGCGCGCTGGAAGCGCGCGTCGCTTGAAGCGGGGCGGCGCGCGCGGCGGGTGCGCCGCTAATAGCGGGGACCGCCGTCGTTTCCAGAGCCCGTCCCCAGGAACGGCGGCCAGCGCCCCACCAGGCTTTCCAGCATCGTCAGATCATCGTCGGTGTGGTTGATCACACCGGCCGGCAAGACGAGCTTGGGCATTTTCGTGTCGTTGTGGATGTACAGCGGTTGTTCGTGGTGGGTGGTGCTGAAAGCGGCGACGGCTTGCGGAGCGGCGGTTGGCACCAGTTCAACGCTGCCGTAGCACAGGCAAAAATAGGTTCGTGCGCTCGCATCGCTGCCCTCGTCCTCGATGTAGCAGCCGGTGCCACGGATGCCGATGGTGGCGGTGGATACCAGCAGCGTGCGCTGGTCCCGGCTTTTGCCAAACACCGACAACACCTTGCCGGTCACCACCCGAAAAAGCCCTTTTGCCGCATCCGCACCAAACACCAGCGTGGTTTTGTCCCGTTGCAGAAAAGCATCCTGATCAATCACGTAGATCGCCTCACTGTCAGCGCCGGTGACCACGGTATCCCCCGGCCCGATCCGCTGCCCGGGGCTTGCCGGCTTGCCGTTGACCGTGACAACGCCGCGCATTCGGTACATGCCAGGTTCCACGGGAACCTTGCCCATGGCCAGCGCCTGGCTGACCACCCCCGCGAACCCCGCAGGCCCGAATACACCCGCAGCAGCCAGGAGTTTCAGCAACGGGCGACGCAACTGCATGATGTTTTCCTTTCAAATGCCGCAAAGCAGATTGATCGAACCGCTGGCCATTCAAACCCGCGGAGCCAAGTATCCCACCGGTGCGGCCTGCACACTTGAGCCGCGCTGGGCCGGGGCCGATTGCCGCTCAGGCGTGCCCGCAGCCGACCGGCAGGCCCCCCGCTGCAGGCCGCAGGCATCCCTGGCGACGCCCTCCCGGCGCGGATGCCACCGCCCAGAATAGTCCTGAATTCATCGCTGATGATGACCCATTGACGCTGGGAAGAGGCCAAAAAAGCTTGAAAAATCCTCAGGGCAGCGGCACACCGTCCCGGGGGATCACTTCCTGGCGCGCCACTCATCGATCAGGGAGGCGACCAGACCGGTCCAGCCGGTCTGGTGCGAGGCCCCGAGGCCTGCGCCCGTGTCGCCGTGAAAATACTCATGAAAGGTGAGGTAGTCGCGCCAGTGGGGATCGGTCTGGAACTTCTCGATGCTGCCGTATTCGGGTCGGCGACCCTGGGCGTTGCGGGTGAACACGGCGATCAGACGCTCAGCATGGGTGCTGGCGATGTCGCCAAGGGTCCATCGACGCCCGTCACGGTCGATGATCGAAACATCCTCGCCGTACGCCCTGGCGAGTTTTCGCAGCGATTCGATCATGAGGAAGGCCGTGGGAAACCAGATCGGACCCCGCCAGTTCGAGTTGCCTCCCTTGATCTTGCTGACCGCTTCGCCCGGCTCGTAGACCACCTGGCGGTCCCCGAGGATGAAGGGGGCATCCCGGTGGGCCCTTGAGAGACTGCGCAAGCCGTAGTCGGAGAGGAATTCCTCGGGGTCGCAAAGCCGCTGCAGCATCCTCAGCAGTTGCCCGTGATCGACGATGGTCAGCGCCAGAATGTCGCCGTTGGTTCCCGGAATCCGGTTGACACATTGGCGCGCCAGATCCTTGCGGTTCTCAAGGAACCAGTTCAGGTTGCTGGTGAATTCGGGGAACTGCGAAGTCCACGCCGTTTCCAGGCGTTCGACCGCGAACAGCGGGATAAGGCCGACCATCGAACGCACGCGCAGCTTCTCGAAATGTCCCCCGGGATAGCGCAGCACGTCGTAGAAAAATCCGTCCTCTTCGTCCCAAAGCTCGTATTGGCGACCGCCCATGTGCTTCATGGCCGCGCCGACATAGGTGTAGTGCTGAAAGAACTTGGTCGCGAGCCCCTCGTAGGTCCGGTTTTCCTTCGCCAGTTCAAGCGCGATGCGCATCATGTTCAGGCAGAAGAAGCCCATCCATCCCGTGGCGTCGGACTGTTCGAGAATCGCGCCGCCCGGCAGCTTTTCCGAACGGTCGAACAGCGTGATGTTGTCGAGCCCGAGAAAGCCCCCCTCGAAGATGTTGTTGCCGTTGCTGTCGACCTTGTTGATCCACCAGCCGAAGTTGATGAGCAACTTGTGGAAACAGCGCTCCAGGAACTCCCGGTCGGCCCTGCCGGAACGAATCCGGCTCATGTTGTAGACCCGCCAGACGGCCCACGGGTGGACCGGCGGGTTGAGGTCGGAGAACTCCCACTCGTAGGCCGGAATTTGCCCGTTCGGGTGCTGGAACTGCTCGAACAGCATGAACCAGAGCTGCTCCTTCGCGAAGTCAGCGTCGATCAGCGCGATCGTCACGGTGTGAAAGGCGAGGTCCCACGCGGCGAACCAGGGGTATTCCCACTTGTCCGGCATGGAGAGCACGCGCATGGAGTTGAGATGCCGCCAGTGCTTGTTGCGGATCTCCACCCGCGAGCCCGGCGGCGGCTCCTTCGGGTTGTCGCCGTCCAGCCACTGGGCGACGTCAAAGATGTAGTTCTGCTTCGACCACATCAGTCCGGCGAAGGCCTGGCGCTGGACCCGCCGCTCGTCCTCGGAGGCCCCCGCGGGGTGGATCTGCGCGTAGAACGCGTCGGCCTCGCGCAGGCGCTGCGCCACGATCAGGTCGACATCCGCCAGCGGCGCCGCCACCGGTTCGGCACAGAGCCGCAACCGGATCACGGTCGAGCCGCCGGCGGGCACCGTCCTGCGGTAGTGAAAACACGCTTTCGTGCCCCGGTTGGCCGGATTCACCGACGCCTCGCCGTTGACGACGTGGCGGTGGAAACCGTCCTTCACATAGGTGCGTCCGTCATCGGCATGCGCCCCGTAAAGCCGTGCCGCATGGGACTCGTTGTCGGTGAACAGGGCGCGGCCGCCGGACTCGCCATAGAGATGCCGCTGGCCGACCTGGTACGGGAACGGAAGGTTGTCGAGCCCGTCCGCGCCCGTGTCGTCGGCCAGCAGGCTCACGAATCCGTCGCCGCCGGGCCCGCTCCGGATCACCGGCTCGCGGCGCCGCGTCTCGCCCCAGGCCCAGATATTGCGAAACCACAGCTGCGGCAGCAGATGGATATCGGCCGTGTCCGGGCCACGATTGAAGGCCTCGATCCGGACGCACAGGTCGTTGGGGCCGGCCTTGGCGTACTCGACGAACACGTCGAAGTAGCGGTCCTCGTCAAAGATTCCGGTGTCGAGCAGTTCGAACTCGGGCCCGGCGCCGGCGCGGCGCCTGTTTTCGTCCACCAGCCGCTGGTAGGGGTATTCAGCCTGCGGATACTTGTACAGATACTTCATGTAGCTGTGCGTCGGCGTGCTGTCGAGGTAGAAGTAGTACTCCTTCAGGTCTTCGCCGTGGTTGCCTTCGTGCGGATTCAGGCCGAACGCCCGTTCCTTGAGGATGGGATCCCGGCCATTCCAGAGCGCCAGCGAAAGGCACAGCAGCTGAAAGCGGTCACAGATGCCCGCAAGACCGTCTTCGCCCCAGCGGCAGGCCTTGCTTCGGGCCATGTCATGGGTCAGGTGATTCCAGGCCGTGCCGTCGGGGCTGTAGTCTTCGCGGACCGTGCCCCAGGAGCGCTCGCTGAGATACGGACCCCAGCGATGCCACTCGCTGCCTTCGCGCACCTCGTCCAGGCGCCTGTGCTCGTCGGTCGTGCCCATGCTGTCTCCCCAGGTTGTGGTGCCGTGAGAACAAGGCGTCTTGCCGGGCGTCGCCTGGCACTTGCCACGGGAGGCGTCGCCCGCCGCTTTCCATTGCCCCGCATCGTGCCAGAAGCCCGGTTGTGATGCACCCCCCGGCAGCCTTCGGGAAACGCTCCCTTGAAGGACGAACTGCGGGTGTCCCCTCAGGGCAGCGTCACGCCGCCGCGCGTGATCACTTTCTGGTGTGCGTAGTCCGCCCGCGGTGGCCGGGCCAGCGGCCCGGTGGCGCTCAGGTAGTCGACGAAGGTCTGGGTGTAGAGCAGGTAGGTGTTCACGAACCGGCCGGCGGCGTAGATCGGGCCCAGCGTGGTGAAGCCGTCTTTGCCGGCGGCGACGAAGTCGTTGGTCACCAGCACGTAGGTCCTGGCCGGGTCCAGCGGTGTCCAGCCGCCGGTGGCCTTGCTGCGCACCTGCACCTTGCTGAAGCGCTGGCCCTTGGGGGCGCTCATGTCCAGGTCCCAGCGCAGGCCGGCGGCATAGGGGTGCGAGCCGCTGGACTGGCCCCGATCCAGGTGGTTGGCTACGCCGTCTTCCAGGGCGGCCAGCACCTCGGCGCCGGTCAGGTCGAGCTCGATCAACACATTGGTGAAGGGCAGCACGGTGAACGCCGTGTTCATGCTCAGCGTGCCGGCCGCCACCGGCACGCGCACGCCGCCCGCGTTCTGCAGGGCGAAGTCGGCGCGCCGGCTGCCGCGCAGAAAGGCCTCGGCCACCACTTGTGCCACGTCGCTGCCGCGCGCCAGCGTGTGGGCGGCCGCGCATCCCGCCACCCCGGCGCTGGGGTTGGTGCTGTCCCCGGGCACGCGCACCAGGCACAGCGGCTCGCTGGCCGCGCCAATGAGGCGGGCTTTCTCGGTGTTGACCTGGCCGGCGAAGGCCGCCAGCGTGCGCGCCGCATCGGCATCGGGCGTGACGACCCGGACAGCGGGCATGCCGGCCTGTGTTACCACTAGGCGCTGGCTTTCAGCTTCTGACAGGGGCTGCCACACTGGCGTCGCGCCTGCGGCGTCCTTGCGCTTGAAGCGGTCGCCAATCACCAGCGCCGCCTGTCCGCCGCACTGGCTGACGCGCCCCTGCGGATCGAACTTCACGTTCATCAGGCCCAACGCCTTGCCGTATTCCCAGGCCTGGCCGATACAGACCGGCTCACCCGACTTGTTTTTCGCCACGGTCGGGTAGGGCCCGGAGCTCGGCACGCCGTGCGCGCTGAAGTCACCCAGCAGGGTGTGCGAATCACCGCCGATGATCACGTCCACACCGGTCAACTTCGCGGCCAGCGCCTGGTCGGCGGCGTAGCCCTGGTGCGTCATCAGCACGATGTGGCGCACGCCCTGGGCGGTGAGCGCGTCGATGGCGGCCTGCGCCGCCGTGGCTTCGTCCAGAAACTGGGTGCCGGGCAAAGGGCGCGATGACGCCCGGGTCTTGCCCGCAATGGTGATGCCCACCAGGCCCACACGCTCTCCGCCGATCTCTTTCACGATGGACGGCAGCAGATAGGGCTTGCCGCCTGCAGGGGCCAGCGGCGAGCCGGCCTGCGGCACGATGTTGGCCGACAGGGTGGGCGTCTGGCAGGGGCCCATGGCCAGTTCATCGAGGAAGCCCTTGAGCGTGGCATCGCCGTCGTCGAACTCGTGGTTGCCGGGGACGAAGGCGTCGAAGCAGATGGTGTTCATCATCCGCGCGTCGGCTTTCCCCTTGAAGAAGGTGTAGTAGAGCGAGCCGGTCATGGCGTCGCCCGCGTGCAGCTTGAGCAGGTTGGGCGTGCCCGCCAGCGCCTTGAACAGCGCCGTCTGGCGCGCGAAGCCGCCGAGCTCCACCTGCGTCGGCACGCCGTCCAGCAGCAGTTCGGTGGCCGGGAAGCCGTCGAGCTGGGAATGGTGGTCGTTGATGTGGGCGATGTTGAGTTCGAGCGGCCTGGACGGGGCGTCGCCACCCTGCGGTCCGACCCCGGCGCAAGCCGCCAGCAGCAGGGCGCCGAGTGCCGTTGCGGCGAGACCGCTGAGGCGGCGAAGGGTTCGAAGCGGCAGTGCGGGCAGGTTCATGGCGGCAGGCAGGCAAAGGGCGAATTCGCCATTGTGCTTGCCCGCCATGCCGGCTGGCCGGTTGTCGCCGCCCTGGGGCGATTCAAGCGGGTGTGCCAGCTCAAAGACCCCTCACCCCAACCCTCTCCCCAAGGGGCGAGGGAGTGACAGCCTATACCGGCGTCGTGATCACGCCCGCATCTTGCCCCCTCTCCCGCGTTCGCGGGAGAGGGTTGGGGTGAAGGCGAACCTTGCACGGCTTGAATCGCGCCTACCCCTGCGCTGCCCGCATGCCCGCGGCATGCCCGCGCGTAAACGCCTCTTCAAAGACCGAATAGCCCGACCAGTCGCTGTGGGCGAAGCGCAGGCGGCCGTCGGTGGGCATCATTCGCCTGTAATTCGATAGCGCATAACGACCATTTGACGATGGGATAGTGCTGTTTTGACTGCATAAATGGCTCAAGCCGAGCCTTCCCGGCACCGGGACTGCCATGGCGTGGCCAATCGGTCTTTTCCCGCGGCCACGCCGTGGCATGGTCATTTCGCCTGGGGTTGCCTGAATCATGAATTCCGTGTTGCAGAATCCATGATTCAGATTAAAATGTTTTCATGATTCGTTCGTTCACCTGCGCCGAAACTGAGGCACTGTTCAACAGCCGGGTCGTCAGCCGGTTCAGGAATATCGAACGGGTTGCGCGGCGCAAGCTGCTGCAACTGCATGCGGCCACTGATCTGAACAGTCTGCGTATTCCACCGGGCAACCAGTTGGAAGTGTTGAAAGGTGACCGCAAAGGCCAGCACAGCATTCGCATCAACGACCAGTGGCGCGTGTGCTTTACCTGGCATGACGACGGCGCGTACCGCGTGGAAATTGTGGACTACCACTGAGACTGTACTGAAACCTTGCAGGACAGACCGCAGCGGCATTGCTGCAAGCTCTGCCCTCAATACTTGAAGGCCCGATATGAACCCGCAAATGCTCGACGAAATTCACCCCGGTGAAATCCTGCTGGAAGAGTTCATGAAGCCGCTGGGCATCACGGCGCGCCAGCTGGCGGCCGACATGGATGTGCCGCCCAGCCGCATCAGCGACATCGTCAATGGCACACGCCCGATCACGGCTGACACGGCCTTGCGGCTGGGCCTGTTTTTCAGCATGGACCCGCGCTACTGGCTGAACCTGCAAACCGAATACGACATGCGCACCGTCATGCGCGAAAGCCACGACCGTATCGCGCCGCGTATCCGGGTGTTTCAGCCTGCAGCGGTTTGATCTGAAACCCGCTGGGAATCCCGGCGGGCTGCCCCATGCAGAGTCAGCGCGCCCCGAACCCAGCCGCATGCCCGCGCGTGAAGGCTTCCTCGAAGACTGAATAGCCTGACCAGTCGCTGTGGGCGAAGCGCAGGCGGCCGTCGGTCGGCGTCATTCGGTCATATTGTTGTAGCAAACTATGTCCTTTCGATGCTGGGATAGTGCCATTTTTGTTCCATAAACGCCCCCAGGCGAGCCGTCCCGGCACCGGCACGGCCATGGCGTGGCCGTAGCGCGTGATGTCGATGCGCGTGAGCTTCTCCCGCAGGTCCGGGTGCGGCACCGAAAGCTCCGCCAGGATGGCGTCGCGCCAGTGGTTCCAGGGCTGCTGCAGCAACTGGCGGCGGCCGTCGGGCATATCCCCGAGTGCGGCGTAGTACGTCAGCACGGTGGCGCCGGGCACGCTCTGCAGGCGCTGGTGCGAGGCGTCCACATAGCCCAGGCCGGGGCTGCCGTGGATCACGTTGTCCCAGCTCGGCGCAGCACCAGGGCGGTCGTGCAGCGCCCGGTGAATGTGCAGGTTGGCCACCAGCCACGGTGCGTACTTGATGCGTGCCGCCGCCTGGCGCAGGAAATCTGGCGGGTTGACCACCACGCGTGCGGCCACGAACACCGGCAGTGCGACGATGCACTGCGTGGCCTGCCAGCGCTCCACGGTCAACGTGGCCACATCCAGCGCATCGACGGTGACGCCGTGGCGGCCGGCCTCGATGGTTTGCACCACGCGGCCGGTGCGCAGCCGCCCGCCGGCCCCTTCGACCAGCGGCGCCGCCAGGCTGCGCGTGAGCCAGGCATTGCCCTCGGGCCAGGTCAGCACGCCGTCCCGGTCATCGGCATCATCGCCAGGGGCGTGGAAGCCGTGGCGGCTGGCGAAGTAGTGGATGCCGGCCCAGGCCGAGACGGTGGACAGCCCTGCGCCGTAGTCGTCGCGGCAGCTGTAGTCCAGGTACCAGCGCAGGTGCGCGTCGCTCAGGCCCTCGCGGTCCAGCCAGGCCTGGAAGGGGAGCGCGTCCAGCGCGAGGTGGGCGGTGGAGGCGGGTGCCCGGAAAGCCGGCATGGCAAACGGGCTGGCGGCCCGGGCGGCGCGCACCAGCGCGGCAAAGCGCTGGTATTGCGCCAGCGTCTGCGCGCCCACGCCCTGGATGGGCAGCAGGCCATCCTGCCATTCGCCGTTGAAGAATAGCCGCTCCTGCGGGCTGTGGCACAGGTGGCGCTCGTCATATTGCCAGCGGCCCGCCAAACGTTGGCGCAGGCCGAATTCCTCCAGCAGGTCCTGCACCTCGTGCGCGGTGTCGCCGGGCACGGGCAGGTAGTGCGCGCCCAGCGGGCAGGCGATGCCGTTCACCGAGCCGCCCCGGCTGTTGCCACCGGCGCTGTCTTCGAGCTCCAGCACCACGAAATCATCGATGCCGTTCTGGCGCAAGGCCCGCGCCGCCGCCAAGCCGGCCACGCCGCCGCCCGCGATCACGGTGTGGACCCGGCGCGTGATGGTGGGTGGGCTTCTCAGCGAGCCCGCGCTACCTGGTTCCTGCATCGTCCCTGGCGCGGCGGATGCAGCGGGGCGCAGCCGATGCCCGCGCTCGAAGGCGATGCCGGTGAAGCCGCCTTGAATCGGGCGCGGCGCCTTGCCACAGCCGGCCAGGGCCAGCGCGCCGGTCGCCACGAACTGCCGGCGTTTCATGGCGCCTCACGGCGGGCGCGGCTTGCAGGATAAGTTGCCGTGCCCATCACTGCGTCACCCGGCCCCATTCGGTCTCATAGGTGTGCACCAGCACCTGGTTCGACAGGCGGTTGACCTCGGCCGGCACGCGCGCCATGTCCTGCGGGAAATCAAACAGCAGCGGCAGGC
>JAABRA010000009.1 GCA_011391155.1 Burkholderiales bacterium
GTTGGTCTGCAGGGTGTGGAGGATGCGCTGGTGGGGCTTGCGGTATTTTTCAGCCAGCTCGACCGAGCGCTTGTAGAAATCCAGTCCGCGCAGCATGGGCTCGCCGCCCTGCCAGGCGACGTCGACCTGTGGGCCGGGCGACGACTCCATCAATTGCTTGATGTAGGTCTCCAGCGTCGCCTCGTCCATCAGGTGGCTCTCGCCCTCGTAAAGATTTTCCTTGGACAGGAAAAAGCAGTACTGGCAGCCCAGGTTGCACGCGGCACCCGCGGGCTTGGCGAGAAGATGGTAATGCGTCAGGGGTGTTTGCATGCGTAGGGCCTGTGCGGGCAAGGATTTGTTGAAACCATGCTAGGCGCACACGCCATCGGTGGCCATGGGACTTTGGTCCCAAGGGGGTGGCGTTGACGCCTGACCACACGAAGCAAGGCTCCCTGGTGCCCCGCCTGGTTTCTTAAGTCTTGATGTCGTGAGAATCCCTGTTGCCCGTGTCGGCTTAACCTTCCCGGGACGTTTTCTCCTCATCAACGGGTTCCGGGTCGGGGGCAGGCAGCTCGTTGTCCGAGCGATGCCGGGCGATCCAGGTCCAGATGGAAATGATGGTGCACCCGGCGACGATGGCTTCGGCCCAGAGGTAGGACAGGTAATCGCTGAACGCCCCCAGCGGCGGGACGCCGGGCTGGGTGTCGCGCAGCGCGGGCAGGCCGAAGATCAGGACCGGCGCGATGTACAGCGGGTCGATGGCAGAGCCCTTGCCCTTCATCGTTCCAAACAGCACCATGGCCAGCATGCTCAGTGCCAGTAAGACCATCATCAGCTGGATGCCCAGCGAGGCGACGATCACATTGTTGGCGCGCCTGAGCTTCAATTGAATGCCGGTCACCTGCTCCTGACCGGTTTTAATGACTTCCCCGTCGAACTTGAAACCGGGAATGGACGCGGACAGGTCGAACGACACCGGAACCGGCGTACGGCTTGCCAGCTCGGTTTTGCCGACCAGCTTGACCTGGTCCGGCGGTGCCTCGCCCGGGTCCGTTTCGCCAACCTTCTTCAGCCGCTCGAGGAGGGAGAGGGATTTCCCGGAAGCGGCAGGCGGCGAGGGCGGAGGCTTTACTTCCTGGCCAGGCTTGGTGGCCGCAAAAGCGAGGATGGCCTCATGGGTGTCGAACGGATACAGGTTGGGCTCCCCCACAATCGGAAACACCACTGTGAGCGGGCTCACGCGTTCGCCCCGTTCCAGTTCGAAACGCTGCGGGCCCTGGAACGCGTTGACCAGAAACCGCAGGTTCACGGCCGGGGTGAACTCGTCCTTCGCGAGCTTTCCCGTCAGGCGGATCCGCATGCGTGCAGTGATTTCCCCGCGGGCGACATCCAGGTTCACGATCTTGAGGCTGACATGCACGGCGTCGGCGGCGGGGCTGTCCTGTTTCAATGTCAGGGAGCGGCGATCGCTTTCGTGCAGGTTGTAAACCAGGACGGCAAGATAGAACACGATCACCAGCGGAATGGTGAGGATGCGCAGCGCCGAGGCCAGTTTATTCGTGGCTGTCCGGTAGGCGCCAACAGGCTTGTTCGTGGGCACGCTCACTCCGGTTGACTGTTTTTCCATCAGGACTTCCGTTTGAGTACTGCCGCCAGCGGGCCGGCGCTGAGCCCGTGGACGACGATGCTGAGCAGAATGGTGCAGACCACGGTGGCGACCAGGGTGGCCCCGCTGGGCAGGTGCGCGTCCAGCACGATCACGCCGAACACGATGCTGGCCAGCCCGCGCGGGCCGAACCACCCGATGAACAGCTTTTCCTTGGTGCTCAGACCCAGGCCTGCGAGCGCCAGGAAAACCGGCAGCATGCGGACCAAGGTCAGGCTGAGCGCGGCATACAGGACGATGGGCCAGGTGATGTGGTCGACCGCGCGGGCGATCACGACCGCGCCGAAAACGACCCAGGTGATCAGCGCCAGCGTATCGCCGGTGCCTTCGGCGGCGAGCAGGAGCGTGTGCTTGCGCGCCTTCGCCAGCCAGCCGAACAGCAGTCCGCCGGTGAACGCGGCGATGAATCCGCTGCCGCCGAGCCACTGCGCCAGGGCGAAGCAGGCAACCGCCAGCGCCGGAACGGGCAACTGCCGCCAGCTGTCGCTGATCCATCCCAGCTGGTTGAACCATTTGAAGAGCCAGGCGGCCACCACGGTCAAGGCGAGGCCGACGACGGCGCCCACGCCGATCTGCCCTGCGACCAGTTCGAGCGCCATCCGGGAAACACCTTGCCCGCCCGGATGCGCGGCCACGGCGAGGAGCAGGAGCAGGACCGGGACACAGATCCCGTCGTTCAGGCCGCTTTCCTGGTTCAGCCCCTCGCGGATGCGAGGCGGAACGGATTCGTTCGTGACCACCGCCTTGCCCAGCGCGGCGTCGGTCGGCGCCAGCATGGTCGCCAGGATGGCGAGCTCCAGCAGGGTCAGCCCATCGAACACGAGCACGCCGATGCCGAACCCGAGCAGCAGGGTCAGCGGCAGTCCGATCAACAGAAGCCGACCTGGCACGTGAACGTGTTGCCTGAGCACGCCAAGATTCGAGTTGGCGGCATCGGTGAACAGGACCAGCGCAAGCGTCAGTTCGGCCAGCAGGCGGATTTGCTCCACGTCCGCATTGAGCTTGAGGACGCCGAATCCAAGCGGGCCGAGGGCCAGGCCGAAGGCGGTGAAGATGATCGCGCCGCTGACCGGCGACTTGGCGAGGCGTCCGCCGGCCAGGCTGTAGACGAACACGAACAGCGCCAGGATGGTCATGTTTTCATACATGGCGATGCCCTTCCCGTTCACTTGCAGAGCGCGCCTGCCACGCTTCCAGAACCTTCTGCAGGTTGAAGAACATGCGCTCGTGCCCTAGCGTCTTGCCCAATGGCGAGCGGGAGAGGGTTTTCAGCAGGTCGGGATTGACGCCGGCCAGCCACAGGCTGATGCCGCGCGCGCGCAGGGTCTGCTCGGCGTCGGTCAGCATGGTCAGGGCGGTGTATTCGATGTCCGGAATCGCGCTGCACTCCAGCACGATGACGTGCGGCTGCGTTTCTGCCACCAGGGCCTTCATCTTGTCCCCGGCGTTGGCGGCGTTGGCAAAAGTCAGGCGGCCTTCGGCACGCAGGATTAGCAGGCCGGGAAAGGTTTCGTCATCCGCATGCTCGCCGGCACGACGGAAAATGTCCTTTTCGCGGTTATAGGCGATGGCGTACACCGGCGGATGATTCGCCTGATAGAAGAGCGTCAGGATGGATATCGCCACCGCGATCAGAATGCCTTCGAGCGTGCCGATGAAGATGACGCCGGCCAGCGTTGCCAGCGCCCACGTGAGCTCGAGGCGGCGAACCCGGGCGATGGCGCGGAAGGCCTGTGGTTTGATCATCGAGAGGGACGCAACCAGAATCAGCGCGCCCAGGGCCGCCTGCGGCAGCAAGCCAATCACGCGCGACAGCAGCAAGAGGCACAGCAGCACCACGGCCGCGTTGACCCATTGCGCCATCTGGCTGCGTGCGCCCGCCCCGTCAGCAACGGCCGTCTGCGATGCGCCGCCGCCGGCGGGCAGCCCCCCCACCATGGCCGACGCCACGTTCGCCGCGCCCAGCGCGAGCAGTTCCTGGTTGGCGTTGATCGGTGGATCATTACGCTGGCAGAAGGTGCGCGCCGCCGCGACCGATTCGGTGAACGACATCAGCGCGATGCCCAGCGCCGCCGGCCACAACTGCGCGGCGAGTGCCACGTCGGGCAAGGCCAGCGCGGGCAAACCGGACGGCACCGTTCCCACCGATTTGACACCCAGTGCCTCGAGACCGAAAACTGCGGAAGCTGCGATGCTCAAGGCCACCCACACCAGCGGCGCGGACAGTCGCGGAAACAAGCGCGGCAACGCGAGCAATACCGCGAGCCCGACGAGCGCCACCAACATCGTCGTCCCATGCGCCTCGGGAAGTTTTCCGGGCAGTTCCAGCAAAATGTCGATGGTCGTCATGCTCGTGACATGGATGCCCAGCACCGATTTCAATTGCCCGATGATGATGACCACACCAACGCCAGCCTCGAAACCGACCAGCACCGGCAGCGAAATGAAATTCGCCAGAAATCCCAGCCGCAGCACTCTTGCCAGGGTCAGGAATCCGCCTACCAACAGGGCCAGGGTGGCCGCCACCGCAGCTGGCTCGGCGCCGGTTTGCGCGACGGAGGCCGCGATTTGCGCCGCCACCAGCATGGCGATGGCGGACGTGGTGGTGACGCTCAATGGACGCGAACTGCCCAGCAGCGGGTAGACGCACATCGCGGCCAGCGCGGTATACAGGCCCACCTCGACCGACAGGCCGGCGATGACGGCATAGGCCATCGCCTTGGGGATCACCACGGCCGCGACGGTGAGTCCGGCGAGGACATCGGCGCGCAGCCATTCGCGCCTGTAGGCGAACAGCCAGCTGGCGATGGGGAATCGTTCAGGCAAGCCCGGTTTGCCGTGCAACGGTTTCATGACCTCGTCGCCGAAATCATTTCTTCCGGGCAATGCGCGTGACCAGACCGCGCAGGATCAGATAGGGCAGGATCGCCAGCACGAACGCGACGTAGATGGCTTCGCCCGGATATACGAACTTCAGCACCATGATCTGGTAGACGACATCGAGCGCCAGCGCGATGAGGAACACCTTGCCGACATCCTTCCAGCCGTCCTTGAGCATGTCGGTCCGATGGGCCGGATCGGTCAGAAGGGACCAGAAATAGGGGGGCTTGCCCGTCCTGGCGTCGTTCAATCCCGCACGGATGGCGAAGAATGCGGCCATGGCCGGCTGCAGCAGCAGCCGGAACTTCATCGGCCCAGTGACCCGGTCGTTCAGATTCTCCACGAAACGCATCAAGATATCGTCCATATTGCTTCTCCTTTTTTTATCCAAGGGGTAACAGAATCAAGCCATACACCAAACCACCCGCCATGAATGGCAAGAACCGCCCATCCTTCTCGGCGGGCAGTTCCATGATGAGAGCATTCACAATGATGGCGCCCGAAATGAACGCCACCAGCAGGGCCAGGATGTGCCCCGGCAGCGCAAACAGCAGGCCCATCCCCCAGCCGAGCAGGGCCATCCCAGCGAGCACGTAGCGGCCGATCCGCTCGTACGCATCGCCGTGTTCGTGCCGCAGGGAATGGTCCAGCGACAGGAAATGGAAGGCGAGGGCGACCGCATACAGTTCGATCGAGACCAGGCTGTCCCCGAAGTGATTGACCAGCAGGTACGCCATCAGCCAGACGTAGGCTGCAAAACCGCTGATGTCGAGCTTGAAGGCAGGCCCAACTTCGCCTTCTGCGCCGGAGCCGCGCAGGCGATTGCTTTGATGTTCCAGGCCGTAGAACAGCAGGAATCCCAGCAGCGCAATAAAGTAGATGGCCATGCCCTCGTAGCGCAGGGTCGTGGAGACAGATTCGACGAACGCACGGCGGGCGTTGTGCAATTCGGGCATGACGTGGACGAACACGTAAGCAGCCGACATGCCGGCGCCAAACGAAAGAATGCTGCGCCGGTCGCGAATCAGCGACCGGAAAGGATGCACCCGGCCGCCGACCAGGAAGGTGGCGGCAAAAACGAGCGCCGCGGCGCCGGTTTCGTAGATCGCGCTCGATCCCGGGGTCATGTTCAGAGCAGCTTGGCGATGATGCTCACGAACACGAACAGGCCCACGACGGACATGATCATGGCCATGACGAGGCTGGCCCGCCAGGTTTTGACGGTGTGATATTCGCGCAATATCTTGAGCCGCTCAAAATATTCGACGGTGCCGGCCACCATCGCGACGGTGCCCAGTCCGGTCAGGAACAGGCCGACGGTGCGGGGGCTGTAGCCATGCGCCAGGACTTCTCCGCTTTCTTGGAAGCCTTGAAGAACCTTGTAGATGGTGAAGCCGAAACTGATCATGGAAAGCGCGGTCCGAATCCACGCCATCAGGGAGCGATCCATCGCCATCAGGGTGCGTCCCGTCGCAAGGTCCGTCCGGTCTTCCGCCAGTTCGTTGGCCGACTTCACGACTTTGGTCGTGACCTCGACCTGCACAGCGTGCCCGTCGCCGAGGTCGGTCTGTTCTTTCGTCACTTGCTCAGGCGATTCCGGTGTCTGGGTGGCCATGAAAACCTCCTGTTCGATTGTTTGAGCAAACGGGATCGCTCACGCATTCCCGGCCGGGGAACCCCCGATCGCAAGCGGCTGCAAGTCTGCTTTCTGCTGCGCTCATAAACCGGTCAATCTCGCGAAGAATTTCTCGGCCAGATCGGCAACCGGATACTTGAACAGGAGCAGCGGCAGGAACGGCAATAGCGCAGCCAGTGCGTAGTCCTTCAATAGAAGCAGGCTGATCGGAACGATGCGCATATTTCTGACGACGCTGATGCTGTTGCCCAGATCGGCCAGCGACTGCAGGTCGGCCGTGCCCAGCAGGGGCTCCCGGTCCGGGTCGGCTGCTCCCAGCCATTTGCTGTTGAAACCGTTCACGTAACCTGAGCCGAACACCATGTAGTCGCTCAAGCCCTTCACCCGGCAGGCCAAGAGTTTGGGCGTGAAAATGAACAGGGGCCCGAGAAACAGCACTGCAACAACAGCCAGGACCAGCGCGAACGCCGGGTAAATGGCCTCGAAGCTCGTCGTGCCAATGGATAATTCCTCCGCCAGCATGGCGGCCTGAACCACCGAGATCGCCAGGATCAAGGGCGTGAAATGCGCATGCACGACTTCCAGGTAGCCGAGGCCCGCCGTACCATCGGGATGGGTCGGCATGAGTTGAAGATCAAGTCTGGACACGCGCCAGAGGAAAAAACACCAGAGGCCCAGCCGCCAGAGCCAGCGAATCATCAGGAAGCGGAACAAGGTCAGACAGACGATTAGATACCACTGGCCCGCCATCATCATCTCGGTCGCGGCGCGGCTCGGATCGTAGGCGGCCGTCGTTCCGGCAATGTGCAGTTGCGAGGCAAAAACCGAAAGCACCACGGCTGCCAGCAAACTCGCTGCATCCGGCACCCAAGAATCCTTCCATCGGTTGATGCGGGCGATCTCGGGTTCCAGGGCCGGCCGTGCATGCGGGGGCACGACTTCGGAGCGGACGAGCGTGCGGACGAACATCGCCACCCTCGGGTCCAGCAGTGATTCGCACAGGAAGAACAGGGGAATGGCCAGCAGCAGACGCGCATGTACGCCGATCACTGACGGGGAAAATATCTGATGACCGGCGCCCTCGATGAGCACCAGTGCCATCAGGATGAGCCAGGGAATCACGCCGAGCGCCAGCCCCAGCCTGATGGTGTGGGTTCCCCCGCGGACCAGGCTAAGGCGACAACCCATCCGGTGAAGCGGGCCGCCGAGCAGTGAGAATTCCTCAGATATTCCGTGATCTTTCATTGTTCTGGCCGATTGTTTACCGCAAGCATCCCGAGCCGTGCCGCTGTACTGGGGCCGATTCATCGTTCGAGTCCAGCGTGCGGTTGGGTAGCCCCTTGTCACCGTGATGACCATACCCCGGGTATCAAGGCAGCAATATTGGACTTTGGTCTTACCGTCCATGGCACGACGTCCAGCTCAAGCCGGCGCTGACCTCACCGATAATGAAAAACCGCTCATCCTTTGATTTGCCATGACCTTTCGCCGATTCCGTATTCTTATCCTGCTGGGTGTGCTGGCCGCTGCAATCGGCATGACCTGGCTGGAGCAAACCCTGGTGCGCGGCTGGCGCGCGCCGCTGGATGTGGCGGTGATTCCCATCAACGGCGATGGCTCGGAGCAGGCGGCCGGGACGATCCGTGCGCTGCAGGCGAGCGACTTCAACGACATCAATGTTTTTTTGCAGCGCGAAACGGCGCGCTATGGCGTGAAACAGCAGCAGGCCATGCTGATCACGCTGCTGCCGGAACTCGACAAGAAACCGCCGGCACCGCCGCACGACGGTAGCGTGCTGAAAACCATCGGGTGGAGCCTGCAGCTGCGCTGGTGGGTGTATCAGCAGTCGGGGCAACTACTGCCGCAGCTCGGCAAGATCAAGCTGTTCGTGCTGTATCACGCGCCGCAGGACGGCATCGCGCTGGAGCACTCACTGGGTCTGCAAAAAGGCCTGATCGGTGTGGTGCATGCGTTTGCCGACCCGAAACAGGCGCAGCAAAACAATATCGTCATCGCCCACGAGCTGATGCATGCGCTGGGGGCTAGCGACAAATATGGCTTCGGCGGTCGGCCGGTGTATCCGCAAGGCTATGCCGAACCGGACTGGCCCGAGCACATGCCGCGCCAGGCGGCCGAGATCATGGCCGGGCGCTATGTGAATGCCGCCGGGCGGGTGGTGATGCCGCCAAGTCTGGAACAGTGCGTGATCGGCGCGCAGACCGCGCACGAGATCAATGTGGACGCAGGCTTCAGGCAGCAATACGCCTCAAGCAACTGACTTCGCGCGCTGCTGCCTGAGCCGCGCCAGGCCGAAGTGGATGAACGCCAGCGCCGCGAACACCGGCCCCAGCAGATTGAGCAGCGGCACGAACTGCACCAGTCCGGTTAGCAAGCCCAGCCCCCACCAGCCGCCGCGCTCGCTTTTGAACAGCGTCGTCATTTCGCCGGCGCTGGCGTGTTCGCCGATGGCGTCGTAGCGGAACAGGCGCTGGTTCAGATACGCCGCCGCGATGAAGGGCACGATGACGCCGACGCCGATCAGCCACAGCGGCAGGGTCACCACCCACAAGGTAATGAACAGCAGCATGGCGATGAGCGCATTCCACAGGTTGCCGATCAGGCTGCCGCCGCTGGCGCGTGCAAGCTCCGGGTAATCGCGTTCGGCCACCATGCGGATCAGCACCGGCATGGCAAACAGTGCGGTGATGATGAGCGCGGTGAGGTAGACCAGCGGCACGAACAGCAGTATTTGCAAGACGACCTGAATGCCGTTGGCCAGCCACAGCGGTTCCAGCCCGGTCAGCCAGGTTTGCACTCCAAGGCGATCGAGCCCCTTGGCGATCCAGCCGGAGAACGTTCCCCAGAACGTCAGCGCCAGCACCAGCCACAGCAGCCCCGCGATCAGCATCGGCC
>JAABRA010000010.1 GCA_011391155.1 Burkholderiales bacterium
TCGCTGGTCATCATGCCGCGCTGGGACCGCGAACTGGCCGGCCGGCTGATCTCGCGCTGGAGGGTCACGCACTGGACCAACATCCCCACCATGGTGATCGACCTGCTGGGCAGCCCGAGCTTCGAGAAATACGACTTGAGCAGCCTGGTCACCATCGGCGGTGGCGGCGCGGCGATGCCGCAGGCCGTGGCGCAGCGCCTGCTCGACCTTTTCGGCCTGCGCTACGTGGAAGGCTACGGCCTGACCGAAACCGCAGCGCCGTCGCACACCAACCCGCCCGACGCCCCCAAGCAGCAGTGCCTGGGCATCCCGTTCATGAGCACCGACGCGCGGATCATCGACCCGGAAACGCTGCGGGAACTGCCGCAGGGCGAGGCCGGCGAGATCATCATCTGCGGCCCGGAAGTCTTCAGGGGCTACTGGAAACGCCCCGACGCCACGGCGCAGGCCTTCATCGAACACGATGGCAAGCGTTTCTTCCGCTCCGGCGACCTGGGGCGGGTCGATGAAGACGGCTACTTCTTCATGACCGACCGCCTCAAGCGCATGATCAACGCGAGCGGCTTCAAGGTCTGGCCGGCCGAGGTGGAGGCGCTGATGTTCCGCCACCCGGCCATCCAGGAGGCCTGCATCATTTCGACCAAGGATGCCTACCGCGGCGAGTCGGTCAAGGCCGTGGTGGTGCTGCGCCAGAGCCACCGGGGCCAGGTGTCAGAGCAGGACATCATCGACTGGTGCCGCGACAACATGGCCGTCTACAAGGTGCCGCGCGTAGTGCAGTTCGTCGAGGCGCTGCCCAAGAGCGGCAGTGGCAAGGTGATGTGGCGGACGTTGCAGGAGATGGAAGGGGCCTGACGCGCTTTTTTCCAGTGAAATAGGCATCATCCCAGCGTCCTATGGCGATAGTTAGCTATCGTTATTGGCTTATTTTGACCTGAATAAGGTGCGGGAATCCGGGTTCGGTACCTGCGAATGCTCCTGTTGATGTTTGTAGGTTGTGTTACCCACGGGGCGGCGTCACTCCAGTCTTGGGGATCGCTGTGGTCTTCAAGGCCACCAGGCATGCAGGGCTCGCACGCCCTTGGCGTAGTTTCAGCTCCATTGTTCGTACCCGTTGATCAGGACGAAAGGAGACAAAAAGAACCAGGCTCAAATTGATTTCCTGATCAAAGCCGCGAATGACACAAGCCCTTGCGCGAACAGGGTGTCGGCACACTCCTGGGTTGTCTTGGGTGGGTTGCGAAGGTTGTCGCGCATGCGCACGAATGCCGAAACGACGCATTCTGGTGATGCGGCAAACAATCGGCACAAAAAGACGTCTGGACTTTCAACGGCCAGACCTGCTTGGGCAAGTTCTTTGTGGTTGAAGTCCTTGAGGTTCCAGGTAATGACCGTTGCAACGTCGGAACCAGAGCGTTTTCGTGCTGCAACCGCAGCGGCCGCGACATGGCGATCTTTGGCGTCCGTCCTCGGGAATAGGGGTTCGAACTGACGATACCGTCCAATCAGGGAATCCCCGCTGGCCAGATTCATCAACTTGGCAATCCGCTCCAGATCACGGCGAGCAACACTGTAGTCGCGTTCGACATTGCGCATCCATTCGTCGTGAATCTGGTTTGTCCAGTGCGCACGGATGGCGCCTTCGGCCGCGAGCCACATGAACAGGTCGCGCTGCGCCGCCGGATACAGCACGCAGGCATCAAGCACGACGACCGGGAGCATGGTCAATAGCCAAGCCCATGGCGTTGGGAAAGTGCCGCGAGTTCTTTCAGTGCCGATTCCCGTTGTGCATCGCGGGTGCGCTTGTACTGGAGTACGGCAGAGCGTGCGACGCGACGATGGCGGCCGACCTTGGGTAGTTGCCGGATTTTTCCGGTTTCGAGCAGCTTGACCAGATGGGGACGTGAAACATTGAGAAGATCGGCGGCATCTTGCGTCGTCAGCGCTTCATCGTCTTCAACGACACGGATGTGCTTGCCGGCAAGCAGGAGCGCTGCCGAACGTTCGATCACGCTGGTCAACGACGCGACGAGCTCCGCCAGCGCCTCGCTTGACGTAGTCCCCCCAGCGGCTTCACGACTGATGATGGACATGACTGAGCGTGCAGACTTCTCGCAAGCTCCGCGCAGGGCGGGTTCAAATCGGTCTCTCGTCTGATCGGCGGTCGCAGGTCGCATGGTGATTCCCTTCTGAGGTTGACTTCATGTGTTTCGATTGTATGTCGTTATTCGAAACAATAAAGCGCCTTGCAATGGCAGGGCGAACGGGAACTTTCCCTAAATAGACGATAGGCGTGTTCATAGCGCCTCCCCACCTTCATTGAGTATGTTCAGATAGGCGTCGTACACAAACACCCGGTTGCGGCGTTGGCCGGTGAGTTCGCGGGCGATGCCCATGTCCACCAGCGTCAGCATGGCCTTGGACGCCGTCGGAAAGCTGATGCCCGCGCTGGCGCCAAGCTGACGCACGCTGCACAGGGGCCGCTGGCGCAGGGTGTCGAGCACGCGCAGCGCGCTGGTGCTGCTGCGGCCGATGCCCTGCACGCGGGCGGTGTCGTGCTGGAACAGGTCCACCAGCCGACGGGCGGTTTGTACCGCACCAAAGGCGGTCTGCTCCACGCCTTCCAGAAAGAAATCCACCCACGCTTCCCAGTCGCCCTCGGCGCGCACGCGGTGCAGCAGCTCGTAGTACAGGGCGCGGTGCTGCTTGAAGTACAGGCTCAGGTACAGCAGGGGCTGAGTCAGGGCGCCGCTGTCGTGCAGCAGCATGGCGATCAGCAAGCGCCCCAACCGCCCGTTGCCGTCCAGAAACGGGTGTATGGTCTCGAACTGCACGTGGGCCAGGGCGGCCTTGAGCAAGACCGGAAGTGCATCCCCGCCTTGATCGTCGGCGTGGTGGATGAAATGCTCCATCGCCGTCATGCAGGCTTCGACCTCGTTCGGCGGCGGTGGCACGAAGCGGGCGTTGCCGGGCCGGGTGCCGCCGATCCAGTTCTGGCTGCGACGGAATTCGCCGGGCGCCTTGTCGCTGCCGCGCCCGCGTGCCATCAGATGCACGTGCATTTCGCGCAGCAGGCGGTTGCACAGGGGAAAGCCCTCGCGCAGGCGCGCCATGCCATGCTCCAGCGCGGCGACGTAGTTGGACACCTCCACCACGTCGTCAAACGGCACGCCGGGCAACTCGTCCAGCTCGAACAGCAGCAGGTCGGACAAGGAAGACTGCGTGCCTTCGATCTGCGACGAAAGCACGGCCTCGCGCCGCACGTAGGCGTACAGAAAGAGCTGCGGGTCGGGCAGCAGCAGCGCGATGCTGTCGAGCCGTCCCAGCGCCAGCGTGGCCTTTTCCAGCGCGGACTGCCGGGCGCCGCTCAGGTCCAGCGGGGGCACCGGCGGCAGCGCAAAAGGCACGAAGGCACGGACCGATTCCCCACCGGCGATGCTGGTGGCGTACCGGCCGGTGGCTTTACGGCGCATGGCGTGCGCCCCGCATGAACCTTGAATAAGAAACTGCGCTATTCAACATAAGCGCACTTTACTTTAATAAAGAATGGTTTGGCGCGCCAGAATGGGCGCGGCACACGCACAGGTACACCCTTTCACCATCCTTTAGAGAAAAAGTGGCCACTCCCCAGCGTCGAATGGTCATTGTTTACTCATTATTCGGGAGCATCCGGAGTTGCCGACTTGCGGCACCCGGCTTCCGGTGCCGATGCGGTGCTGGCCCCGGACCCAAAACAGCTGATCCGCTGCGCCGCGCGGGCACAATCGGCCCCATCCATCCTGCCGACATGAAACGTTCCTTCGCATGACCACACCGGTTCCACCTGCCAGCGACGAAAAGGCCCTGGGCAAGCCCCTGGAGGGCTGGCGGCTGCGGCTCTACACCATCATTTTTGAGGCGGACACGCCCGCGGGCCGGCGCTTTGACCGCTGGCTGATCGCACTGATCCTGCTGAGCCTGGTGGTCGTTGTGGCCGACAGTGTGGAGTCGCTGCACATCCACCTGGCCCAGCCCCTCAAGGTCATGGAGTGGGCATTCACCCTGGCCTTCACGCTGGAGTACCTGGCCCGCCTGGCCTGCGTGCGGCACCCCCTGCGTTACGCCACGAGCTTCTTCGGCATCGTTGACCTGCTGGCCATCCTGCCCACCTACCTGGCCTTGCTGGTGCCGGAACTGCACGCCCTGATCGACGTGCGCGTGTTGCGCCTGTTGCGCGTGTTCCGGATCTTCAAGCTCGCGGCCTATGTGTCGGAATACCAGTCGCTGGGCAGCGCCCTGGTGGCCAGCCGGCGCAAGATCATGGTGTTCCTGTCGGTGGTGCTGATGATCGTGGTGGTGATGGGCACGCTGATGTATGTGGTCGAGGGGCCGGCCAACGGCTTCACGAGCATTCCCATCTCGGTCTACTGGGCCATCACCACCATGACCACGGTGGGCTTTGGCGACATCACGCCCAAGACCGACCTGGGGCGGTTGATCGCCTCACTGATGATGCTGCTGGGCTGGGGCACGTTGGCCGTGCCCACCGGCATCGTCACGTCGGAAATGGCCGCGCAGCGCCTGCGGCCCCATGGCGCGCCCACCACGCGCACCTGCCATGAGTGCCTGACCGAGGGGCATGCCCCGGAGGCGCGCTTCTGCATGCATTGCGCCGCGCCGCTCCCAAAGTATCAGGACGGGCGGGGCGCGCCGCCCTGAGCCCGATGCCGGGCCGGGCGTGGTGCGGCGCGGCGTGGTGCGGCGTTCGAGCCGGTCCCCGGCGCAGCCGGGCGGCGCCAGGGGTGACAGCAAGGTCAAACGCCGGATGCCAAAATGCACGGAAACCCAGGAGCCGCCCCATGTCCACCGCACCCACGACCGCCTTCCCCACCGCCATCGCCGGCAGCCTGCCCAAACCTGCCTGGCTGGCTGAAACCCACAAGCTCTGGCCGAAATGGCAGGCCGAGGGCACTGAACTGCAACAGGCCAAGCTTGACGCCACGCTGCTCTGGATCAAGCTGCAGGAAGACGCCGGGCTGGACATCGTGGGCGACGGCGAGCAGTCGCGCCAGCATTTCGTGCATGGCTTCCTGGAGCAGGTCGAGGGCATCGACTTCGAGCACAAGGTCAAGATGGGCATCCGCGACAACCGCTACGACGCGATGGTGCCGCAGGTGGTGGCGCCGCTGCGACTGAAAGGCCGCGTGCACGCCGTCGAGGCGCAACTGGCGCGGGCGCACACGAAGAAGAAACTCAAGTTCACGCTGCCCGGCCCGATGACCATCGTCGACACCGTGGCTGACCGCTTTTATGGGGACAAGGTCAAGATGGCCTTCGCCTTTGCCGAACTGCTGAACCAGGAGGCGCTGGCCCTGCAGGCCGATGGGGTGGACATCATCCAGTTCGATGAGCCGGCCTTCAACGTTTACATGAAAGAGGCGGCGGACTGGGGCGTGCAGGCGCTGGAGCGCGCCGCGATGGGCCTGGGCGTGACCAGCGCGCCCAGTGGTCGCGCGTGCACCACGGCGGTGCACATCTGCTACGGCTACGGCATCCAGGCCAACGTGGACTGGAAGCAGACGCTGGGAGACGAGTGGCGCCAGTACGAGCAGATCTTCCCGGCGCTGGCCAAAAGCAGCATCCAGCAGGTCAGCCTGGAGTGTTACCACTCGCACGTGCCGCCGCACCTCATGAAGCTGCTGGAGGGCAAGGACGTGCTGGTCGGTGTGATCGACGTGGCCAGCGACGTGATCGAGACGCCCGAGCAGGTGGCCGACACCATCGGTACGGCGCTGCAATTCGTGCCGAAGAACCGTCTCTTCGCCTGCACCAACTGCGGCCTGGCGCCGATGAGCCGCGAGGTCGCCCAGGCCAAGCTGCAGGCGCTGGCGCAGGGCGCCGCGCTGGCCCGCCAGCGGTACGGCGCCTGAGGTGAGCGGACGACCATGAATACCCTGCCTTTTGCCACGCCGGCCGACGTCGGCCTGTGCCCTCGGCGCGCCCAGCGCCTGCTCGACGTGCTGCAGTCCGAGATTGACCGCCAGCGCCTGCCCGGCGCGGTGGCGCTGGTGGCGCGGCGCGGCAAGGTGGCGCTGTTCGAGCACCTTGGCCGCCAGGACCCGGCTGCCGGCACACCCATGACGCGCGATTCGATCTTCCGCATCTACTCGATGACCAAGCCCATCGTCTCGGTGGCCACCATGATGCTGATGGAGCAGGGCCGGTTGTTGCTGAGCGATCCGGTGGCGAAATATCTGCCGGAATTCGCCGCGCAGCAGGTGGCGGTGGAGCAGGTCGGGTCCGTGTGGCTCGAAGCGCCGGCACGGCCCGCGACGGTGCAGGACCTGCTGCGCCACACCGCCGGCCTGACCTACGAATTCCTGGGCGAATCGTATGTGCAGCGCGAGTACGCAGCGGTGCAGATCGGTTCGCGCGAGCGCAGCAACACCGCCTTCTGCGAACTCCTGGCCGGCATCCCGCTGAGGTTTCATCCGGGCAGCCGGTGGGAGTACAGCCGCGCCACCGACGTGCTGGGCCGCGTGGTGGAGGTGATCAGCGGCCAGACCCTGGGTGCTTACCTGAAGGAGCACATCTTCGAGCCGCTGGGCATGACCGACACCGGGTTTACCGTGCCGCCGGCGCACCTGGCGCGATTGGCCGAACCGTTTGCGCACGACCCTGACGGTGGCGAAGCCATGGTCGTCACCGACTTCCGCGAACCCGGCCTGATGCAAGGCGGTGGTGGCGGGCTGGTGTCCACCGCGCGCGATTACGCGCGCTTCCTGCAGTTCATGCTGAACCGGGGCGCGCTCAACGGTGTGCGCCTGCTGGGCCCTCGCATCGTCGACTACATGACGGCCGACCATCTGGGCACGATTCCGGTCGCGCCGGGGGCCAGTGCCGCATTGCTGCCGCCGGGGCACGGCTTCGGCCTGGGCTTTGCGGTGCGCCTTGCGACGGGGATTGCGCCCACACCCGGGTCGGCCGGCATGTACTACTGGGGCGGCATCGCCGGCACCACGTTCTTCGTGGACCCCGCCGAAGAACTGTTTGCCATCCTGATGATCCAGGCGCCGAACCAGCGCGAGTTCTACCGACCGCTGTTCCGCGACATGGTCTATGCCATGCTGGTGGATTGAGTGAGTCCTTACCCTGGCCTTCCCCCGCGATCGTTCCATGGATCCCCGATCAAGTCGGGGATGACGGATTGGAGTCCTCATGCTGTCTGCTGCAAAAAATAGGCCCACCGCCCTGGTCACCGGCGCCTCGTCCGGCATTGGCGAGGCGCTGGCCGGCCTGTTCGCTGCGGCTGGCCACGACCTGGTGCTGGTGGCGCGCAGCGCCGACAAGCTCAAGGCGCTGGCTGTCGCTTTGTCGGCTCGCCATGGCGTGCGGGTCCGGGTCGAGCCCGCCGACCTGTCCAGGCCGGGCGCGGCTGAAGCCCTCGCGGCCCGGCTGAAGCGGGCCCGCGTGCCGGTGGACGTGCTGGTCAACAACGCCGGCGTGCTGGCCCAGGGCCGCTTTGCCGCCATGAGTGCCACCAGCCACCAGCAGATGATCGACCTCAACATCTCGGGGCTGACGGCCATGCTGTCGGCCTTCGTGCCAGCCATGGTGGCGCGTGGCGCGGGTCGGGTGCTCAACGTCGCCTCGATTGCCTCCTTCCAGCCGGTGCCGTCGCTGGCCACCTATGCCGCCAGCAAGGCCTACGTGCTGTCGCTCACCGAGTCGCTGTCGGAGGAACTGCGCGGCACGGGCGTCAGCATCACCGCCCTGTGCCCCGGCATCACCGCCACCGGCATGCTGGACCAGGCGGTGGGCGCCAATCCGCAGGTGTCGCGCATTCCGGGCTTCCTGATCGGTGATGTGGCCGATGTGGCGCGCCAGGGTTTCGACGCCTGCATGCAGGGCGATGTGATCTGCGTGCCGGGTGTCGTCAACCAGGCGGCGATGCTGGCCTCGCGCAGCACGCCGAAATGGCTGTTGCGGCGCATCTCGGGCCTGCTGGGGCGACAGGTTCAGTGATTCGTGCCGCGGGCCGAACGGGCGCGGTTCTTGCGGAATTCTCGTGAACAGGGCGGGCTTGGGGGATTTTTGGCTTCGGTTCGGTGCGGTAGCGCACGGCACAACTGGCCGATGGGCTTCAAAATGGCCTGAAGGCCGGTATGGCGGCCACCCCTGATTCTCGCGGCCCTCTGCGGCGCGTCCCCTTGAAAGCACCCATGGTCCGACTGAAATTCTCAATTGAGCTGAACTACGACATCGCCGCGCCCGGCTGTGATTTCATCTTCAACATCCAGGCCGCGCAG
>JAABRA010000022.1 GCA_011391155.1 Burkholderiales bacterium
AGGCATATGGCGAAGTCGTCGGTGCCAACGGGAGCGGCCACAAAGCCGTTGCCGCCAAAGGACGTGTCAATCGTGCCCGACGCGGTCAGACGGATCACACCAAACTGGTAAAGCCCTTCGGCAGGACCGGTGGCACCGGCCAGCAGGATGCAGCCTTGACTGTCGACCGCCAGGTTCATGCCGTATTCGTCCTGTCCTGTGGCCGCGATGATGACCTTGCCGGTGCCGTCAGTGCCGAAGCTTGTGTCCACCGTGCCATCGGCGTTCAGGCGGATCACGCTGTAGTCGTAATCGGTGCCGTTGTAGCTGTAGCCGCCGACGAGGATTTTCCCGGCACCCGGCCCGGAACCCAGCACAACGTGACTGTATCCAACGCCCAAACCGCCGGAGCCGACCGGCACCACGACCGATCCGTCACCACCGCCAAACGTCATATCGGGCACGCCAGTCGAGCTCAAACGCACCAGACTGAACCCGCCGCCCTCCGCACTGGTGTCGCCCGCCACCAGGATGCTGCCGTCGGCTTGGACGGTGACGCTCTGGGCATAGTCTTGACCACCGAGGTGGACAGTGGCGATGCCATCGCCCGAGAAAGTAGTGTCAAGCACACCCATTGCCGTGACGCGGATGACACTCACGTCGTAATTGGTGCCGTTCCAGGTGCAGCCAGCAACGATCAGCGAGCCGTCATCAGCTTGCCGCGCCACGTTGAACCCGAAGTCGTCGTCCGTGCCGATTGGAACGACACGTTTTCCGCCGATGCCAAAACCGGTGTCCAGCGTGCCGTCCGCGTTCAGCCGCGTCAGGAAAAAGTCGTAGTTTCCAGCTGTCTCGGTTTGGCCGGACACCACAATCTTGTCGTCAGGGTCGACCAGCACGCCTTGAGCCGAATCCCTGCCCGCTCCAATGGGACGCACCTGCGCGCCGGGGCTCCCTGCTGTCGATGTGAAGGTGGGTTGCGCATTCGCCATTTTGGTTGCCTCCTCGTTTCCCTGAATGTTGAAATTGCCTGATTCCGCTTTTCCGCAGCAGCTGGCATTGCGTCAGTTCGTACCTCTCAAATCGACAACCCCGATGAATGCATCCGGCACCCAATCTGTCCCCATCTGAGCTGCCCCCTGACGGCGATTAAAAGAAGCAGCTGACAGACTAAGGTTTTGCTCTGTGCGTTTGCCAAGCTTGGTTTTCCGGTTTCCCCTTGCTTCCCCCTTGAGTCAGGCACCTCACCTCCCCAAACCGCGTCAACTGCGGTGCATGGTATGGCGACTTGGGCGCTCGTTGGTCATTTCCGGGCATCAAAGCCGGCAGGGAGCAGAAAGGTGTCTGTGGTGTCTTGATCGTCATCAGGGTTCGCCTTGCGCCACATCGGCGGGCGATACGGCTCCGCTGTGGGCTTTCAGAAACTGCATCAATATGAGTCGCCGCGATAACTTAAGTTCTCGATCATAGGATTTTTCCGAGCCTGAGAACCACTGTCTGGCGTGACGTTTTCCCGGATTGATCCACCGTGTGAGGCCCTGGGCCTGCGCGGCGGCGGCCCAGGCCTGCGGATTTCCCCTGGCG
Source organism: Burkholderiales bacterium (assembly GCA_011391155.1). Taxonomy (GTDB): domain Bacteria; phylum Pseudomonadota; class Gammaproteobacteria; order Burkholderiales; family Burkholderiaceae_C; genus JAABQG01. The sequence goes on from JAABRA010000022.1 coordinate 1,564, forward strand.
ATCCCATCGGCTAGCCGGTGGAAAAACGTCCAGCCCGGATGACCGCCGATGTCGGCGCGCTCCCGGGCCGACACCGGCAGCATGCCCGCAGTTCCCGCGCGCAGCAGGTGCTTGTAACGAGGCAGCGCCAGTTTGGCCGGCAGCGGCATGCGGATGGCGAATTCGATCAGGCGCCGGTCCGAGAACGGGCTGCGCGGCTCCACGCCGTGCGCCAGCGCCAGCGGGCCATACACCTCGTGCCCAAAGGAGATCAGCCCGGAGGTGAAGTTGGCGGCATGGGCCTGCTGGTCATTGGCGGGGCTGTTCTGCCCTTTCGCGTCAGCCGCCGCGCGCTTGTCCGCCAGGTAAGCCCGGGCCACCTGCGGGCGCAGGCGCGCCAGGTCGCCCGATCGCAGCGCGCGCGCGTCCCGCAGCCTGCGCACCGGCGGACGCAGCAGGACGCGCGCCCAATCCGGCGCCAGAGCGCCGGGCAGCGCGGCCAACAAGTCGCCCCAAGGGCCAGCCGCTGCGCCATGGAAGCGATAGGCCTTCGCCAGCGCCGGTAATTGGCCTAAGTGTGCAGAGCGGGCAACCAGACCGGTGGTCTTGTCCAGACTGTAGAACAGCACATCGCCGGCCATCCCATCCAGCATCACGCCACAACCCGCCTCGCGACCGGCGGCATAGGTCAAGCCATAGGTCAGACCGTTGAACACACTGAAGGGTTCGTCCGCAAGCGCGATGCTGTCCAGATGGCTTTGCCACATGTGATCGACCACGGCAGAAGTGAGGATGGTCGGTTGCAGCCAGGGGTCGGCCCGGAGGATTCCATCAATGCTGCGCCAGTCAGGGCAGGCCTCGCGGTCCTCGCGAATGAGCGAGACGGTGCGCAGTGGCCCCTGCAGCTCACCCCGGAATTCCTTGCTGATCAGCCCGACGATGGTCGATGAATCCAGCCCGCCGCTGAGCATGGCCCCCACCGGCTTGATGCTGCGCAGCCGGCACTTCACGGCAACCCGCAGCTGATCCATGAAGGCCTCGGTGCATTCCTGCAGGGAGCTGAACTTCTGCTCGGTCAGTTCGCCCGGGCTCCACCAGCGCCAGATGCGCGCGCCTGCGGAGGTGACCGTCATCGCGTGGCCGGCTGGCAGGCGCACGATGCCGTGGTAGAAGGTGCCGACTTCGTCGTCCCGGTCGAATTCCTCGACCAGGTAGTCAAGCAGGCGGGTTTCGTTCAGGCGGCGTTCGATCTGCGGCAGCGCCAGCAAGCCTTTGATCTCCGAGGCGAAGGCGAACCAGCCTTTGCCCTGGTGATAGTAGAAATGCCGGGCACCCGCGCCGTCACGGGTGCCAAACAAGCGCTGGCGACGGGCGTCCCAGATAAAGAAGACGCATTCGCCGACGATATGGCCAAGGCAATCATCGCCCCAGACCTCAAAGGCCCGCAGCACCAGTTCCGCATCCGCGTGCGTGCGGAGCTCGGCCCCTTTGCCCAGCAGTTTCCGACGCAATTCTTCAAAGTTGTCCACCCGCCCGTCCATGACCAGGACCAGGCTTTGATCCTCATTGCTCAGCGGCTGCGCTTCTTCCAGTGACTCGGGCGTGGTGCGCAGCATGCACTGGCCGAGTGCCGCATTCCCTGAACGCCAGTGGGTCAGTCCGTCGGGGCCGCGAAGGCGCATGGCTGCGGCCATGGCCTCGATCTGGTCGGGCTCCACCGGGCGTCCGTCGAAATGGACGATGCCCGCGATGGCGCTCACGCACAACCCTTTGTGCTGCGCACCGTTGTGCGAGTTGGCGTGGGGTGGCCCGGCGCTGCGTTCATGGCACTCATGGCACCGGGGAAAAAGCAAAAAACCCCAGTGAAATCAATCATCCAGGGTTCATCGCCAACCGTCTTTCCACGGCGCTGGCGGCTGTCACATGTGGTCAATCATGACCTGTCCAAACCCCGAGCAACTGACCTGCGTGGCGCCGTCCATCAGGCGGGCGAAGTCATAGGTCACCTTCTTGCTGGCGATGGACTTCTCCATCGAGCTGATGATCAGGTCTGCCGCTTCGATCCAGCCCATGTGGCGCAGCATCATCTCGGCGGACAGGATTTCGGACCCCGGGTTCACGTAGTCCTTGCCGGCGTACTTGGGCGCCGTGCCGTGCGTCGCCTCGAAACAGGCCACGGTGTCCGACAGGTTCGCGCCCGGCGCGATGCCGATGCCGCCCACCTGCGCGGCCAGCGCGTCGGAGATGTAGTCGCCGTTGAGGTTCAGCGTGGCGATCACGCTGTACTCGGCCGGGCGCAGAAGGATCTGCTGCAGGAAGGCATCCGCAATGCTGTCTTTGACCACAATGTCCTTGCCCGTCTTCGGGTTCTTGAACCGGCACCACGGGCCGCCGTCGATCAGTTCGGCGCCAAACTCCTTTTGCGCCAGCGCATAGGCCCAGTCGCGAAAGCCGCCTTCGGTGTACTTCATGATGTTGCCCTTGTGCACGATGGTCACACTGGGCTTGTCGTTGTCGATGGCGTACTGAATCGCCTTGCGCACCAGTCGCTCGGTGCCTTCGATGGAGACCGGCTTGATGCCAATCCCCGAGGTGTCGGGGAAGCGGATCTTGGTCACGCCCATCTCTTCGGTCAGGAACTTGATGAGCTTGCGGGCCTTTTCGGACTGGGCTTCGAATTCGACGCCCGCGTAGATGTCTTCGGAATTCTCGCGGAAGATCACCATGTGGGTTTTTTCCGGCTCCTTCACCGGCGAAGGCACGCCCTTGAAATACTGGATCGGGCGCAGACAGACATAGAGATCGAGCTCCTGGCGCAGCGCGACGTTCAGCGAGCGAATGCCGCCGCCCACCGGCGTGGTCAGCGGCCCCTTGATGGAGACGACGTATTCACGCAGGGCCGCCAGCGTCTCTTCGGGAAGCCACACGTCCGGACCGTAGATCCGGGTTGACTTCTCGCCCGCATAGACCTCCATCCAGTGAATTTTTCGCTTGCCGCCATAGGCTTTGGCGACGGCTGCATCCACCACCTTCAGCATCACGGGCGTGATGTCAAAACCCGTGCCGTCACCCTCGATGTATGGAATGACCGGCTGGTCCGGCACATTCAGCGACATGTCGGCATTGACGGTGATCTTCTGGCCCTCGGCGGGCACCTTGATGTGTTGGTACATGGGAATTAGTCTCCGGGTAGGACTGAATGGCCTGAATAGTCTCGGGTCGGGTGGAACCCCACTGAATTTTACGCGCTAGAAAATTGTGGAACATTGTCAACCAGGTGCTTCTGATCGCCGTTGCGGATGGGTCTTCCCCGAAACGGAAGAAATTTCAAAAGCCATTCTCTTCACTCACGGAAACTGAAAATGAATAAAGTCCTCGCCGCCCTGATCGCTGGTCTGTTCGCTGTTGGCGCTTACGCCCAGGCTCCCGCCGCAGCACCTGCTGCTGCTCCCGCCGCGGCTCCTGCTGCTGCCAAAGCAGCTCCCACCGCCGAAGCCAAGCCCGCTGCAGCCGCCGACAAGGCCGCTGCCCCCAAGAAGGAAAAGAAAGCCAAGAAGACCACCAAGTCTTCGAAGACTGCTGCGCCGAAGGCAGCCGCTTCCGCCGCCAAGTAATTCATTGCGAATTGATTCAAAATGCCCGCCTTGGCGGGCATTTTTTATGGCGGTCCCGCACTGGCTGTACCGAACCGGAGTTGTTTTCATGCATCTGAACCCCCTGAGTCCCCCGCGTGTCAGCGCTTACGTCTTTCATGCCATCGCCGTGCTCGGCCTGAACTTCAGCGGTGCCGCCCTCGCGCAGGACGCACCCCAAATGAACCTTCAACGCGTGAAACTTTCCGCGGGCATGCACCAGATTGACGCGCAAGTGGCTCAAACACCGGCACAGCGACAGACGGGCCTGATGTACCGCCGGGAAATGCCCCAGCATGAAGGGATGCTGTTTGTCTTCGAGCAGCCAGCCATCCAGTGTTTCTGGATGAAGAACACGTTGCTGCCACTGACCGCCGCTTTTGTGGCCGACGATGGCACGATTACGAACCTGGCCGACATGCAGCCGCAGACGGAGGCCTCCCACTGCTCGACGAAGCCGGTGCGCTTTGTGCTGGAAATGAACCAGGGCTGGTTTGCGAAAAAGAACCTCAAAGCCGGATCCACGCTGGTCGGAGCCCCTTTCGCGACGAAGTAGCTGGACGCTTGTCAAAGCATCGACCTGAATGTCGGGCAGCGTGCCTGTGCTGCAGAACCGGAGAGGGCCATTGGGACATTTCCAGAATCATGGCGCAAAAAAACCCCGTAAATCAAGGACTTACGAGGTTCGGATTCTGGTGGGAGATACAAGTTTCGAACTTGTGACCCCTGCAGTGTGAATGCAGTGCTCTACCCCTGAGCTAATCTCCCGTTCCGCTGCAGCGTTGACTGCGGGGAAGCCTTAAATTATGCCACAGACTTTTCCCGTTCTGCCTCGGCTTGGCGCCACACTGTCCTGCCGCCACTGGCTTTGTCGATCCCCGCGAGCATCTCTGCGTGTGCACCGAGTTCCTGGTCGCTGGCTGCAAGCACAGGAAGTACGAATCCACGGAGATCGATACTGACCACGCCCGGCTCAGCGCCCTCCACCGCACCCAGGTCGATCAGCAGTGCGTCCTGGCCACGCGTGAGGTTGATGTAAACATCGGCCAGCAATTCGGCGTCGAGCAGTGCGCCGTGCAACTTTCTCCCCGAGTTGTCGACCCCCAGCCGGTCGCACAAGGCATTCAGGCTGTTGCGCTTGCCAGGAAACATTTCCTTGGCCATGACCAGCGTATCCGTCACGCTGTCGACAAAATCGGCAAACGGCGGCTTGCCAATCAAGTCCAGTTCCTTGTTCAGGAAGCTGACGTCGAACGCTGCGTTGTGAATGATGATTTCCGCGCCCTGGAGGTAGTGCAGGATGTCCTGGGCCACTTCTGAAAATTTCGGCTTGTCACGCAGGAACTCATTGCTGATGCCGTGAACCTTGAGCGCGTCTTCGTGGCTGTCGCGCTGAGGGTTCAGATAAAAATGAAGGTTATTGCCGGTCAGCTTGCGGTTCAGCAATTCCACACAGCCGATCTCGATGATGCGGTCGCCACCGTCTGCAGACAGACCGGTGGTTTCGGTATCCAGAACGATCTGCCGGGACATCAATGATTCTCTTTGGCGTGGTTGATCGAGTATTTGGGGATCTCTATGGTGACATCCTGCTGGGCCAGGAACGCCTGGCAGGACAGGCGGGAATCAGGCTCCAGCCCCCAGGCCCGGTCCAGCAGATCCTCTTCGTTTTCGTCCATTTCATTCAGGGATTTGATCCCTTCCCGAACGATGACGTGGCAGGTGGTGCAGGCGCAACTCATGTCACAGGCATGCTCGATGTTGATGTGGTTGTCCAGCAGTGCCTCGCAGATCGACGTGCCGGCGGGCGCGGTGACTTCGGCGCCCGCAGGGCAGTACTCCGGGTGGGGAAGAATTCTGATGACTGGCATGGTTGTTCCTTAGATGCTTTCCACAGTCCTGCCCGCCAGGGCTTTCTGGATGCTGTGGTTCATACGTTCGGCCGCGAAATTTTCGGTGCCTTTGGCAAGCGCTGTCGTCACGTCTTCGATTGCCTTGGCGTCCTGGCTGCCAGCAACCGTGGCACGCAGGGCCTGCATCAGGCCACTGATGGCGTCGCGCTCTTCGGCGCTCAGCAATTGCCCGTCAGCATCCAGCGCACTTTGGGTGGCCAGCAGCATGCGGTCGGCATCGACCCGGGCCTCGGCCAGGGCGCGGGCTTTCATGTCGGCTTCGGCCGTGGTGAAGCTGTCGCGCAGCATGGTAGCGATCTGGTCGTCTGACAGGCCATAAGAGGGCTTGACGTCGATCTTCGCCTCCACGCCACTGCCCTGCTCTTTGGCGCTGACGCTCAACAGACCGTCGGCATCCACCATGAACGTCACGCGGATGCGCGCAGCGCCTGCGGCCATGGGGGGAATCCCCCGCAACTCGAAGCGTGCAAGGCTGCGGCAGTCCGCCACCAGGTCGCGCTCACCCTGCACGACATGCAGCGCCAGCGCCGTCTGCCCATCCTTGTACGTCGTGAAGTCCTGCGCCATCGCCGTGGGAATCGTCTGGTTGCGCGGCACGATCCGTTCCACCAGCCCGCCCATGGTCTCGATGCCCAGGGACAGCGGAATGACGTCGAGCAGCAGCAGATCGCCCGTCGTGTCATTGCCGGCGAGCTGGTTGGCCTGGATCGCCGCGCCCAGTGCCACCACCTCATCGGGATTGAGGTTGTTGAGCGGGGCGCGGCCGAAGAATTCAGCGACGGCCCGCTGGACTTGCGGCATGCGGGTGGAGCCGCCGACCATGACCACCCCCTGAACCTCGTCGCGGGTCAGCCTTGCGTCGCGCAGCGCCTTGCGCACCGCACTCAGGGTCCGGGCGGTCAGCGAAGCGGTCACCGCTTCGAAATCCGGGATTTTTACGTCAAATTGGATTGATCCCAGCGTCAAATGGACATTAAATGCTACTGAATCAGTAGCGGTAAGCGCTTCCTTCACCGCGCGGGCCGTTGCCTTCACACGCGCCTTGTCAGCCGGCGTCGAGGCCTGGACACCCGCTTGTTGAAGCACCCAGTCCGCCAGGGCCCGGTCATAGTCGTCACCGCCCAGCGCAGAGTCGCCACCGGTGGCGATGACCTCGAAAACGCCCCGGGTCAGCCGCAGGATGGAGATATCGAAAGTGCCGCCGCCGAGATCAAACACGGCGTAGACCCCCTCACTGGCGTTGTCCAGACCATAGGCGATCGCCGCCGCAGTGGGTTCGTTGATCAACCGAAGGACATTGATGCCGGCGAGCTGCGCCGCGTCTTTCGTCGCCTGGCGTTGGGCGTCGTCGAAGTAGGCGGGCACCGTGATCACGGCCCCGAACAAGTCGTCGCTGAATGTGTCTTCGGCACGATAGCGTAATGTGGCGAGAATTTCGGCGCTGACTTCGACCGGTGATTTTTCCCCCTGCACGGTCTGCAAAGAAACCATGCCGGTCTTGTCGACAAAACGGTACGGCAGTTTTTCCCGTCCGGCAATGTCGGTAAGGCCTCGCCCCATGAAACGCTTCACCGAAGCAATCGTGTTCTCGGGGTCAGACGCCTCGGCGGCCAGCGCGTCAAAGCCAATCTGGCGGCCGTTACCCGGGAGGTAGCGCACGACCGAGGGCAGGATCACCCGGCCTTCAGCGTCAGGCAAGCATTCCGCAACACCGTGGCGGACCGCCGCCACCAGGGAATGCGTCGTCCCGAGGTCTATGCCGACGGCAACGCGGCGCTGGTGGGGATCGGGGGATTGGCCGGGTTCGGATATCTGGAGGAGCGCCATGTTCTATTCGTGAAAATTTGCGTTCATGCGAGTCAATGGGGCATAGGAATTTCCCCGCAAGCGGACTATTGTCCACCGCCAGCGGTGTCCATCCGGTCATGCCAGGCATCCAGGCGAATATCGACCTCCTGGGCGAACCGCTCAATGAACATCAAGGCCCTGACCTGCGCGACGGCCTGTTCAAAATCCTGCGCCTGGTCGATCATCGCGCCACAGGTCTGCAGGCTGGCACGGCGCGACTGCGCAACCGCTTCCGCCAGTTCCTCGAGTTCAGCAAGCTCGCAGGCATCCTCCAGCGCCTCCCGCCATTCCATTTGCTGCATCAGGAACGCCGCCGGCATGGCGGTGTTGTTCTCGGCATTCACCGGGGCGCCGTTCAACTCGCACAGGTATGCCGCGCGTTTAAGGGGGTCCTTCAGCCGCTGGTAGGCCTCATTGACGCGCACCGACCACTGCATGGCGACCCGCTGCGCCGCGCCGCCCTGTGCGGCAAAACGATCAGGATGCGCTTCGCGCTGCAGTTCCTTCCAGCGAGCGTCCAGCACGTCGCGATCCTGCGCAAACTGCTGGGGAATGCCAAAGAGCTCGAAATCATTGGATTGCAGGTTCATATCAATAAAAAGCCGCCAGGACATGACGCGCTGGCGGCCCCCCTGGACGCGGGATCATCACACCCGAAAACTTTCTCCACAACCACAACGGTCGCGTTCGTTCGGATTGTTGAACCGGAAGCCTTCATTCAAGCCTTCACGGACGAAGTCGAGCTCAGTGCCGTCGATGTAAGCCAGACTTTTGGGATCAATCAGCACCTTCACGCCGTGGCCCTCGAATACCAGATCTTCCGGCGCTATTTCGTCCACGTACTCGAGCTTGTAGGCCATCCCGGAGCAACCCGTGGTCTTGACGCCCAGGCGTACCCCTACGCCATTGCCGCGCTTGGCCAGGTAACGGGTCACGTGCCGGGCGGCAGCTTCTGTCAATGTCACAGCCATGTCGATGCCAGTCTCAGTGGGTGTGCTTCTTCTTGTAGTCGTCCACGGCCGCCTTGATGGCATCCTCTGCAAGAATCGAGCAGTGGATCTTCACCGGGGGAAGCGCCAGTTCTTCGGCGATCTGGCTGTTTTTAAGCGCCGCCGCCTCGTCCAGGGTTTTTCCCTTGACCCATTCGGTCACGAGTGAACTGGACGCAATCGCGGAGCCGCAACCGTAGGTCTTGAAACGCGCGTCCTCGATCACGCCCGTGACCGGGTTGACCTTGATCTGGAGCTTCATCACATCGCCGCAGGCCGGCGCACCGACCATGCCGGTACCCACCGAATCGTCACCCTTGTCGAAGGAGCCGACGTTGCGCGGATTTTCGTAGTGCTCGACAACTTTTTCAGAATATGCCATTGGGTTTACCTCGTTGAATGAATCAGTGAGCGGTCCACTGGATGGTGGAAATGTCGATGCCATCCTGATACATCTCCCACAGGGGGCTCAAATCACGCAGTTTTCCCACGTTTTGCCGGATCGTATCGATGGCGTAGTCAATTTCTTCCTCGGTGGTCCAGCGGCCGATCGTCATGCGCAGGCTGCTGTGGGCGAGTTCGTCGCTGCGACCCAAGGCACGCAGGACGTAGCTGGGCTCAAGCGACGCCGACGTGCAGGCCGAGCCGGACGACACCGCCAAGCCCTTGATACCCATGATGAGTGATTCGCCTTCGACGAAGTTGAAGCTCATGTTCAGGTTCTGCATCACGCGCTGCGTGGGATGACCGTTGAGGAAGACCTGCTCGACATCCTTCAGCCCATTGATCAGGCGATCATGCAGGGCCTTGGCCTTGGCGTTGTCCTGAGCCATCTCCAGCTTCGCAAGACGGAACGCTTCACCCATGCCCACGCACTGGTGCGTCGGCAGCGTGCCCGAGCGCATGCCGCGCTCGTGACCACCCCCGTGCATCTGTGCTTCCAGCCGCACGCGTGGCTTGCGTCGCACGTAAAGCGCCCCGATACCTTTGGGGCCATAGGTCTTGTGCGATGCCAGGCTCATCAGGTCCACCGGCAGCGTCTTGAGGTCGATATCCACCTTGCCAGTTGCCTGGGCAGCGTCCACATGGAAAAAGATGCCCTTCTCGCGGCACAGCGCGCCAATGGCCGGGATATCCTGGATCACGCCGATTTCGTTGTTCACGAACATCACGCTGATCAGGATGGTGTCGGGCCGGATCGCCGCCTTGAGGACGTCGAAATTCAGCAGGCCGTCCTCCTGCACGTCCAGGTAGCTGACCTCGAAGCCCTGGCGCTCGAGTTCACGCATGGTGTCGAGCACGGCCTTGTGCTCGGTCTTGACCGTGATCAGATGCTTGCCTTTGCTCTTGTAGAAGTGGGCAGCACCCTTGAGCGCCAGGTTGTTCGATTCAGTGGCGCCACTCGTCCAGACGATTTCACGCGGGTCGGCGCCAATCAGGTCCGCCACCTGCTCACGGGCCTTTTCAACAGCGGCTTCAGCTTCCCAGCCCCATGCGTGGCTACGCGACGCCGGGTTGCCAAAATGCTCACGCAGCCAGGGGATCATGGCATCCACCACACGGGGGTCGCACGGGTTCGTGGCGCCGTAGTCCATGTAAATCGGAAAATGCGGGGTCGTGTCCATAAGTTGACTCAAGATATGGTTGATTGAAGAAGAACTCGGAGCGTTGCCCCTCAGGATTTGGCGAAGGCATTGCCAAGCGCGAAAACGGAATTCGGGGCGTTGACCCGAACCGCTTTTGACACCGGCATGCTATGGATCGCCCGCTTGACGGCGGGCTTGTCCTCGATCTGCACGCCCTTGGCCAATTGATCATCCACAAGCTTCTGCAGGCTGACCGAATCCAGAAACTCCACCATTCGCTGGTTGAGGGATGCCCAGAGTTCATGCGTCATGCAGCGACCGGCATCGCCAAGGCAATTTTCCTTGCCACCACATTGCGTTGCATCGATCGGCTCATCCACGGACACGATGATATCGGCTACGGTGATCTCGGAGGCCTTGCGGCCCAGTGTGTAGCCGCCACCGGGGCCCCGTGTGGACTCCACCAGCTCATGGCGCCTCAGCTTGCCGAAGAGCTGTTCGAGGTACGACAACGAAATCTGCTGCCGGTGGCTGATTGCGGCCAGCGTGACCGGGCCACTGTTCTGACGCAAGGCCAGATCGATCATGGCCGTGACGGCAAAGCGACCTTTGGTGGTGAGACGCATGACAGGATCCTTCTCGATGGGTTAAGACGCTAATCAAGAAGCCCGGGGCTCCGCAGAACCGGACTTCAGCGCACTTCGCAGCTCAGAGGGCAGCCTCGGGGGGTACGCCGCGCCGCGCGGTAACGTTCTTGACTAACGTTGTCAAGTATAACATAAGACCAAATAATTTGCTCGGGTAAACAAACTGTTTGGTCTGTTATTGATCGCTACGGTCGCGCCGGTCACCAAAGTCCCTCAAGAACCCGGTGTGGCCTCCGTCATGGGCGCAACGTGGTCGTCTCCGGCGGCCCCAAAGGCGCGCACCTTCAACAGTGCCAATTGATCACGAACCCGGGCTGCCTTTTCAAACTCCAGGTTGCGGGCGTGTTCCAGCATCAGCTTCTCGAGTCGCTTTATTTCGCGGGATATGTCCTTTTCGGACATGTCCTCCACCATGGCGCGTTGGATTGCGTCTTGCTCCATGCGGTCAGCTTCCTTGCCGGCTTTTTCGCTGTAAACGCCATCAATCAGATCGCGCACCTGCTTGACGATACTGCGCGGCGTGATGCCGTGGGCCAGGTTGTGCGCAACCTGTCTCGTGCGCCGGCGCTCGGTCTCTCCAATCGCTCTGGCCATGGAATCGGTCATTCTGTCGGCATACAGGATCGCCCGGCCGTTCAGGTTCCGGGCGGCGCGACCTATGGTCTGGATCAGGGAGCGCTCGGATCGAAGGAACCCTTCCTTGTCGGCATCCAGTATGGCGACCAGTGAAACCTCGGGAATGTCAAGGCCTTCGCGCAACAGGTTGATTCCCACCAGCACATCGAAGGTTCCCAGCCGTAGATCCCTCAGGATCTCGACCCGCTCGACGGTGTCAATATCGCTGTGCAGGTAGCGAACCTTGACGCCGTTTTCGCTGAGGTAGTCGGTGAGTTGCTCGGCCATCCGTTTGGTAAGTGTGGTGATCAAGACTCTTTCGTGTTTATCGGCCCGGATGCGAATTTCCTGCAGGACGTCGTCTACCTGGTGCGCGGCCGGCCGCACTTCGACCTCAGGGTCCACCAGTCCCGTCGGGCGAACCAGTTGCTCGACGACCTGACCGGCATGGTCCTTTTCCCATTGCGCCGGCGTGGCGGAAACAAAGATCGCCTGGCGCATCCGGGTCTCGAACTCCTCGAACCTGAGCGGCCGGTTGTCCAGGGCGCTCGGCAGGCGAAAACCATAGTCCACCAGGGTGGTCTTGCGCGAGCGGTCGCCGTTGTACATGCCGCCAAACTGGCCGATCAGGACATGGCTTTCGTCCAGGAACATCACAGCATCTTTTGGCAGGTAGTCGGTCAAGGTGGCCGGTGGATCGCCCGGCGCCGCGCCTGACAGGTGTCGGGTGTAGTTCTCGATGCCCTTGCAATGACCGAGTTCGCTGAGCATTTCCAGGTCAAAGCGGGTGCGCTGCTCCAGCCGCTGGGCCTCCACCAGCTTGCCCTGGCTCACAAATTCCTTCAACCGCTCCGAGAGCTCCATCTTGATGGTTTCCACCGCGGCAAGGACCTTGTCGCGCGGGGTCACGTAGTGGCTGCTGGGGTATACCGTGAAACGGGGAATCTTCTGCCGGATGCGACCGGTCAGGGGGTCAAACAGTTGCAAAGACTCGATTTCATCGTCGAACATTTCGACACGAATCGCCATTTCACTGTGCTCTGCGGGAAAGATATCGATCGTGTCGCCGCGAACCCGGAACGCGCCCCGGGAAAAATCCATGTCATTGCGCTGGTACTGCATGCGGATCAGTTGCGCGATCACGTCGCGCTGACCCAGCTTGTCCCCGACCCGCAGTGTCATGACCATCTGGTGATAGGCCTCGGGCTGGCCTATGCCGTAGATAGCCGAAACCGTGGCCACGATCACCACATCGCGCCGCTCCAGGATGCTCTTGGTGCAGGACAGCCGCATCTGCTCGATGTGCTCGTTGATGGCCGAGTCCTTCTCGATGAACAGATCGCGCTGCGGCACGTAGGCCTCGGGCTGGTAGTAGTCGTAGTAACTGACGAAATACTCCACCGCGTTGTTCGGGAAAAACTCCCGAAACTCGCTGTAGAGCTGCGCCGCCAGCGTCTTGTTGGGCGCAAAAACGATGGCCGGACGCCCCAGGCGGGCGATCACATTGGCCATGGTGAAGGTCTTGCCGGACCCGGTGACGCCCAGCAAGGTCTGGAATACCTCGCCATCGTTTACGCCCTCGACCAGCTTGTCGATAGCTGCGGGCTGGTCGCCGGCCGGCGGGTACGGCTGGTAAAGATCGAATGGCGACCCGGGGTAACGAACGAATGTGCCTTCTGTGGCTTCAGGCGTAACGGCGATGACTTCTTGCATGAGGGAAAACCCGAAACCGGTACAACGGCCCGTTAAAATTGCGAACAGCCTCGTAGGCTACATCAGCCCGGAAATATTTGCCCGCCCTCTCCTCCAAGGACTCTCCATGTCTCTCTTTACTGCTGTCGAAATGGCGCCCCGCGACCCGATTCTGGGTTTGAACGAGCAATTTAACGCCGACACGAACCCGAACAAGGTCAACCTTGGCGTAGGCGTGTATTTCGACGACCAAGGCAAGTTGCCACTCCTGGAGTGCGTGAAGGCCGCTGAAAAAGCCATGATGGACAAGCCCTCGGCGCGTGGTTACCTGCCCATTGACGGCATTGCCGCCTATGACGCCGCCGTGAAAAGCCTGGTTTTTGGCGGAGACAGCGAAGTCGTGAAGAACGGCCGGGTGGCCACGATTCAGGGCATTGGCGGTACGGGCGGCCTGAAGATCGGCGCGGATTTCCTCAAGAAACTCAAACCCAACGCCACGGTGCTGATCTCTGACCCAAGTTGGGAAAACCATCGCGCGCTGTTCACCAGCGCCGGTTTCACGGTCGAGGCCTACCGTTACTACGATGCCGCCCAACGCGGCATTGACTTCGACGGCATGCTGGCCGACCTGAGCGCCGCGGCACCCGGCACCATCGTGCTCCTGCACGCCTGCTGCCACAACCCTACAGGCTACGACATCACGGCCGCCCAGTGGGACCAGGTCATCGCCGCCGTCAAGGCACAGGGCCTGGTCCCGTTCCTCGACATGGCGTACCAGGGCTTTGGCTATGGCATCGCTGAAGACGGCGCCGTGATCGGCAAGTTCGTTGCCGCCGGCCTCGATTTTTTCGTCTCCACCTCGTTCAGCAAGAGCTTCAGCCTTTACGGCGAGCGCGTCGGCGCCCTGTCGGTGGTCTGCGAGAGCGCGGACGAAGCCAGCCGCGTGCTCAGCCAGCTCAAGATCGTCATCCGCACCAACTACTCCAACCCGCCGATTCATGGCGGAGCGGTCGTGGCTGCGGTGCTCGGCAACCCCGCGCTTCGCGCCCTGTGGGAAAAGGAGCTGGCGGAGATGCGCGTACGCATCAAGGCGATGCGCCAGAAACTGGTCGATGGTCTGAGGGCGGCCGGAGTTCAGCAGGACATGAGCTTCATCACCAGCCAGATTGGCATGTTCAGTTACTCGGGTCTGACCAAAGACCAGATGGTGCGGCTGCGCAATGAGTTCGGTGTCTATGGCACGGATACGGGGCGCATGTGCGTGGCCGCGCTCAACAGCAAGAACATCGACTATGTCTGCAACGCCATTGCGAAAGTGATCTGATCGCCGACTGACGGTCCGTCGCCCGAGTCCTGTCACCACTGAACCGGGGGTCGCACAGGTGACCCCGATGCGGGGATTTCTGTCGCCGGTGCAACCCGGAACATGGGGCCGGCGCAATAATGCGCGGTAGTAACGTTGACTTACGTCAAACCAGTCACGCCCAGCTTTCACGAAGGTGACAGGGAATGCCCGGACGCCACTCGTTTTTGGTAGTTTTGCCCCATGCCAAACCGCTGAACACCTGTTATATTGCACTGCACCATTTCTCAGTTAACCCGGAAGAGAGTCATCATGCTTTATCAGATCTACGAAAACCAACGCTCCCTGATGGAGCCTTTCACCGATCTGGCGCAGTTTGCCTCCAAGGCGTTTGGCAATACCCAGTCGCTGCTGGGGAAAAACCCTTTGGCGCAACGCATTTCGGCGGGCTACGATTTGCTGCACCGCCTGGGGAAGGACTACGAAAAGCCGGAGTTCGGCCTGCGCACCATCGACGTGGACGGGGTCGAAATTGCCATCCATGAACGCATTGAACTCAGCAAGCCGTTTTGTGAGCTCCGTCGATTCAAGCGTTTCAGCGACGATCCCGCCACCCTGGCGAAGCTGAAGGATCAACCCGCGGTCTTGATCGTTGCGCCACTTTCCGGCCACTATGCGACCCTCCTGCGCGATACCGTCAAGACCATGCTCAAGGACCACAAGGTCTACATCACCGATTGGAAAAACGCCCGCCTGGTCCCCTTGTCGGAGGGTGAATTCCATCTGGATGACTACGTGAACTACGTGCAGGACTTCATCCGGCATCTCCAGGGCATCTACGGCAATTGCCACGTGATGAGTGTCTGCCAGCCGACGGTGCCGGTGCTGGCCGCCGTGGCCCTGATGGCCACCCGGGGCGAGCTTACGCCCTTGACCATGACCATGATGGGCGGTCCGATCGATGCCCGCCGGTCGCCCACAGCGGTCAACAACCTGGCCATGAACAAGAGCCATAGCTGGTTTGAAAAGAATGTGATTTATCGCGTTCCCAGCAACTTCCCCGGTGCTGGCCGGCGCGTGTACCCGGGCTTCCTGCAGTACACCGGCTTCGTGGCGATGAACCCGAGCAACCATGCGCGCAGTCACTACGACTACTTCAAGGATCTGATCAAGGGTGACGACGCCAGCACGGAGGCGCACCGCAAGTTCTATGACGAGTACAACGCGGTGCTCGACATGGACGCCAACTACTACCTGCAGACGATCAAGGTCGTTTTCCAGGACTTCAGCCTCGTCAACGGCACCTGGGACGTCAAGAGCGTCGATGGCAAACTGGAGCGCGTGCGACCGCAGGACATCACCCACACGGCGCTGTTCTCGGTGGAAGGGGAACTCGACGATATTTCGGGCTCTGGACAGACCGAGGCGGTTCACAGCATCTGCAGCGGGGTGGTGAACTCCGCCCAGAAACACCTGACCGTTGAAGGCGCGGGACACTATGGCATCTTCAGCGGTCGTCGCTGGCGTGAAATGGTGTATCCACAGGTCAAGGCGTTCATCCTCGCGCACCAGCCCGCACCCGCTGGGGCAAGGCCGCTGGACGACGCAAGCCGGGTTGCTCCGGCTGCCGTCCGGACGCCACCGCCCCAAAAGGTGGAGACCGCCCGGAGACCAAAGGCGGCCGTGAAGCTGTCCACCTTGGTCAAACCTGCCCCGCAAGCGTCCGCGCCCGTCATTTCCGAGCCGGTTGCCGTTGCGCCGACCGCGACCCCGGAGCATGAAACCGTGGCGAAGAAGTCACCGGCCCGGGCCAAACCCCCTGTTGCCAGCAAGGCCATCACCGCCGCGCCGCCCAGGGCTGAGGTCCAGGCGACGCTTGCGGCGCAGGCCCGACGCCGTAAAAGTGATGGCACCCCAGCAATGCCCGCGCGGGCGGGGAAAGTCACCCGCGGCAAGTAAGGGCCCGGGCGGTTGCCTTGACTCCCCGGTCTGATCTGGCGTCGCGCCTGAACGACGCCCTGCCCCAAACGCAGTGCACACGCTGCGGATTCCCGGATTGCCTGGCCTATGCCCACGCCATGGCAGCCGGCGAGGCAGATTGCAACCAGTGCCCGCCCGGCGGCGCCGAGGGCGTAGCGCGTCTGTCGGCATTGACCAGCCAGCCCGCGTTGGCACTGAATCCCGCCAACGGTGCAGAAGGTCCCCGGGGAATGGCCGTGATTGACGAAGACTGGTGTATTGGCTGCACCTTGTGCATCGCGGTCTGTCCGACGGATGCCATCATGGGTAGCAACAAACTGATGCATACGGTGATCGAGGCATATTGCACCGGCTGCGAACTCTGCCTTCCAGTGTGTCCGGTCGACTGCATTCAGATGGAAAACGCCAGCGGTAAACGGACCGGCTGGGCGGCCTGGTCTCAGGAAGCAGCGTCACTCGCCCGGAATAGATATCAATTTCATAGCTACAAACAACGGCGCGACGCTGGGGAGGCTGCGAAAAAGCTTGAAAACAAGGCCGAAAGGAAGCTGGCAGACTTGCCCGCCCACTCGCACCACACCGACCCGGAAATTCTCGACAGGAAGCGCCTGACCATCGAAGCGGCACTGGCGCGGGCACGCGCCAGGAATGCGGCAGGCCAAGGCCCGCCTGATTAACCCACGTTCACAGGTCTGCGCGAGACGCCGTCCGACTGCCCCCCGTTTATCCCAGGGCGTCGTTGACCTGTTCGTGGAATTCTGCCAGTTCGACGGCTGCGCCAATTTCGCGCGGCAAGGCGTCACGAACTGAAAACACCCCCAGGATCTTGCCGTTAGCGCCCGTGATGGGCAGATGCCGGAAACCACGCTCGATCATGATCAGCACCGCGTCAGACACCAGGACATCCGGTCCGACACAGCGCGGGTTGCGCGTCATGACATCGGCAACCTGGGTCGTCGCGGGGTTGAGCGCCTTGGCCAGCACCCGGGTCATCAGGTCACGCTCGGTCACGATGCCCAGCATGGCACCGGCGGTGTCGACAATCAGCACACTGCCGCAATTGGCCTTGGTCATGAGGCAGGCAGCCTCCCAGATGGTCGCCTGCGGACCCAGGCTGATGACATGTCGCTGGGATATGGATTGAAAAACGGTGCGTTCCGTCATGATTTCAGCCCTTTCAAAAAATCAATTGAATCCGGTGTCCCTGCCCTGCGGCCTGACCTAACGCAGCGATGCGTTAATTTTTTCCAGCGCCTGGGCGCCCGGACACAACTGCGCAGAGCCTAGCGAGTTGAGCGGCCTGTGGCTGGTGTTCATGGCGGTATGCAGATCCGTGGCCAAGGGGTCCAGGTAGAGCAACCCGGTCACGACCTCACCGCGTGACTGGTGCTCATTCATGTAGCTCATGGCGGCATACCGGTCGGTCGCGTCGTAATCCTGATGCAATTTGCGCAAGCGCAGAACGGTGCCATCGTGCTGCGGCACCTCCACCACTTCGCCGGGGGCGTATTCGGTGGTGATCTCGCTGCGCGGCGTTATGAAGTCGATGCGGCTTACGGCTTCGTTGTGCTGGCGCACGTAGTCGTAACTCTTGGTGCTGCCGCCATGGTTGTTGAAGGTGACGCAGGGGCTGATGACATCGATGAAGGCCGCCCCGCCATGCGCCATCGCACCTTTGATCAGGGGCACGAGCTGTGCCTTGTCGCCCGAGAAGCTGCGAGCCACGTAGGTTGCGCCGAGCTGCAGGGCGATCCCCACCAGATCGACGGGGCTGTCGCTGTTGATGACGCCCTTCTTGCTTTTCGATCCGCGGTCCGCCGTCGCGGAAAACTGGCCCTTGGTCAACCCATAGACGCCATTGTTCTCCACGATGTAAGCCATGCGCACGCCGCGGCGCATGGCGTTGGCAAATTGCCCCAGACCGATGGAGGCCGAATCGCCGTCACCGGAGACACCCAGGTACAGCAGATCCCGATTGGCCAGGTTGGCCCCGGTCAGCACCGAAGGCATGCGCCCGTGCACCGTATTGAAGCCGTGCGAGGCACCCAGGAAGTAGTCAGGCGTCTTCGAACTGCATCCGATGCCCGAGAGTTTGGCGACCCGATGCGGCTCAATGTCCAGTTCCCAGCAGGCCTGGATGATGGCCGCAGAAATCGAGTCGTGTCCGCAACCGGCGCACAGGGTGGAGATACGGCCTTCGTAGTCGCGCCGCGTGTACCCGACCTTGTTGGCGGTCAGCGTGGGGTGATGCAGATGGGGCTTGGCGATGTAGGTCATGCGGTCTCCTCTTGCCGGGGCTGGCTGGGTGCCGCCGGAGCTTGTGGATGGACACTCTGGCGAATCGCGCGCGCAATGAAGCGAGCGGTGATCGGCGTGCCGTCATAGTGCAAGACCCGAACCAGCCGGGCCGGGTCGAGGTCCAGCTCATTGACCAGCATGGAGTGCATTTGCGCGTCGCGGTTCTGTTCAACCACAAACACCTTGTCATGCGCGGCAATGAATTGAGGGACAGACTCGGGGAACGGAAATGCGCGCAGCCGCAGCGCATCCAGATGCACGCCCTCTTCTTCCAGCACATCCAGGGCCTCGCGCATGGCCGGGCTGGTGGAACCGAAGTAAATCACGCCCAGGGAAGTTTTCTCCGGGGCTTCGCGCAGCACCGGTTGCGGCACCAGATCAGCGGCGGTTTTGAACTTCTTGAGCAGACGCTCCATGTTGTAGATGTAATCGACCCCTTTTTCCGAGTAACGGGCATACGGATCACGGGTCGTTCCCCGCGTGAAAAAGCTGCCTTTGGTTGGATGGGTGCCAGGCAAGGTGCGCCACGGAATGCCGTCCCCATCCACGTCTTTGTAGCGTCCAAAATCTTTGCCGGCCTCGAGTTCGGCGGCCGTCATGACCTTGCCGCGGTCGTAGTCGCGCGCGCCCTCCCACACGAAGGGCTTGCACAGGCGCTGGTTCATGCCGATATCCAGATCGGTCATCACGAAAATCGGGGTTTGCAGGCGGTCCGCCAAGTCCAGTGCCGCGGCGGAATGCTCAAAGCACTCATGCGGGTCCTGCGGGAACAGCAGCACGTGCTTGGTGTCGCCATGCGAGGCATAGGCGCAGGAAATCAGGTCGGACTGCTGCGTGCGCGTCGGCATGCCGGTGGACGGCCCGCCTCGCTGCACGTTGATGATCGTCACAGGAATCTCGGCAAAGTAGGCTAGTCCAATGAACTCGGTCATCAGCGAGACACCCGGCCCCGAAGTGGCGGTAAAGGCCCGCGCGCCGTTCCATCCGGCGCCCACCACCATGCCGATGGAGGCCAGTTCGTCTTCAGCCTGCACGATGGCGTAGAAATGCTGGCCGGTTGCGGGGTCCACCCGGAATTTGTCGCAATATTTCTGGAAGGCTTCGGGCACCGAAGACGACGGCGTAATCGGATACCAGGCCGCCACCGTCGCACCGCCGTAAATGCAGCCCAGCGCAGCAGCACTGTTGCCGTCGGTAAAGATCTGGTCGCCGACCTTGTCAGACTTACGGACGCGGATGCCAAGGGGAGCCTCCAGATGGGCCTGGACGTAATCGCGCCCCAGATGCAGCGCCTGGATGTTGGACGCCAGCAGGCGCTCCTTGCCTTTGTACTGTTCGCCAAACAATTTTTCAAAGACGTCCGCATCCACGTCCAGAAGCACCGACAGCGCCCCCACATAGATGATGTTCTTGAACAACTGGCGCTGCCGGGGATCGGTGTAGGCGGCGTTGCTGATTTCGGTCAGCGGAATACCGATAACCTGAACGTCTTTGCGGAACCTGGACTCCGGGATAGGGCGGGTGCTGTCGTAAAACAGGTAGCCACCCGGCTCGATCTCGGCGACATCGGCGTCCCAAGTCTGCGGGTTCATGGCCACCATCATGTCCACGCCGCCGCGCCGGCCGTGGTAGCCCTTCTCACAGACTCGCGCCTCGTACCAGGTCGGCATGCCCTGAATGTTGCTGGGGAAGATATTGCGCGGGCTCACAGGCACACCCATGCGCATCACGGCCTTGGAAAACAGTTCGTTAGCGGACGCCGAACCCGAACCGTTGACGTTGGCAAACTTGATGACGAAATCGTTGACGGCTTCAATGCGCTTCATGCGACCTCCAGTTGTGCTTTACGGCTGTCGCGACAGCCAGGCCCCGCCTGGGTCGTGTTCAGCAGGAACTTCTGCATGTCCCAGGCGCCGGTGGGGCAGCGCTCGGCGCACAGGCCGCAGTGCAGGCAGACATCCTCGTCCTTGACCATGACGTGCCCGGTCTTGAGTTCGGCGGAAACATACAGATCCTGGTCAGCGTGCTTCGCCGGCGCCTTCAGCCGCGTGCGCAAATCGGCCTCCTCGCCGTTGGCGGTGAACGTGATGCAGTCCATGGGGCAGATGTCCACGCAGGCGTCACATTCAATACAGGTGTCGCGGTTGAACACCGTCTGCACGTCGCAGTTCAGGCAGCGGCTGGCTTCCTTGAAGGCGGTTGCGGCGTCGAAGCCCAGTTCCACCTCCACGCGGATACTGGCCAGGGCGGTCTCTGCCTTGGCCCATGGCACCTTGAAGCGCGTGTCGACCGACACATCGTTGTGGTAACTCCACTCATGGATGCCCATCTTTTGTGACATCAGGTTGGTCATGGGCGCGGGTCGCACTTCCACCGCTTCACCGTTCAGGAACCGGTCAATGGAGACCGCTGCCTCATGCCCATGGGCTACCGCGGTAATGATGTTCTTGGGGCCGTAAGCCGAATCGCCGCCGAAAAATACCCGCGACACCGTGGACTGGAAGGTGTCCTTGCCCAGCACCGGCAACCCCCACTGGTCAAACGCGATGCCACTGTCGCGCTCGATCCAGGGAAATGCGTTTTCCTGGCCCACCGCCACCAGCACGGCATCGCATTCAAAAAACACGTCGGGTGCGCCCGTGGGCACCAGCGTACGGCGGCCCTGGTCGTCATAAACCGCGTTGACCACCTCAAAGGTCATCCCCAAAAGCTTTCCATCCTGGTGCTGGAAGCTCTTCGGCACATGGAAGTTGATGATCGGAATGCCCTCATGCACAGCGTCTTCCTTCTCCCAGGGCGAAGCCTTCATTTCCTCGAACCCGCTGCGCACGATGACCTTCACGTCGGAGCCCCCCAGTCGGCGCGCGGAACGGCAGCAGTCCATGGCGGTATTGCCGCCCCCCAGCACGATGACGCGGGAAGGAACGCTGGTGACGTGACCGAACGAGACTGACGCCAGCCAGTCGATGCCGATGTGAATGTGCGCCGCCGCTTCCTTGCGCCCGGGAACATCCAGATCCCGTCCACGGGGAGCCCCGCAGCCGACAAACACGGCGTCATAGCCCTGCTTCAGCAGGGCCTGCATGGAATCGACGCGCTGACCGCTCTTGAATTGCACGCCCATGTTCAGGATGTATCCCGTCTCTTCATCAATCACCGATTCCGGCAAGCGGAAGCGCGGGATCTGCGACCGAATGAAACCGCCCGCCTTGGCCTCGCCATCGAACACAGTGATCTCATAGCCCAGCGGCGCCAGATCCCGCGCCACGGTCAACGAGGCGGGTCCAGCCCCGACGCAGGCGATGCGCTTGCCGTTCGATGGCCCAACCGCAGGCATGCGCGACTTGACGTCGTCCTTGTGGTCTGCCGCGACGCGCTTGAGGCGACAAATGGCCACCGGCTCGGGTTTGTCACCATTATTTTCCTCGACACGGCCGCGTCGGCAGGCGGGCTCGCAGGGCCGGTCACACGTTCGCCCGAGCACACCCGGAAAAACGTTCGACACCCAGTTGATCATGTAGGCATCGCTGTAGCGACCCTGACCAATCAGGCGGATGTACTCGGGAACAGGGGTGTGAGCCGGGCAGGCCCATTGACAATCAACGACCTTGTGGAAGTAGGCCGGCTGCGTGATGTTTGTTGGCTGCAAAACTGTCTCCTTGACCCGACACGGTGCTGGAACTGGCGCCACGGGTGCATGGAAGTCTAAATCGTCGGACCCCCGCCTGGGGCAACGCTCAGCCCAAAAATCGCAGATTTATGACCCACATCAAGAAATCTGCAGCCCCGGAAAAAATATACGCCCCCCAGACGAAACCACCGGAACTGCGGTGCCGACCGTCACCCGAATTCGGCCAACCGGTCAAATGCTGCGACAACCTCCGGCGGCGCCTGAACCAGTTCAATCAACACACCCTCACCGCCCAGCGGCAAATCGTCACTGCCCCTGGGATGCACGAAACAGATGTCGAAGCCTGCGGCACCCTTGCGGATACCCCCCGGCGCAAAGCGCAGGCCCTGTGCCGTGAGCCACTCGACCGCCACGGGCAAATCGTCGATCCACAGACCCACGTGATTGAGCGGCGTGGTGTGCACGGCGGGCTTCTTGTCGGGGTCCAGCGGCTGCATAAGGTCCACCTCGACCTTGAACGGGCCGCGGCCGATGGCGCAGATGTCTTCATCCACGTTTTCACGCTCGCTGCGAAAGGTCCCCGTCACCTCCAGGCCGAACAGGTCCACCCAAAGCTTGCTGAGCCGCTTTTTATCGGGGCCGCCGATGGCGATCT
This sequence comes from Burkholderiales bacterium, assembly GCA_011391155.1. Taxonomy (GTDB): domain Bacteria; phylum Pseudomonadota; class Gammaproteobacteria; order Burkholderiales; family Burkholderiaceae_C; genus JAABQG01. The sequence continues at coordinate 24,332 of JAABRA010000022.1, forward strand.
GCTGGACTCCCAGCACCTTGAAAGGTCGTTGCATGTTCTTCCCTCCGGACCGGTGAAATCGGAATCAGACAAATTCGATGATCGGCTGGTCCACCATCAGGCTTTCGCCCTTGGCCGCCAGCACCTTGCCCACCACGCCGTCGGCCGTGGCAAACAGCACGTTCTCCATTTTCATGGCCTCGATCACCGCCACGCGCTCGCCGGCCTGCACCTTCTGGCCGGGCTGTACCGCCACATCCACCAAAAGACCGGGCATCGGCGACAACACGAAGCGGCTCATGTCGGGAGGCGCCTTGAAGGGCATCAGGCGGTGCAGTTCCGCCATGCGCGGCGACATTACCAGTGCCTCGATCTTCGTGCCGTTGTGCTGCACGCGCAGGGCCAACGGGTTCTTCAGCGTGCCGCGTTCCATCTGCGCCGTGAATGGCTGGCCATTCACCGTACCCACGATGCACACATCGTTCAGGCGCGACGGGCTGCTGATCTCATAGGACTTTCCTTCGACATGGATGGCCGCGATACCGGTCTTGCCGGTAAATTCGTCCACATGGACCGGCAGGTAGCGGTACTCGGCGTGCCCGTTCTCCGACAGCACCACCACCGTGTAGTCCATGCCCACCTTAACGCCGTAGCCCGGTAACTGCCCGGTGATGCCCGCCGCGCGCTCACGGGATTTGCGGCGCACGAAAGCGGCCATAGCCACGAGGAAGTTGATGTCGTCGTGCGGCACGTCCTCGGCGCGGAAGCCCTTCGCATACTGCTCCGCGATGAATCCCGTGTTGAAGTCGCCTGAAACGAACTTCGGGTGCGCCAGCAGTGCGGCCTGGAACGGGATGTTGCTGCTGATGCCGCGAATCACGAAGCCGTTGAGCGCCTCGCGCATCTTGGCAATCGCATCATTGCGGTCGGTGCCGTGAACGATCAGCTTGGCGATCATCGAGTCGTAGTACATCGGGATCTCGCCGCCGTCCTGCACGCCCGTGTCCACGCGCACGCCGAACAGGTCGCTCGTGTTGGCCTGGAACATGGTCTCGGTGGGCGGCTGGAAGCGCACCAGCCGGCCGGTGGACGGCAGGAAATTGCGGAACGGGTCTTCCGCGTTGATGCGGCACTCGATCGCCCAGCCGTTGCGCTGAACCTGCTCCTGGGTGATCGGCAGCGGTTCGCCGGCGGCCACCCGGATCATCAGCTCCACCAGATCCACGCCGGTGATGCACTCCGTCACCGGGTGCTCCACCTGCAATCGGGTGTTCATTTCCAGAAAGTAGAAACTCTGGTCGCTGCCGACCACGAACTCGACCGTTCCCGCGCTCTGGTACTTAACGGCCTTGGCCAGCGCCACGGCCTGCTCACCCATCGCCTTGCGGGTCGCCTCGGAGATGAAGGGCGACGGCGCCTCCTCGATCACCTTCTGGTGGCGACGCTGGATCGAGCATTCGCGCTCGTTCAGGTAGATGCAGTTGCCCTGGCTGTCGCCCAGCACCTGGATCTCGATGTGACGCGGTTCCAGCACGTATTTTTCGATCAGGATGCGGTCATCGCCGAACGCGGTGCGGGCTTCGTTGCGGCACGAGGTGAAGCCTTCAAGGCATTCCTTGTCGTCAAACGCCACGCGCAAGCCCTTGCCGCCGCCGCCGGCCGACGCCTTGATCATCACCGGGTAACCAATGCCTTTGGCAATCTCCACCGCCTGCTCGGCCGTGTCGATGGCGTCCGCGTAACCGGGAATCGTGTTGACCTTGGCGTCCTTGGCCAGCTTCTTGGAGGCAATCTTGTCGCCCATCTGCCCGACCGAATAGTGCTTGGGGCCAATGAAGGTGATGCCCTCTTCTTCGAGCCGGCGCGAAAACTCCGCGTTCTCCGACAGGAAGCCGTAGCCCGGGTGCACGGCCTGCGCGCCGGTCTCCTTGCAGGCGGCGATGATCTTGTCCATCACCAGATACGAGTCCTTGGAAGGTGCCGGACCGATGCAGACCGACTCATCGGCCAGCATCACATGACGGGCATCCCGGTCCGCCTCGGAGTACACGGCCACAGTCTGGATGCCCATCTTCTGGGCGGTCTTGATGACGCGGCAGGCGATTTCGCCACGGTTGGCGATCAGGATTTTGGTGAACATTTCTAGTCTCCTAACGGTGTGTGGTGTGCCAGCATTGGCATTTGTTTATTCGGTGTGGCGTGGCACGTTGGCCCGCAACGGGCACGGCGTATCCGCCTTCGCTCATGTCCCCCGCCCTGCGGGCTCCTCCTTGACTTCGCTGCGGCAGACACGCCCCGCCCGTTGCTACGGCGGGAGTTTGATGCTTTACATGGACATACCAGAAACCAAGTCCACATGATCGGGCTGCCTGGGCGTTTTGCGCAGGTCAAGGAGGAGGCCGAAGGCCGGGGGACACGGAGCAAAACGCCCGGGTAGCCCGATCCAGCGCGACAAGAATGCATCGCCGTGGAACTCAGAGCGGAATATTCCCGTGCTTGCGCCACGGATTTTCCAGCTTCTTGTCCTTGAGCATCACCAGGCTGCGGCAGATGCGCTTGCGGGTTTCGTGCGGCAGGATCACGTCGTCGATGAAGCCGCGCGCGCCGGCGACGAACGGGTTGGCAAAGCGGGCCTTGTATTCAGCCTCCTTGGCGGCCAGCTTGGCCGGGTCGCCCTTGTCTTCGCGGAAGATGATTTCCACCGCGCCCTTGGCGCCCATCACCGCGATTTCGGCATTGGGCCAGGCAAAGTTGACATCGCCACGCAGGTGCTTGGAGGCCATCACGTCATACGCGCCGCCGTAGGCCTTGCGGGTGATCACGGTAATCTTCGGCACCGTGCACTCGGCGTAGGCGTAGAGCAGCTTGGCCCCGTGCTTGATGATGCCGCCGTACTCCTGACTGGTGCCGGGCATGAAGCCGGGCACATCGACGAAGGTCACCACGGGAATGTTGAAGGCATCGCAGAATCGCACGAAACGCGCGGCCTTGATCGAACTCTTGATGTCCAGGCAGCCCGCGAGCACCAGCGGCTGGTTGGCCACGATGCCGATGGTCTGTCCGTCCATGCGACCGAAGCCGATCAGGATGTTCCTGGCGTATTCGGGCTGCAACTCGAAGAAGTCGCCGTCGTCCACCGTCTTGACGATCAGCTCCTTCATGTCATAGGGCTTGTTGGGGTTGTCGGGCACCAGCGTGTCCAGGCTGAGTTCCATGCGGCCAGCCGGGTCGCCACTGGGGCGCACCGGGGACTTCTCGCGATTGTTCAGCGGCAGGTAGTTGTAAAGGCGGCGCAGCATCAGCAGCGCTTCCACGTCGTTCTCAAAAGCCAGATCGGCCACACCGCTCTTGGTCGTATGGGTAACGGCGCCGCCCAGTTCTTCGGCGGTCACCTCCTCGTGCGTCACCGTCTTGACCACTTCGGGCCCGGTGACGAACATGTAGGAGCTGTCCTTGACCATGAAAATGAAGTCGGTCATGGCAGGGGAGTACACCGCGCCACCCGCCGACGGGCCCATGATCATGCTGATCTGCGGCACCACGCCACTGGCCATCACGTTGCGCTGGAACACGTCGGCATAACCGCCCAGCGACGCCACGCCCTCCTGGATGCGGGCGCCGCCCGAATCGTTCAGGCCGATCACCGGCGCGCCGACCTTCATGGCCTGGTCCATGATCTTGCAGATCTTCTCGGCATGCGCCTCGCTCAGGGCACCGCCGAACACGGTGAAGTCCTGGCTGAAGACGAAAACCAGGCGGCCGTTGATCATGCCGTAGCCGGTGACCACGCCGTCGCCGGGAATCTTGTTGTCCTGCATGCCGAAATCGGCGCAGCGGTGCTCGACAAACATGTCCCATTCTTCGAAGGTGCCCTCATCGAGCAGCACTTCGAGGCGCTCGCGCGCGGTCAGCTTGCCCTTGCTGTGCTGCGCGTCGATGCGCTTCTGGCCACCGCCCAGGCGGGCCGCGGCGCGCTTCTTTTCCAGTTGTTCCAGGATGTCGTGCATGGTTGGTCCTCTAGTGAAATTTTCAGTTATCTCTTTTTAATAGCTGACTATGACCGATTGACGCTGGCATAGAGCAAGTTTCGTGCTGCAGTGGAGGCCGCAATCGTGCCTTCGCGCACCTGCTGCTCCAGCGCGGGCAGCAGTTCGCGTACCTGCGGGTTCTGACGAAAAGCCTGCTTGAGTCCGGCGTCGATGCGTTCCCACATCCACGCCAGTGACTGCTGGTGGCGGCGTTTCTCCAGCCTGCCATCGGCTTTCTGCAGCCGGGTGAATTCCGTCACGGCCGCCCAGAAGGCGTCGACGCCCTGCCCGTTCAAAGCGCTAAGCTGCAGCGCCTTGGGATGCCAGTGCTGATCGTCGTGCGAGCCAAACATGCCCAGCAACTGCATGGCCGACGTGATCTGGAGCATCGCGCGCTGGGCTGACGGGGCATCGATGTCGCACTTGTTGATCAGCACCAGATCGGCCAGCTCCATCACGCCCTTCTTGATGGCCTGGAGGTCGTCCCCGGCATTGGGCAGCTGCATCAGCACGAACATGTCGGTCATGCCCGACACTGCCGTCTCGCTCTGGCCCACGCCCACGGTCTCGACAATCACCACGTCGTAGCCCGCGGCTTCGCAGACCAGCATGGCCTCGCGGGTTTTTTCGGCAACGCCGCCAAGGGTGCCGCTGCTGGGGCTGGGACGGATGTAGGCGTTTTCATGCACCGACAGGCGCTCCATGCGCGTCTTGTCGCCCAGGATCGACCCGCCCGACACGGTGCTCGACGGGTCCACCGCCAGCACGGCTACACGGTGACTTTTCTCGATCAGGTACCGGCCCAACGCCTCAATGAAGGTGGACTTGCCCACGCCCGGCACGCCACTGATGCCCAGGCGCATGGATTTGCCCGTGTAGGGCAGCAAAGCCGTCAACAGTTCATCCGCCTGCGCCCGGTGGTCGGCTCGGGTGGATTCGAGCAGCGTGATGGCCTTGGCGATGGCGCGGCGTTGTCGGGGGCCGTCGCTCGCCGTGATCGCCTGCACGGAAACAGGGGCACCAGAAACCAGGATCAGATTCCCGTCTCGATCAGCCTTGCGTGTCGCCGTCGGCATATTTTTGTCGTGTCCAGGGGTTTGGCATCAATGTCCGTGCAAGCTCAGCCTGAACGGGTTGGCCTTCAGCCAATGGCTTTCTTGATCTGCTCCAGCACGTCCTTGGCGCTGGCCGGGATCGGGGTGCCGGGGCCGTAGATGCCCTTGACGCCGGCTTCATAAAGCATCTCGTAGTCCTGCCGCGGAATCACGCCGCCGACAAAAACGACGATGTCGTCCGCGCCTTGCTTCTTCAGCTCGGCGATGATGGCGGGCACCAGCGTCTTGTGGCCGGCGGCCAGGGTGGAGACACCCACGGCATGCACGTCGTTCTCAATCGCCTGGCGGGCGCATTCTTCGGGGGTCTGGAACAGCGGGCCCATGTCCACGTCGAAGCCGAGGTCGGCAAAGGCAGTGGCCACCACCTTGGCGCCGCGGTCGTGCCCGTCCTGGCCCAGCTTGGAAATCATCACGCGCGGGCGGCGGCCCTGCGCTTCTGCGAAATCGGCGATCTCTTGCTTGAGCTGGTCCCAGCCTTCGGCGGAGTCATAAGCGGCAGCGTACACACCGGTCACCTTTTGTGTATCGGCGCGGTGGCGCCCGTAAACCTTCTCCAATGCATCGCTCACCTCGCCCACCGTGGCGCGCAGGCGCACGGCCTGGATGGTGAGGTCCAGCAGGTTGCCGCCGCCGGTTTCCGCGGCAGCCGTCAGGGCTTCCAGCGCAGCCTGCACCTTGGCGGAATCACGGCTGGCCTTGATCGTCTTCAGCCGTTCAATCTGACCGTCGCGCACGGCCACGTTGTCGATATCGCGGGACTCGATGGCGTCTTCGGTCTTGAGCTTGTACTTGTTGACGCCGACGATCACGTCCTTGCCCGAATCGATGCGTGCCTGCTTCTCGGCGGCCGCCGCCTCGATCTTCAGTTTCGCCCAGCCGCTGTCCACGGCCTTGGTCATGCCACCCATGGCCTCGACTTCCTCGATGATGGCCCAGGCGGCGTCCGCCATGTCCTGGGTCAGTTTCTCCATCATGTAGCTGCCCGCCCAGGGGTCCACCACGTTGGTGATGTGGGTCTCTTCCTGAATGATGAGCTGGGTGTTGCGGGCGATGCGCGAACTGAACTCGGTCGGCAAGGCAATGGCCTCATCGAGGGCATTGGTGTGCAGCGACTGCGTGCCGCCAAACACCGCGGCCATCGCCTCGATGGTGGTGCGCACCACGTTGTTGTACGGGTCCTGCTCGGTCAGGCTCCAGCCGCTGGTCTGGCAGTGGGTGCGCAGCATCAGGCTCTTCGGGCTCTTGGCGTCGAAGCCCTTCATGATGCGGCACCACAACAGGCGGGCCGCACGCATCTTGGCGATTTCCAGGTAGAAATTCATGCCGATCGCCCAGAAGAACGAAAGGCGGCCGGCAAACCCATCCACGTCCATGCCCTTGGCAATGGCCGTCTTCACATACTCCTTGCCGTCAGCCAGCGTGAAGGCCAATTCAAGTGCCTGGTTGGCGCCGGCTTCCTGCATGTGGTAGCCGGAAATGCTGATCGAGTTGAACTTCGGCATGTGCCTGGCCGTGTACTCGATGATGTCGCCGATGATGCGCATGCTCGGTGCCGGCGGGTAGATATAGGTGTTGCGAACCATGAACTCCTTGAGGATGTCGTTCTGGATCGTTCCACTCAGGCTTGCCTGGCTCACGCCCTGCTCTTCGGCCGCCACCACGTAGCCCGCCAGCACCGGCAGCACCGCGCCATTCATGGTCATCGAAACCGACACCTTGTCCAGCGGAATCTGGTTGAACAGCACCTTCATGTCCTCGACCGAATCGATCGCGACGCCGGCCTTGCCCACGTCACCGGTCACGCGGGGGTGGTCGGAGTCATAGCCCCGGTGCGTGGCCAGGTCGAACGCCACCGACACGCCCTGCCCGCCAGCCGCCAGCGCCTTGCGGTAGAACGCGTTGGATTCTTCGGCCGTAGAGAAACCCGCATACTGTCGGATCGTCCATGGGCGCACCGCATACATGGTGGCCTGCGGGCCGCGTAGGAAAGGCTCGAAACCCGGCAGGGTGTTGGCGTACGGCAGTTCCCGGGTGTCTTCGGCGGTGTACAGGGGCTTGACGCTGATGCCATCTGGCGTGACCCAGTTCAGGGCGTCGACCTGGCCACCGGGCGCGGATTTCGCAGCGGCTTTTGCCCACGCTTCTAGGCTGGCGGGGGCGAATTCGGGCTTGTTTGAGCTCATGGCGGAACGGCTTTCTGCAGGGGCGAAACACCACGCCAGCACCGGCGCGGGCGGGTTCGGCAAGTCGCCGGAAGTTTACATCATTCATAATTATTGATGCAAAATATTCCATCCGACTTACAATTCGGGGCAACCTGACCACTTATGTCCGCCCTGTCCCTTGCCCCCCGTGCCCTTTACGAAGAAGTCGCCGAACTGCTGCGGCAACGCATCTTCCAGCGCGAACTGGAGCCCGGCAGCTGGATTGACGAGCTGAAGCTGGCCGAGGCCTACGGCATCAGCCGCACGCCCTTGCGCGAAGCGCTGAAAGTGCTGGCGGCCGAGGGCCTGGTGACCATGAAGGTGCGGCGCGGCGCCTACGTGACCGAGGTGTCGGAGAAAGACCTGAGCGACGTCTACCACCTGCTCAGCCTGCTGGAGTCCGACGCGGCCGGCGTGGTGGCACGCGTGGCCACCGACGCGGAAATGGACGAACTCAAGACCCTGCACACCGAGCTCGAAGCCGCCGCCAGTGACCGCGACCGCTTCTTCGCGCTGAACGAGCGCTTCCACATGCGGCTGCTGGAGATCGCCGACAACCGCTGGCGCAACCAGATGGTGGCCGACCTGCGAAAGGTCATGAAGCTCAACCGCCACAATTCCCTGTTCAAGGCCGGTCGCATCGAGGAATCGCTGGCCGAGCACCGCGCCATCATGAAGGCACTGGCCGCGCGCGATCCGAAGGCCACCAGCGTTCGCATGCGCGAGCATTTCAGCAACGGGCTTGAAGCCGCTGTCTGAGCGCTTCGGACCGGCGGCTGGGTTCGGTTGCCGGAGGGCGACCCTGTCGCCTGTGCCCCGGCCCGCGTGTCGCTGGCGACGGTGAGCTGCTGGCCCTCCCGCACGGCAGCAAGCTAAAACCAATCCTCAATCCATAGCAAAGAATGACCTTCCGACGCTGGGAAGGGCATGATTTTGTTCATAAAAAACCGTTTCAACCCTCTTCAGCCGCAAACTGCCGCGCCATCGCCCACACGTCCCGTGCCGGCAGCGCTTTCAAATGGTGGTCGCTCCAGATCTGGCGCCACCGCCGGGCACCACGCAAGCCGTGGCGCAGACCCAGCATGTGGCGTGCGACGGCGGACCAGGGCGTGCCGTCTTCCTCGAACTCTCGTTCCATATAGGCCACCATCTGTTCCTCGACCGCCTCGCGCGTCAGCACGCCGGGGGCCGCACCATAGAAGACTTCGTCCCACCCCGCCAGCAGCCAGGGGTTGTGATACGCCTCGCGACCGACCATCACACCGTCCACATGCTGCAGGTGATCGGCGATCTGCGCCTGGGTGGTGATGCCACCGTTCACGCTGATGGTGAGCGCGGGGAAATCACGCTTGAGCTGGTAAGCCAGCGCATAGCGCAACGGCGGGATGTCGCGGTTTTCCTTCGGGCTCAGGCCATCCAGCCAGGCGTTGCGGGCATGCACGATGAAGACCCTGCAGCCGGCATCACTGACCCGCCCGACGAAGTCGCGCACAAAATCGTAGCTCTCGATCCGGTCGATGCCGATGCGATGCTTCACCGTCACAGGGATGCTCACCGCGTCCAGCATGGCCTTGACACCGTCGGCCACCAGCGCGGGCTCGGCCATCAGGCAGGCACCAAACGCGCCGCGCTGCACGCGCACGCTCGGGCAGCCGCAGTTGAGGTTGATCTCGTCGTAGCCCCAGTCCTGGCCGATTTTCGCCGCGCGGGCCAGGTCAGCCGGCTCGCTGCCCCCGAGTTGCAGCGCCACCGGATGCTCTGTCGCGTCAAAGCGCAAATGCTGGCGCAGGTCGCCGTGCAGCAGCGCGCCGGTGCTGACCATCTCGGTGTACAACAAGGCGTTTTTCGTGAGCAGGCGGTGAAAGTAGCGGCAATGTTTATCGGTCCACGCCATCATCGGGGCAACGGACAGTCGCCAGGGGCTGCAGGCAGATTGGGATGACGGCGCGGACATGGGCAGAAATTATCCCAGCCAGGCCAGCACGCCCTGCGCCGCCCGCCGACCGGTCGCGAAACTGGCCGTGAGCAAGTAGCCGCCGGTGGGCGCTTCCCAGTCCAGCATCTCGCCGGCGCAAAACACACCGGGAAGACTTTTCAGCATCAGTCCGTCGTCCATGGCCTCGAAGGGCACCCCTCCGGCGCTGCTGATGGCCTCGTCGATGGGCCGGGTTGCCACCACACGCACGGGCAGCGCCTTGATGGCCCCGGCTAAGGCCTCAGGCCGGGCCATCGCTTCCCTGGGCAGCAGTTCGTGCAACAGTGCCATCTTGATGCCGTCCAGGTGCAGCCGGCTTTTCAGGTGGCTGGTGAGGCTGCGCGAGCCGCGCGGATGGCGCACCTCGGCCAGCACCTTGTCCAGCGGCCGGTCGGGCAGCAGGTCGAGCGCGAACGTCGCACTGCCGGTCGCAGCGATCTGGTCCCGCAACAGGCTGGAGACGGCGTAGATCAGGCTGCCTTCCACGCCGGTGGCCGTGGCGACAAATTCGCCTTTTTTGTCAAAGCTGCGCCCCAACCCGTCCTTGAAGTGGATCGCCACCGACTTGAACGGCTGGCCCGCAAAGCGGCTGCTGAAATGGCCGGACCAGCCCCTGGGGGCACTGCTTTCGCCGTGGCCATTCCCTTCGTCCGCGCTCCGGTCCTGCCCGGCCACGTCGAAGCCGCAATTGGCGGGCAGCAGCGGTGCCACCGGCACGCCAGCCGCCCGCAGCCATGGCACCCAGGCGCCGTCGGAGCCCAGCCGGGACCAACTGGCACCGCCCAGCGCCAGCAGTGTGGCGCGCGCCAACACGGCCTTGCGGCCCGTCGGCGTATCGAACAGCAATCCGCCCGCGGCGTCCAGCCCCAGCCAGCGATGGCGCATATGGAATAGCACGGGCACGGCGGTCTTGCCTGCGGGGTGGCGCAGCCGGTGCAGCCAGGCACGCAGCAAGGGCGCCGCTTTCATGTCCGTGGGAAACACCCGGCCGGTGCTGCCGATGAAGGTCTCGATGCCCAACCCCGCGGCCCAGGCTTGCAGGGCGTCCGGGCCACATTCGGCCAGCAGCGGCTCGATGGCGGCGCGACGGGCCCCGAAGCGGGACGCGAAGGCCTCTGGCCCTTCGGAGTGCGTCAGATTCAGGCCACCTTTGCCCGCCAGCAGGAACTTGCGGCCGACCGACGGCATGCCGTCAAACAGGTGCACCGCCACGCCCGCTGCGGACAGCACTTCGGCCGCCATCAGCCCGGCCGGGCCACCGCCGATGATGGCGACGTCTACAGAATCTTGGGGCAAGGTCAGGGCGGTCATTTCATCAGGATTGTGCGTCGACGATGCGGATCTCGGCACCGGCGTCGGGTAAGGCCCTTGGAAACCAGGATACGACCCTGCCGCCGTGGAGCATCCACAGCGCCGGGGGCACACACAAAAAAGCCGGCTCCAGGCCGGCTTTGCTGCGATTGACCAGCAGATCAGGCGAAATTGGCCTCGGCAAAGCTCCAGTTCACCAGTTTGTCGAGGAAGGTCTCGACAAACTTCGGGCGCATGTTGCGGTAGTCAATGTAGTAGGCGTGTTCCCACACATCGACGGTCAGCAGTGCCTTGTCGGCGGTGGTCAGCGGCGTACCGGCGGCACCCATGTTGACGATATCGACCGAACCGTCGGCCTTTTTCACCAGCCAGGTCCAGCCCGAGCCAAAATTGCCCACGGCCGACTTCACGAAGGCCTCCTTGAACGCGGCATAGCTGCCCCATTTGGCGTTGATGGCCGCGGCCAGCGCGCCGGAAGGCTCGCCACCGCCGTTGGGCTTCATGCAGTTCCAGAAGAAGGTGTGGTTCCAGATCTGGGCCGAGTTGTTGTAGATGCCGCCGCTGGAGGTCTTGATGATCTCCTCGAGCGACTTGTTCTCGAATTCGGTGCCCTTTTGCAGGTTGTTCAGGTTCACCACGTAGGCGTTGTGGTGCTTGCCATGGTGAAACTCCAGCGTTTCCTGGGAGTAGCTGGGCGCCAGGGCGTCGATGGCGTAAGGCAGTGCGGGCAGGGTGTGTTCCATGGGGTCCTCGTGAGTTGGTTTGACAGGAATCGGTCGGTCAGGACCCCGATTGTAGGAAGTTACAGCAGACGCCGCTGCGTCACGCTCACATCAACCGTGCCGTCGGCAAGGGTGGCCTGAAGCGCCTGACCCGGGTGTGTCTGGCGGGCGCTGGTGACGGCGTGGCCGGCATCGTCCGTCAGCCAGGCATAGCCGCGCTGCAGCACCAGGCGCGGGTCGAGCGACTGCAGGCGCAAGCCTGCCCGGTCCAGGCGGTCGTGCCGGCGCACCATTTGTTGCTCGATCTTCTGGGGGAATTCAGCCGAAAGTCGGTGCCATTCGGTCGTGAGCCGCTCCAGCCGCAACAGCGTTCCATGGCGCAGGCGCTGGGCCTGGCGCGACAGCAGCATCTGCTGGCGCGCCACCAGCGCCGACGGCCGGCCGAGTCGGGACGCTGCCATGTCCAGCCGCTGGCTCTGCGTGTCGAGCAGGCGCTGGCTGGCGTCAAGCATCCGCCCGGCGATCAGCTCCAGGGCGCCAAGCCAGACGTCGCGTGGCTGGGCGGCCAGTTCGGCGGCCGCCGTCGGGGTCGGCGCGCGCAGGTCCGCCACAAAATCCGCGATCGTGAAATCGGTCTCGTGACCCACGCCGCAGACCACCGGTACCGGACTCAGGGCCAGGGTTCTGGCGAGTTGCTCATCATTGAACGACCAGAGGTCTTCCATTGACCCGCCGCCACGCACCAGCAGGATCACGTCCACTGGCGGCGAGCCTGCGAAGGCCTGTTCAGCGGTGCTGCCGCCTCCCGCAGGCGCGAGCCGGTACAGCGCCGAGAGCGCGTGCACCAGTTCAGCGGGCGCCGCAGCGCCCTGCACGGCCGCCGGCGCCACCACCACCGGGATATGCGGCACCCGCCGCTGCAAGGCCGTGACCACGTCGTGCAGGGCGGCGGCCCCCAGCGAGGTTACGAGCCCGATAGCCCGCGGCATCATCGGCAGCGGCCGTTTGCGCGCGGCGTCAAACAGTCCCTCCGACTCCAGCTTTGCCTTGAGGCGCAAAAACTGCTCGAACAGCGCGCCCTGCCCGGCCCGCTGCAGGCTTTCCACGATCAACTGCAGGTCGCCCCGGGCCTCGTAGACACCCAGACGCCCGCGCAGCTCGACCTGGTCACCGTCGCGCGGCACAAAATCGAGCAGGCTGGCGGCCCGGCGGAACATGGCGCAGCGGATCTGGCCGGTTTCGTCCTTGATCGAGAAGTAACAATGCCCGCTGGAGGCGCGTGAGAAGCCCGAAACCTCGCCGCGCACCGCGACCGGATTGAAGCGGGCATCCAGCGCGTCAGCCACGGCGCGGCACAGCGCGCCAACTTGCCAGATTCGTGGCGCCAATGCTGGGTTCTCAGGCATGAAAACCAATGGCCATGGGCCTGGCAGGCCGTTTCCCCCCAGCGACTACTCCACAGAAGGGTCGAAAAAGCCGGCAGGAAGGGGAAACCGGCGCACAGGCTGATTTTTCGGTGGAACTCATTGATTTATAAGGATTTATTTCTGCCTAATTTGTGACCACTCTGTCACATTCAAGATTTCATGCGGCCCGCCGACCGATTTCCGCCCGGTTCTTCACAAAGTTATCCACAGAAATTGTGGATCACGATGGCGCCGGATTTGATGCCGGGCCACAACGCGCCGGCCCAGGGCGCTGGGCCATAATCCGGGTCTATGGCGAAAGCCAAACCACCCGTGGAGAGACGCATTTGCTTTCGATCATACAAGCTGCAGGCTGGCCGATCTGGCCGCTGATTGCCTGCTCCATCCTGGCGCTGGCCCTCATCATCGAACGCTTCGTGAGCCTGAAGACCGCAAGCATTGCACCGCCCAAGCTGCTGGACGAAGCGCTGGCGGTATCGCGCAGCGGCGTGCCCTCGGGAGACGTCATCACCCAGCTCGAAAAGAATTCGGCGCTGGGCGAAGTCCTGGCCAGCGGATTTCGGGCCCTCAATGCCAATCCGCGGTGCACCGAAGCCGATCTGCGGGCCAGCATGGAAGGTGCCGGCCGTACCGTGGCGCACCGGCTGGAGCGCTATCTGTCAGCCCTGGCCACCATTGCTTCCGCCGCTCCGTTGCTGGGGCTTCTGGGCACGGTGATCGGGATGATCGAGATCTTCGGCGCCCAGGCACCCACCGGCGGCGCCACGATGGGCGGGGCCAATCCGGTCCAGCTGGCGCACGGTATTTCAGTCGCGTTGTACAACACCGCCTTTGGCCTGATCGTGGCCATACCCTCGCTGATCTTCTGGCGCTACTTCCGGGCCCGGGTCGACGGCTACCTGCTGACGATGGAACTGGCCTCCGAGCGTTTTGTCAGGCATCTCAGCAGCCTGCGCAACCGGTAGCCGACCATGAATTTCCGCCATCGGACCCGGGAAGAACCGGAAATCAACCTGATTCCGTTCATTGACGTGCTGCTGGTGGTGCTGATCTTCCTGATGCTCACCACGACCTACAGCAAATTCACGGAAATGCAGTTGCGCCTGCCGGTAGCCGATGCCCAGGCCCAGCGCGACTACCCGAAAGAGGTGATCGTGGCGGTCAGCGCAGACGGCCGCTACATGGTCAACAAGGTGCCGGTCGAGGGGCGCAGCGTGGCAGCGGTGGCCGCTGCGCTGGGCGACGCCGCCCGGGGGGGCACAGACAACGTGGTCATCATCAGCGCCGACGCCAGCGCCGCGCACCAGAGCGTGATCACCGTGATGGAGGCGGCTCGGCGATCGGGCCTGTCGCAGATCACGTTTGCGACCCAGTCGACGGCGCAGGCCGGCGGCCAATAGGCCTTCGGGCGCCCGCCCACCCATGCCCGGTTCACGCCCGCCCTCGTTGCGGCAGCGGCTGCAGCAGGCGTGGCTGAGCCGCGGCCCGGTCACCTGGCTGCTCTGGCCGGTTTCCTGGTTCCTGCGCGGCCTGGTGGCCGCCCGGCGCGCCGGGTACCGCTGGGGCCTCCTGCGGTCTGAGCATCCCGGGGTTCCGGTGATCGTGATCGGCAATGTCGTCGCCGGTGGCGCGGGCAAGACGCCCACCGTCATCGCCCTAGTGCAGCATCTGCGGGCGCGCGGTCTGCATCCGGGCGTGGTTTCACGGGGCTATGGACGCAGTGGCGAAGATTGCGTCGAAGTCCTGGCGGACACCGACGCCCGCCTCGCCGGCGACGAACCCCTGCTGGTGCGCCGCGCCACCGGCGCCCCGGTCTTCGTGGCCGCGCGCCGCATCCAGGCGGCCCGGGCACTGCGGGACCGCTATCCGGACACCGACGTGATCGTCTGCGATGACGGCCTGCAGCACCTGGCGCTGCAGCGCGATATCGAGATCTGCGTGTTTGACGAGCGCGGCGCCGGCAACGGATTTCTGCTGCCCGCCGGCCCGCTGCGCGAACCCTGGCCGCGCGAGGTCGACATCGTGCTGAACACCTTTTCACCCGACAAGTCCCGCCCCGGCGTCGCCGGCTTCACCGCCCGGCGGGTTCTGGCCGATTACGCCGTGCGCGCTGACGGTCGCCGGATGGCACTGGACGGTCTGCGCGGGCGCCGCCTGCTGGCGCTGGCCGGCATCGCGCGGCCTCAGGCCTTTTTCGAGATGCTTCGCACCCGCGGACTGACGCTGGACGCGACCGAGGCCTTGCCAGATCACTATTCCTTTGATAGCTGGAAGCGACCAACTGACGCTGGGATGGAGCTTGTTTGCACTGAAAAAGACGCTTTCAAGCTGTGGGTGGCGCACCCCGACGCCTGGGCGGTGCCGCTGGTCCTGACGCCCGAACCTGGTTTTTTCAAGGCGCTCGATGAGCGGCTGGACGCGAAGCTATCATCGCGGCATGGACACCAAACTTCTTGAACTGCTGGTCTGCCCCGTGACCAAGGGGCCGCTGGAATTTGACCGCGAGAAGCAGGAACTGCTTTCGCGCAGCGCGCGGTTGGCCTACCCGGTGCGGGATGGCATTCCCGTGATGCTCGAAAGCGAAGCCCGCACCCTGAGCGATGAAGAGCTCGATGCCTTGCCGCCCCGCACGCCGCTGGTCTGAAATCCGGCATGAATCCGCCAGACGCGACACCGGCTGATGCCCCCCGCGGCCAGCCCTCGCCCTTCACGGTCCTGATACCGGCGCGCCTGGCGTCGACCCGCCTGCCCGACAAGCCGCTGGCCGATCTGGGCGGCGCGCCCATGGTGGTGCGGGTGGCCCAGCGCGCCCTGCAGAGTAGCGCCACCCGCTGCGTGGTGGCTGCCGACAGCCCGGCCATCGTCAGCGCGTGCCGGCAGCACGGCATTGAGGCGGTGCTGACCCGGGCCGATCATGCATCAGGCAGCGACCGCCTGGCCGAAGCCTGTGAACAGCTCAACCTGGCTGGCGACGCGATCGTGGTGAACGTCCAGGGCGACGAGCCGCTGATCGAACCCTCATTGATCGACGCCGTGGCACGCCTCCTGGCGCGCCGGCCCGACGCCAGCATGAGCACCGCCGCGCACCCGATCCACAGCGTTGCCGATTTCACCAATCCCAATGTGGTGAAAGTGGTGCTGGACGCGCGTCAGTTCGCCCTGTATTTCAGCCGGGCGCCCATTCCGTGGTGGCGCGACGGTTTTGCCCACGGTGTTGGCACCCTGCCGCAGCCTGGACCCCTGCGCCATGTGGGCATCTACGGCTACCGCGCGGGCTTCCTGCGGCGATTCCCCGGACTGTCCCAGGCTCCCGTGGAAGTGGGTGAAGCCCTGGAGCAACTGCGCGCCTTGTGGCATGGTTACCGCATCGCCGTCCACGTGACGGAACACGCCCCCGGCCCTGGGGTAGACACCCCGGAGGACTTGGCGCGCGTGCGCCGGCTTTTCACCGCGTGAAACGCATGGCGCACCCCGCCGGGTAAAGGGGCGCCGTAAGCCCGGCGGAACCTTGCGCGTGATATTCTCCCGGCCAACATTCATGGCGTTTCGGTGCCTGGCCGCGCTGGCCGTGCCACTGATTCCCCATTCATTCGAGGATTTCCATGAGACTGATTCTGCTGGGCGCGCCGGGTGCGGGCAAAGGCACCCAAGCCAACTTCATCTGCCAGAAATACGGCATTCCCCAGATTTCCACCGGCGACATGCTGCGCGCTGCCGTCAAGGCCGGTACTGCGCTGGGTCTGCAGGCCAGGACCGTGATGGAAACCGGCGGCCTGGTCAGCGACGACCTCATCATCAACCTGGTGAAAGAGCGCATCGCCCAGCCCGACTGTGCCAACGGCTTCCTGTTTGACGGCTTTCCCCGCACCATCCCCCAGGCCGACGCCATGAAGAGCGCCGGCGTCAAGCTCGATTACGTGCTGGAGATCGATGTGCCTTTCGCCGCCATCATTGAGCGCATGAGCGGGCGGCGCTCGCACCCCGCCAGCGGCCGCACCTACCATGTCAAGTTCAACCCGCCCAAGGTTGAGGGCCAGGACGACCTCACCGGCGAGCCCTTGGTGCAACGCCCTGACGACCATGAAGAAACGGTCAAGAAGCGCCTGGAGGTGTACAGCGCCCAGACCCGTCCGCTGGTCGCTTATTACAGCCAATGGGCCCAGACCGAACCTGCCGCCGCGCCGAAATACCGCGCCATCAGCGGCACCGGCAGCGTGGAGGACATCACGACCCGGGCGTTTGACGCTTTGGCCAGTTGAGACACCCGGCATCGGCTTCAAAAAGGGCCCTGACGGGCCTTTTTTGTTTCACGCCGGGCTGGAGCGCAGTCCGTAAGCCTTGCCGCCAACGAACAGGTATTCGACTCGCAGGATCGGCTCGCCCTTTTCCTCCTTGAAGATGAATCCCACCACTGCAATGGCGTCGCCCACCTTGATCTCGGGCACGCTCCAGGCATTCATGCGCGTCAGCGGCGCCAGTTCGATCTCCCATTGGCGGTCCTTGCGGTTGGGCACCACGGCCCGGGCGAGCAAGGCCTTGCCATCCACCGGCGCAGCCTGCGCGGGAAGGGCACGTCGAGCCAGGTCGGCTGGCACTGTAAGCCCGGCGGGCACTTCAAGCGCGAGTTCGGCATGCGGGTTCAGCCACCTGGACCGGGTGACCTTGCCTTCCAGGTAAATCGGCCGGTCCTGGTCGAAACTGCTCCAGCCATGATGGGCCAGCGCCAGCAGGGGCATGCCAAGCGCGGGCGCAGCCAGCGCGGCGAGCCCGAATTCACGTCGATTCATGTTGACTCCATTTCAAACGTAGGCGATCCAGCGCCCCAGCGCGATGACGGCAACCCAGATCACGGTGGACACCACCATGAGCGTGCGGGCGGCAAGGTCCATCTTGTCGAGCGACCGGCGCGCATGGAACAGGGCAGCATTGGAACCTGCGGCGAATAGCAACAGCATCTTCAGGGTAAAAGCGCGGTTGGCCAGCAGATCCCCCGGCTGGGTCGCAAACATGAGGGTGCCCGACACCGCTGCCAGCGCGAAGCCGATAGCCACCAGGGTCAGACTCAGGCGCGCCAGTTCCGGCACCGGTAGCGCGGAACCCCGCCCAAATACCCGCAGTTCCAGCAGGACCAGATTGCCGAGCAGAAGCCCCACGCCGATCAGGTGCATCACCTCCAGGGCCGGATAGGCCCAGGGCCAGGAAAACGCAACACCGGCAAACATTCACTCAGGCCGTGCCCGCCGACTGGCCAGCCCGCAGTGCCAGCACCAACGCCACGCGCGCCTTGACCGGGCTCAGGCCGTTCGAATCAGGGAGGGTGTCGCCGACTTTGGGCAGGACACGACCCTGGGCGCATCGGGTCGCCCGGAGCACCTTCACGCCCGCTGCCTGGGCACGCATCAGGGCGGTTTCAAGATCCTGGTGCAGGCTGCCATTGCCCGTGCACGCCGCCACCAGGCCCTGCACCCCATCCCTGACCAGAAGATCAACCATCGCGCCGCTGGCGCCGGCGTAATTCATGACGATTTCAACGCGTGGCCACGGGGTCGTGGATACTATGTTTTTAATAGCATCAAGAGACCATTTCATGCTGGGTATAGCCTCTTTTCGATCATTTTTTACCCAGCGGACCGTGTTTTCTTCCACATAGCCCAGGGGGCCGGCGTCGCCGGACGTGAAGGCATCGAGGCGGTAGGGGTGGTCTTTCTGGACATCGCGCGCACTGTGGACCACCCCGGCGCACACCGCGACGACGCCTTGTGCACCGGGATCCAGTGCAACGGCAATGGCATCCAGAATGTTCTGCGGCCCATCCGGCGTCAGCGCCGTCGCCGGACGCATCGCACAGGTCAGGACCACCGGCTTGTCCGGCTGCAAGACGGTCTGGAGGAACCACGCCGTCTCCTCCAGCGTATCGGTCCCGTGGGTGATGACGATGCCTTGCACCGCGGCGTCCGAAAGCCAGTGCGCGCATCGCAGCGCGAGGTCTTGCCACACCGCAAAGCTCATGTCCTTGCTGTCCACCTGAGCGACCTGCTCGGTCACCAGGGCACGCCCGGCCAACACGACCGGCAAGGTCTGCACAGCCTCCAGCAACTGCTCCACACCCACCTGCGCGGCGCTGTAGCCAATGTTATCCCCGGCTCGGGCCGCAGTTCCAGCAATGGTGCCGCCGAGTCCCAAAACCACAATCTTCGAACTGCCGGGCTGTGCCATGACTTGCAAACTTTCAAAAACTGGTTAAAAATACAGCTACTGTTGATTCAGACAGTACATCGTAACCGGCACGACCCCAAGGAGTTGCCATGATCGACATGTCACCGTTTCCCGCCAAGCTCACTGCCCGTCAGCAGCAGATTCTGGACCTGATCCAGAGCGCCATCGCCCGCACCGGCGCGCCGCCCACGCGCGCTGAAATTGCCACGGAGCTGGGTTTTAAATCTGCCAATGCCGCCGAGGAGCACCTCCAGGCCCTCGCCCGAAAAGGCGTGATTGAACTGGTCAGCGGCACGTCTCGTGGCATCCGCTTGAAAAGTGATGCCCTGCGGTCCATCAACGAGTCGCGCATGAAGCAGTTTTCGCTGCCGCTGCCCAGCCTGGCCCAGTTGGCACTGCCCCTGATCGGGCGCGTTGCCGCCGGCTCCCCGATTCTCGCGCAGGAACACGTGGACCAGACTTATTACGTCGAAAACAGCCTGTTTCAGCGCAAGCCCGACTATCTGCTCAAGGTGCGCGGCATGTCGATGCGCGACGCCGGCATCATGGACGGCGACCTGCTGGCCGTACAGGCCACCAAGGACGCCAAGAACGGCCAGATCGTCGTCGCCCGCCTGGGTGATGAGGTGACGGTCAAGCGCTTCCGGCGCAACAAGCACCTGATCGAACTCCACGCCGAAAACCCGGACTACCCCACCATCGTGGTCGAACCGGGCGAAGCCTTCGAGATTGAAGGGCTGGCGGTTGGCTTGATCCGCAACACGATGTTGATGTGATCGCCGCCAATTGAGCCCTCGCGCGGCAGCAGGTGGCGGGCGTTTGGCAGCATGGTGTTGCCATAACCCTGTTGCGGCGCGTCTTCCTGCAATCCTGCCTGTGTTCGACCTCCAACGCCTGAAAGGTTTCACATGGGAATCGCCCTTTTCACCCTCTCGTCGCTTCTAGCCCCCCTGCAGGGGCTGTTAACCCGGCTGATGCCGGCCAATAACCGGCCTGCCAAATGCAGGCACCCTGGGTCGCCACACCCTGCTGCGTCAGTCTGCCGTGCAACGCCGTGGACACCGCAAAGTTCCGAAACATCCGCCTGTCCGGCGCGGGTGTTGTCGAGGACGGAATGCAGCGTCAGATCCCGAAAGATCCCTGCACTGCGCGTCGTGCGCATGATCGATGCAGGCATTCCAGCCGGCAGCACGGGTCGCATGAAAATCTCCGGCCGCATGGCTGACGTTTGCGCTGAACTGGATCGATTGGCGGCGCTGGAAGCCACAAGCTAGCTTTCGCGGATTGACCTTGCGCACCGCATCAGTGCGCCGCACCGTGGCTATTTGCCCCCTCAGTCCCGATCCGGCGCACTGAGACCGGGCCACACCCGGACTTCCCCGCTTGCCAGAAGGCACAATGGCGGGATGAACATTGTGATTCTCGACGACTACCAGGACGCGGTGCGCAAACTGGACTGCGCCACCCGGCTGGACGCTTTTCCTGCCAAGGTCTATACCAATACCGTCAAGGGTATCGGGCAATTGTCCATAAGGCTCAAAGACGCCGACGTGATCGTGCTGATCCGTGAACGCACCCACATCACCCGCCAGCTGGTTGAAAAGCTGCCCCGGCTCAAACTGGTTGTCCAGACCGGGCGGATCGGCAGCCACATCGATGTGCCCGCCTGCACCGAGCGCGGCATTGCCGTTGCCGAGGGAACAGGATCGCCAGTAGCCCCGGCCGAACTGACCTGGGCGCTCATCATGGCCGCCATGCGGCGACTGCCCCAGTACATCGGCAACCTGAAACATGGCGCCTGGCAGCAATCCGGCCTGAAATCAGCCTCCATGCCGCCAAACTTTTCCCTCGGTACCGTGCTGAAAGGCAAGACCCTGGGCATCTGGGGCTACGGCAAGGTCGGGCAGCTCGTGGCCGGGTATGGCACCGCCTTCGGCATGCATGTGATGATCTGGGGCAGCGAGGCTTCACGCGCGAAAGCGGCCGGGGACGGTTTTGTCCCGGCGGCCACGCGTGAAGCTTTTTTTGAGCAATCGGATGTGTTGTCTCTGCATTTGCGGTTGCACGAGGCAACCCAGGGCATCGTGAATCTGGACGATCTCTCGCGGATGAAGCCAACAGCCCTTTTCGTGAACACCTCGCGCGCGGAATTGATACAGCCCGACGTCCTGATCAGCGCACTCAACCGGGGTCGCCCGGGACTGGCGGCCGTGGACGTGTTCGAGACCGAGCCCGTTTTGCAGGGCCATGCACTGCTGCGACTGGAGAGCTGCATTTGCACCCCCCATATCGGCTACGTCGAACGCGACAACTATGAAATGTATTTCGGTGCGGCCTTTGACAACGTCGTGAACTTCATCCGGGGAACACCCACCAACATCGTCAATCCGGGCGCATTGCAGGTCAGGCGCTGACATGCCCCGACAACGCCTGCCGGCGGTGTTGTGGCCCCTGATGTTCGGCAACGTGGTGATCGGCACCGGTGTCATGGTGGTTCCTGGCACGCTCAATGAAATCAGCGAATCGTTCCGGGTATCGCCCGCGGTCGCCGGACAGCTGATCGCGGCGGCAGCCTTGGTCATGTGCCTGGGCGCGCCCCTTTTCGCAGCCATGGTCGCCGGGTGGGACCGACGCCGGCTGCTGACGGCCTGCATGCTCTGGTACGGCGTGATGCACGTCGTTTCCGCGCTGATGCCGAACTTTGAGACCCTGCTGGCCGCACGGGTCCTGGCCGTGGTGTCACCTGCCATTTTTACGCCGCAGGCCGCGGCCTGCGTGGGTCTGCTGGTTCCGGCCGCGCAGCGCGGCCGGGCCGTCACCTTCGTTTTCCTGGGCTGGTCCGTCGCCTCGGTCCTGGGAATGCCTATCAGCGCCTTGATTGGCGGGCTGGCCGGCTGGCGCTCCGCATTCGTGCTGGTCGGTGTGCTGTCTCTGGGGAGCGCTGCGTGGGTCTGGCGCGCCATGCCCGACGACGTCAAACCACCGGCACTGTCCTTGGCGTCATGGCGCCAGACTTTGCAGTCCCGGCCTTTGATGCTGTGCATCCTGGTCACCGTTCTGTACTCGGCCAGCCAGTTTGTCCTGTTTTCCTATTTCGCCCCGTATTTCAAGAGCCGCCTGGGCGTCACGCCGTTTGAACTGAGTCTGTTTTTCGCCTGGTTTGGCGTGTTCGGCTTTACCGGCAACATGCTGATGTCACGTCACATCGACCGCGTGGGCGCCTCGCGCGCCGTGGGCATAGGTATCGCCTGCATGGCACTGAGCCTGGCGCTGTGGCCCCTTGGCACCACGCTGGAACTGGCCGCCCTGGTGGCCATTCCCTGGGCATTGGGTTGCTTTGCCTCGAATTCAGCGCAACAAGCCCGATTGCTCGGAATCGCGCCGGCGCTTGCAACCGCATCCATAGCGCTCAACACTTCTGCGATGTACGCGGGTCAGGCAATCGGCGCGGCCGGTGGGGGCTGGCTGATCGCCCGCGGCCAGATGGGGCAACTGAACGGCTTCGGTCTGGTTGGCCTGATGCTGGCACTTCTGTTGAGTTGGCAGGCGACCCGGAGCTTCAAGGCCGTGCGCTCCTGAGCCCACCCGCCCCGCCTCAGGACTTCCCGCGTCTGGAGGCCGCATGCGCCCGGGTGGCCATATCGAAAATATCAAAGTCGATCAAGTGGCTGTCCGCGGGTTTCGTAATTCCGGGGCCTTCTGCTGCGGGCATCGGTGGCGACTGGGCGACCTCAGGAGCAAACTCGGAAAGGTCGATATCCAGGCCAAGATTGGCTGAGGGCGGCACCTTGTAGGCCGGGTCCAGGAACAACGGATCGGTTGGCAGCGGCTGAATGGTCGTCGCCTGAAAGCCCGGACGCTCGACACCGCTGTTACCGCTGTGGCCTGTTGCACGCTGCCCCGGCTCCGCCAAAGTCACGGACCCCGAAGACTCAGACGCGGGGCCGGACCTGCTTTCCTCGACAATCTCCTTGGCGATCGAATAGAGCATCAGGAGTTCACGGTAGGCCTCCAGATCAAAGACCTGCCTGCCTTGTCCGGGTTTGCGGAAAATGGACTCTTCGATGACCTCCAGAACTTTCGGCGTCGGCCAAAGATCGGTAATGCGCGACATCGCCGACTCATAGGACTGAAGTCCCCGTGTTTGCTGGCCAAACGCGGAAAACTCGGGAATCTCGGCATTGAAGACGTCGTTGAATTCCTTACGAACCAGTGCATAGTCCTTCTCGCGCCTCTGCAGGTGATAAATCTTCAGCAGGTCGAGATAGGCCAGCGCACTGGTCTCCACGTTGTCGGCAATATGGTTTCGAAGCGTTGCAATGGCTTGATCGTATTGGCCTAGCGAAATGAAAAAGTCCGCCTGCTGCTGGACGTCGAGCAGTTCCTCGACCTTAACCGCACGGCCCGAGCCGGTCAGGCTGGTCTGAAAATCTCCGCTGTCCAGCGCGGCCAGTCCCGGGCGCGCGGCAAACGCTTCCGCGCCGCGCATCGACGCGGACCCTCCCCCCAGATCGATATCCACCTTGGCGCCGGGCCCACCGGCCGACGCGGATGCCGCCAGATCGGGCGCCTCGTCCTCTGCGGCCAAATCCCCGACGGAGTCGACGGCATCCTCCTGCGCGCCCCACCACTGCCGCTCCTGCGCCTGCTTTCGACTGCGGCTCCAGAAATAGCCCGCGACACCCAGGGCCGCCAGCAACGCCACCACCAGACCGTAGACCAATGCGTTGGCATAACGCTCGGCTTGCGCCTGTTGCACGCGCAGCCGGAGATCGGCGACCACCGCCTCGCTTCTCTGGTTTTGACTCCTGAGCGAGGCCACGTCGGCCTGCAGCGCCTGAATGCGGCGGGCGTCCCCCAGTACTTCCTCCGGCGTCGCATTGATGGCTCGCCACCACGCGGCAGCCTCGGCACGACGGGCGCCGACGTCCTGTTCCTGTGGAACACTCAGCAGGTCCATTGACGCCCGCAAAACCGGATCGCGCTCCAGCAACAGATCAGCCGGGTCAAGCCTCAAGCGCGACCTGCCGGCCGCAGTCTCAGGCTTGCGAACGACGCTTCGCACCGGCGCCGGACCGGCCGCTGGTCGAGACACCGCCACGGGCTTGGCGGGTTTGCGGATCACCGCGGCCATGGATTCTGCCGGTGAAGCTGAAGCCCCCCCTGCTGGAAGTCGAACACGGCTGGAACGTTCGACAGGCGGCGCTGCCACCTGGCCAGAAACCGCACTTCCCCCATCGAGACGGTCATTCGCAGCCCGTACGGACGGGGTTGACAGGGTGCGGGATCGGGGCGTCACGGCCTCTGCCGTGTAATCCACGGGGACCTCGGCCAGCAGCACATACTTCCGGGTCATCGCCTGACCGCAGCCGACTTTCAGATAGATGTTCACG
>JAABRA010000012.1 GCA_011391155.1 Burkholderiales bacterium
CACGGCCCTCGAACACCGGCAGGCGGAATTCCTCCACGCGGAACTGGCCGCTGGAGAAGCTGCGGCGCTGATCGCCCGCGCCGCGCAGTTCCACGTCGTACACGCCCAGCCGCGCCGCCGGCGGCACCTGAAAACTGCTGGCCGCGCTCAGGCCCCCGGTGGCGGTCTTGCGCCACGTCAGCGGCTGGGTGAACTGCTGGCCGCTGCCCTGGTGGGTGATGACCAGCGTGGCCGGCCAGGCCTCGGGGCGCTCGGGGATGCCGAAGCCGAGCGAGGTCTCGCTGCGCAGCAGGTGCTTCATCGACACCGTCTCGCCGGCGCGCAGCAGCGTGCGGTCCATCACGGTGTGGGCGCGCTGGTCGGGCGCGGGGTCCTGGCTGGTGGGCACGTTGAAGCGCCAGGGCTCGATGCCGCGCTGCCAGTGGCTCCAGGTGAAGGCCATGTCGTCCACGCGGGTGGCGCTGCCCGGTGCGGCCACGCTGGCCCGGGCGCTGATGAAGTAGGCGTTGGTTGGCTCGTCCGAACCTGCGCAGGTGGGTGGCTGGGGTGACAGGCCCTTGAATTCGGCGATGCCCTGCGCGCTGGAGGTGGCGCTGGCCAGCAGCTTGCCATTGCAGTCCGACACCTGCAGAGTGGCACCGGCCACCGGCTTGCCTTTGTCCAGCGTGGTGACCCAGGCCAGCGCGTTCTCGCGGCCCAGCTTGAAATGCACGCCGAGGTTGGTGACCAGCGCCGAGGTGCGCACGACCATCGTTCGCGGCTCGCCATGCCGTTGGTCGAGCAGCGACGCGCCGAGCATCGGCGAGGCGATCTCGACCACATGAAAGCCAGCGGCCAGCGGAATGCCCACCACTTCAAAAGGTCGAGGGTCGGCGTTGACTGGCCTTGGGAGATCCAGCGTCTTCACGCCGGGCTGGCCGGCCAGCAGCGACACCATGCGCGACTGCACCTGGTCGCGTTCATTCGGGTCCAGCACGCGCGGCAGCGGCCCCTTGACGTCCTTGGCCGCCTGGCTGCGCGGCACGGTGAAGTCGTTGTAGTGCTGCACCTTGCGGAACCAGGCAATGATGTCCGCGTCGGTCGTGGGTTGCAGGTCGCTGACCTTGCCGGCGGGCGTCAGGCCGCTGATCTTCAGCGCCGGCTCCACGTTGCGCAGGGTCACCGGCAGTAGTGCCGGGGTGTCGCCTTTGGCGTCCGGCTCGGCAAAGCGCTCGATGATGCCGAACGGGGCGGCGGCGAACTTGGCCAGCGGTGGCATCACGCCAGTCGCTACCTTCAAGGGGAAACTGGCTGCGTTCGACGCAGCGCGACCGCTGGCGTCCTGGAAGCCGGCAGGCAACTCGAGCGTGAAGGCAGTTTTCTCGGGAAAGGCTGTTCTGAAGACCACGCCGTTGACCAGCGCGTCGCCGTCGCCGCGTTCGTCGTCTAGCACCGGCGTGAAGCTGTCGCCGGCCGACTTCAGGCGAATCGCCTCGGCCAGCTTGCGCGCCACCGGGGCGTTGAAGGCCAGGCGCATCGGCCGGATCGGCAGGCAGGCAGCCTGTGCGTTCTCGCGCTCGCAGTTGAAACTCACCGAAAACGGCTCGCGCACCGTGTAGGCGAAACGTTTCTCCACCGAATTGGGCACGCCGCTGGGCGTGGCCACGCCTTTGCCAAAGACGATCTGCACTTTCGAGGCGGCCGTGAAGCGCCGGTTGCAGGCCAGGGCAACGTAGCGCAGCGGCTCCTTGGCGGCGGCCTTGTCCAGTTGCTGGGACGCCAGCAGCGCGGTGCGCGCCGCGCCGTCGATCAGGCGCGCCGGCACGCGTTCACCCAGCCCGTCCACCGCGCACCAGACGTTGGCCATCACGCTGGGCAGCGTGGCCGCGCCGTTGAGCTGCAGGATGAAATGCTGGTCTTCTTCAATGCGCTGGTACGTGCCGGGCCGGATGTTTTGCACAAACGGCCCGCCGGTGTTGAACTTGTAGGTGGCGGGGCCGGTCAGGGCCTCGCCCGAGGGCGATCTGAAGTCAGGGCGGGCCTGCAGCGTGCAGCTCACGCCGGGCGGCAGGTCGTTGTTGAACTGGAAGGCCCACTCGCGGTCGCTGATCCAGCGGCCGTTGCCGGCCGTGGCCTGGGCGTCGCTGCAAGTCAAGGTGAGCGGTGCGGATGCCTTCGGGTCGCCGAAGCTGATCGCTGAGGTGTCGAACCTGGTCACGATCTGGCGTACCTGCGCGATTTCGCCCTGGGGTGTGAGGCGGGTGATCTGCAGTGCCTGCGCAGGCGCTATCGCCGCAGCGAGGCTGAAAACCGCGAAGATGCCTTTGATGTTCATGCCATCCCCCTTGATTGATCACGAAGCGTAGCCGAAGTCGCTGGCCCGGCACCACCCTGCAGGAGCGGCCTGCCACGCGAGCGCCCCTGCGCACCCCGACGCGTCTGCAGGAATCACCCGCCGGCTCCTGGCAAAGCGGTTTCGGTCCAGTGGCCGGAATAAGGGTAAACCCTCGGCATTTTTCGTGATTTAACGTATACATTAATTTATGCGTTGATCGTATTCAGCCATACACAAGGAAACCACCATCGTGCAAGCCCGTGAAACCACAGCGTCTTCCAGCGTGGCTGACGGTCAGCTGGATCTGGATGCCGTGCGCTGGGTTGGCACCGGGCTGGTGCGGCCGGAATGCGTCCTGGCGACGGCGTCAGGCGACATCTACACGGCGGACTGGCGCGGTGGTGTGGCGCATATCCGGCCCGATGGCTCGCAGGCCCTGTATGTAGGGCTGCCGGTGGACGGCGAGCCGCTCAGGCCGAACGGCGTTGCACTGCTGAAAGACGGCTCGTTCCTGCTGGCCCATCTCGGCGCCGAGCAGGGCGGCGTGTTTCACCTCGCACGCGATGGCCAGACCCGGCCGTTTCTGCGCACCGTCGACGGCCTCGACCTGCCGCCGAGCAACTTCGTGGTCGAGGATGCGCTGGGCCGGATCTGGATCACCGTCAGCACGCGCCTGACGCCGCGCGCCCTGGGATACCGGCGCTCCTGCAACGACGGGTTCGTGGTGCTGGTCGATGCTGCCGGCGCGCGGATCGTGGCCGATGGGCTGGGCTACACCAACGAGTGCCTGGTCGATCCTTCGGGTCAGTGGCTGTATGTCAATGAGACCTTCTCGAAGCGCCTGTCCCGCTTCCCGCTGCGGGCCGATGGTTCGCTCGGCGAGAAGGAAGTCGTCACCGAGTTTGGTGGCGGGGTCTTTCCCGATGGTCTGGCGTTCGATGCCGAGAGCCACATCTGGATCGTCAGCATCGTGAGCAACAGCCTGATCCGGGTCACGCCTGAGGGTCGCCAGCACCTCTGGCTGCGTGACGTCGAACCCGCGCACATGGCCTGGGTGGATGCGGCCTTCGAGGCCAACGCAATGGGGCGTCCCCACCTGGATGGCGTGAAGAGCAGGGTCCTGAGAAACACCTCGAGCCTGGCGTTCGCGGGCGCCGACCTGCGCACCGGCACCCTCGGCTGCCTGCTGGGTGAATCCATCGCGCAGATCGCCATGCCAGTGGCGGGGCATCCCCCGGTGCACTGGAACTATCCCGCAATCCCATGAGCCGCACACCCATGCCCCGTAAAACAAGCCTGGACCCGGAAGCAGGCTCCCTGGTCGATGGGGCGTACCAGGGCATCCGTCGCCGCATTCTCGACAACGTCTGGGCCCCCGGTTATCAGGCGATGGAGCAGGAGGTTGCCCTGGAGCTGGGCATGAGCCGGACCCCGGTTCGCGAGGCTTTGATCCGGCTGTCCCAGGAAGGACTGGTGGAGGTCGTGCCCCGGCGCGGCATGCGCGTGTTGCCGGTGTCTCCGACCGACATGCGGGAAATCTATGAAATCCTCACCGCGCTGGAAGGCATGGCCGCCGAGATCCTGGCCGCCCGCAAACCCGGTGCCGCCGAACTGAAACCATTGATCACGGCGACCACCGCCATGGAAAAGGCCTTGCAGAAGAACGATCTCGATGCCTGGGCGGCCGCCGATGAACTGTTCCACGAGCGATTGATCCTCATGGCGGGCAACAAGATGCTGTCGGACGCGGTCATGAGCTACTGGGACCGTGCCCACCGCGCCCGCATGTTCACGCTGCGGCTACGCCCCTTGCCGGTCAACTCGACGCGGGAGCACATGGCGCTGGTCGAGCGCCTGGCCGAGGGGGATGCAGCCGGTGCAGCCGCCGTGAATCGCGAACACCGTCAACGGGCGAGCCGTGAACTGCTGGTCATTTTTGAGCGTTTTCGCCTGCAGCAGATGTAGGCCCTGACGCATTCCCCCATTGTCCCTTCGCTGAACCCACACTCATGAAACCTGAATATCAAATCGCGGTCCTGCCGGGCGACGGCATCGGCAACGAAGTCATGCAGGCCGCTGAGCAGGTGCTTCAGGCGCTGCAGAAACGCACGGGCGTCGCCCTGGCGCTGTCCACCCAGAAGGCCGGCGCGCAGCACTACCTGGACAGTGGCGTGGCCCTGCCCGAGGCCACGCTCAAGGCCTGTGAAGCCGCCGACGCGATCCTGTTTGGCGCCATGGGGCTGCCCCATGTGCGCGGGGCTGATGGCACGGAAATCATTCCGCAGCTCGACCTGCGCTTTCACTTCGACCTGTATGCCGGCGTGCGTCCCATCCGCACCTTCAAGGGCCTGCCGACTCCGCTGGCCAGCCCCAAGGCGGCGGAGATTGACCTGGTGCTGGTGCGGGAAAGCACCGAGGGACTGTTCTACGCGCGCGGCCGCGGTGAAACACGCCCGGATGGCGTGTACGACACCATGCAGATCACCCGCAAGGGAACCTCCCGGATTTGCGAGTTCGCCTTCAGGCTGGCTGAACGGCGGGCCGCGCAGAAGGGCCGGGCTGGACGGGTGACCAATGTCGACAAGGCCAATGTGTTCGCGTCGATGGCGTTCTGGCGAAAGATCTTCGAGGAGGTCGCCGCGAAGCATCCCGGCATGGCGGCCGACAGCGCCTATGTGGACGCCATGGCGCTGAACCTGGTCATGAAACCCTGGACCTATGACGTGCTGGTCACGGAGAACATGTTTGGCGACATCCTGTCCGACCTGATCGCCGCACTCGTGGGTGGCATGGGCATGGCCCCCTCCGCAGACATCGGCGACCGGCACGCGCTGTTTCAGCCGGCACACGGCACCGCGCCCGACATTGCCGGGCAGGGCAAGGCCAATCCGACGGCCATGATCCTGTCGGCCGCCATGATGCTGGACTGGCTGGGCGACCGGCATGACGACATCCGCCTGAAGGATGGCGCCGGCCTGATCGACCGGGCCGTGGAACAGGTGTTTTCGTCTGGCCAGGTCCGGCCTTTCGAATTTGGCGGTACCAGCAGTACCGCAGACATCACCCGCGCGGTGATCGGAGGGCTGTGAAATGAGCGAACGCATTGCCGTCGTCGGCGCCGGCTACTGGGCGCAGTTCCAATTTGAAGGCTGGCGCGACGCGGGCGCGCCGGTGGTCGCGATGTGCAACCGCAGCCTCGCGAATGCCGCGCCGCTGGCCGAGCGCTTCGGCGTGCCCCAGGTCTTCACCGACCTTGCGCAGATGCTCGATACGGTGCGCCCGACGCTGGTCGACGTGGTGCTGCCGCCCGAGGTGCAGGCGCCCGCGGTGCGCGCCGCGCTGGAGCGCGGCATCCCGACGATCTGCCAGAAGCCTTTCGGCGTCGATCTGATGCAGGCCGAGGCCCTGACCGCCTTCGCCGAGTCGAAGCACACGCTGCTGGTGGTGCACGAGAACTTCCGTTTCGCGCCCTGGTTCCGCGAGTGCCGACGGCTGATCGACGCCGGGTTCTTCGGCCGCCTGCACGGCATCACCTTCCGCCTGCGCCCGGGCGATGGCCAGGGCCCGCAGGCTTACCTGGAGCGCCAGCCCTACTTCCAGGCCATGCCGCTGTTCCTGGTGCGCGAGACGGCGGTGCACTTCATCGACACCTTCCGCTACCTGATGGGCGAGGTGGTGGCGGTGACGGCGCGCCTGCGTCGCCTGAACCCGGTGATCGCCGGCGAGGACAGCGGCCTGCTGATCTTCGAGTTCGACGACGACCGCCAGGGCCTGTTCGACGGCAACCGCCTGAACGACCATGTGGCCGACAACCCGCGCCGCACGATGGGCGAGATGTGGCTCGAAGGCGAGCGTGGCGTGCTGCGCCTGGACGGCGAAGCGCGCCTATGGTGGAAACCGCACCACGGCCCGGAGGCCGAACATCGCTACCCGAACGATGCGCCGGGGGTCTTCGGCGGCGCCTGCACCGCGCTGCAGGCCCATGTGCTGGCGCACTTGCGCCAGGGCGCCCCGCTGGAAAACAGCGCCCGCGATTACCTGCGCAACCTGGTGATCCAGGAGGCCGTGTACGCGTCCCACGCGAGCGGCCAGCGCATCGTGATCGACGGCTTTGTGCCGCCATCGCCGGGCGTGCAAGCCGTGTTTGAGCGCCCCCATCCTTGATCCCGTCAGTCAGCAACCACCACCAGGAGAAATCATGAAGAATTCCAAGTCGCTCGTCCGTTTTGCCTTCGCGCTGGCCGGCACCGCGCTGGCCGTCAGCGCCTATGCGCAGACCACCCTCAAGTTCAGCCATACCGACCAGCAGCAGGGCGCCCGCCATGCTGCAGCCCAGGTCTTCGCCAAAAAGGTCGAGGAGTACACCCAGGGCCGCTACAAGGTGCAGGTGTTCTGCTGCAGCCAGCTCGGCAACGACCCGAAGAACATCGAGCAGCTCGCGCTCGGCGGGGTTGACTTCACGGTTTCCGCCACCGGCTCCTACGCTGGCCAGGTGCCCACACTGAACCTGACCATGATGCCCTTCATCATCGACACCTACGCGCAGGGCTGGAAGTTCTACGACGAATCGAAATGGCTGCAGGCCCAGTTCGACAAGGCGCCGCCCAAGGGTTTCCGCTTCCTCGCCACCTGGGAGGCCGGGTTCCGCAACATGACCACGCGCGACCCGCTGAACAGCCCGGACGATGCCAAGGGCAAGAAATTGCGCACCTTCCCGAATGAAATGATGCGCTGGCAGCTGGAGGCCATGGGCTTTGGCATTCAGATCATGCCGCTGCCGGAGGTGTACCTCGCGATCCAGCAGGGCGCGGTGGCCGGCCAGGAGAACCCGATCGACACCATCTACTCCAACAAGTTCTACGAAGTGGCTCCGCATGTGACGCTGACCAACCACGTCTACAGCCCGATTCCGCTGGCGGTGTCCGAGAAGACCTGGCAGCGCTTCTCGCCGGCCGATCAGCAGGCTGTCCTGCGCGCGGCCAAAGAAGTGGCCCCATTCCAGCGCACCATGATCAAGGACAACGACGAAAAGCTGCTGGCCAGCATGGAATCCAAGGGCGCCAAGATCAATCGCAAGCCGAACACCGAGGCCTTCCGCAAATCCGTTGAGCCGGTCTATGCCAAGGCCCGCGAGAAATACGGCGCCGACGTGGACCAGGTTCTGGCGGAAGCCGCCGCGGTTCGCAAGGCCGTGAAGTAGTCCAGCCCGGCGAGATCCATCATGCAAGCGACGGAACCGATCCTCGACAACAAACCGGCCCTGGCGCCCAGCCCGGCGTGGCTTCGCGGGGTGGGCAAGGCCGTGGACTGGTCCGTCATCGGTATCGGTGCCGCGCTGGCCGCGCTCATCTTCATCAACGTGGTGATGCATGCGATGGCCAAGGATCTGGCCTGGCTGACCGAACTCGGTGAATTCATGATGGTTTGGGTCACCTTCCTGGGCGGCGCCGCGGCGGCCCACCGCGGCGCCCACATGTCCATCAACGAATTCCTGGACAAGCTGACACCGCAGCGCCGACGCTGGGCTGATGCGGCGGTGCAGAGTTTCACACTGGTGGTTCTGGCCGT
Organism: Burkholderiales bacterium; assembly: GCA_011391155.1. Taxonomy (GTDB): domain Bacteria; phylum Pseudomonadota; class Gammaproteobacteria; order Burkholderiales; family Burkholderiaceae_C; genus JAABQG01. Next base: position 7,883 of record JAABRA010000012.1, read on the forward strand.
GGTCCTGTTCTACGGTGTGCGCATCGTGCAGGCCAGCTGGGGCAATGTGCTCACCACACTGGAGTGGCCGATGGCCTGGCAGTACATGCCCATGCCCCTGGGCGTCGGGTTGATGATGGTGTTCGTGGGTTGGGACCTGGTCCTGATCCTGCGCGGGTTTTCGCGTGAGCAGCGCTATCCGGCGGATTGAACCGAGGACCCAGACATGCTTTCCCTGGTCATTTTTGGTACGTTCTTTGCGCTGGCGCTGGCCGGCATCCCCTTGATGATTGCGCTGCTGGCCACAACCGCCGGCATCGTGGTCTTCTATGGCATGCAGTATCCGCTGGAGAGCGTCTTTCTATCCTTCATCGGCGGCGTCGAGCCGTTCATCCT
>JAABRA010000013.1 GCA_011391155.1 Burkholderiales bacterium
CCCCACGCTTGTCACTGCGTGTACTGCGCTGCCCCCCGAGGGGGCTGGCCTTGCTTGGGACGGCCCGGCGCTGCGGCCTGCCGCACCCACGCTTGAGACTGCGTGTGCTGCGCTGTCTCCCGAGAGGGCTTGAGCGCCTTGGAACGGCCCGGCGTCGCTCATCTAAGCGTGAATTTCGGATTACAGCAGGTGCTTGATGCCGTCCTGCTCGCCGGTCAGTTCGGCCAGCGTCTTGTCGATGCAGGACTGGCTGAAGGCGTCGATGGGCAGACCCTCAACGATCTTGTATTCGCCGCCTTCGCAGGTCACGGGGAAGCCGAAGATGACATCCTTGGGGATGCCGTACTGGCCATCTGAAGGAATGCCCATCGTGACCCATTTGCCGCTGGTGCCCAGGGCCCAGTCGCGCATGTGGTCGATGGCGGCGTTGGCGGCCGAGGCGGCCGAAGACAGGCCGCGTGCGGCAATGATGGCGGCGCCACGCTTGCCGACCGTGGGCAGGAAGGTGTTGGCGTTCCAGTCCTGGTCGTTGATCATGTCCTTGACCGACGCGCCGCCGATGGTGGCGAAGCGGTAGTCGGCATACATGGTCGGCGAGTGGTTGCCCCAGACGCACAGTTTTTCGATATCAGCCACGGCCTTGCCGGTCTTGGCGGCGATCTGGCTGGCAGCGCGGTTGTGGTCCAGGCGCAGCATCGCGGTGAAATTGCCGCGCTTGAGGTCCGGCGCGCTCTTCATGGCAATAAAGGCATTGGTATTGGCCGGGTTGCCGACCACCAGCACCTTGACGTCGCGGCTGGCCACGGCATTCAGGGCCTTGCCCTGGGCAATGAAGATGGCGCCATTGATGGACAGCAGTTCGGCGCGCTCCATGCCGGGACCGCGGGGGCGCGAGCCCACCAGCAAGGCGTAGTCCACGTCCTTGAAAGCGGTCATCGGGTCGTCGTGGGCTTCCATGCCCACGAGCAGCGGGAACGCGCAGTCTTCGAGCTCCATCATCACGCCTTTGAGCGCCTTTTGCGGGCCTTCGACCGGCACTTCCAGCAGTTGCAGGATGACCGGCTGGTCCTTGCCCAGCATTTCGCCCGAGGCGATGCGGAACAGCAGGGCGTAGCCAATTTGACCAGCTGCGCCGGTAACGGCGACACGGACGGGTTTCTTGCTCATGACAGGTACTCCAGGACGTTGTTGTGAAACAGGTGAAAACCGGAGCCAACGCGCGTTGCATGAGCTCCATGAAACAACCTAGGAGTTTACCCTTGAATCCTGCCAGCGTCAATTTGTCTTATGTCTTATATAAGATATGATTTCGGGGAGCATCCGATCTCTGCCGAAACCCCGCCCCCATGTCACAGACTCTGTCCCATCCCGCTGAAAATGACGACGCGCCGAGTGCAACGCCAGCGCCGGCGGCCCCGGCGTTCAGCCCGCTGTACCAGCAGATCAAGGGCTTGATCCTGCAAAGCCTGCAAGCGGGAGAATGGAAGCCGGGCGAGGCCATCCCGAGCGAGATGGACCTGGCAGCGCGCTTTCGCGTCAGCCAGGGCACGGTGCGCAAGGCGATTGACGAACTGGCGGCGGAAAACCTGGTGGTGCGCCGTCAGGGCAAGGGCACTTTTGTCGCCACCCACTCCGAGCAGCAGGTGCAGTACCGGTTCCTGCGCCTCATGCCCGATTCCGGCGACCTCGACGACGAAGGGCCGGCCCAGCGCAACATCCTCGAATGCCGGCGCGTGCGCGCGCCCGCCGACGTGGCCCGGGTCCTGGCGTTGCGGGTCGGCGACGCCGTGATGCAGGTGCGCCGGGTGCTGTCTTTTGGCGGCATTCCGACCATCCTTGAAGACCTGTGGCTGCCGGGCCAGGCTTTCAAGGGGCTGACCGCCGAACAGATCGCCGACTACCAGGGGCCGACCTACGCCATGTACGAGGTTGATTTCGGCGTGCGCATGGTGCGCGCCCAGGAGGATCTTCGCGCCATCACGCCCGATGCCGCGCAGTGTGGGTTGCTCCAGGTGGCGCCGGGCACGCCCTTGCTGAGCGTGGAACGCATCGCCTATACCTACAACGACGTTCCCATGGAGCTGCGCCGCGCCCTGTACCGCACCGACAGCCACCATTACCGCAATAACCTCAATTGAATGTCGAGTGGCCGGTCCATGACAGAATTTTTGCAATGCTGATGTCAGCTTGTTGCGTTGCAATAGAATTTCCGGCTCTGGCATCGAACAATTCCCCGCAGCATCCTCCACGAAAGCCCCCTCATGACCGAACTCGCCAAGAAGCGGCCTGAATTCCGCAATATCAATGCCTTCAAGGACCTGCCGGGCTACCGGTGGCCGCTGGCGTCCCTGGTGTCGGGCATGCACCGCATCAGCGGCGCCATCATGTTCCTGCTGATGCCCTTCATCATCTGGATATTCGACAAGTCGCTCTCCTCCGAGATCTCGTTCGCCAAATTCAAGCTGGCCTTCAACGTGGGCATGTTGGGGCTGCCTGGCTTTCTGTGGAAACTGGTCGCACTGGCCCTGATCTGGGCCTACCTGCAGCATTTCATTGCCGGTCTTCGCCACCTGACCATGGACGTCAGCCACGCCGCCGTGAGCAAGGAATTCGGCAAGACCTCCGCGGCCGTGACGCTGGTCCTCAGCCTGGGCCTGACGCTCGTGCTGGGCGCCAAGCTGTTCGGCCTCTACTAAACCTCATTGACCGGGAAACTGAATATGTCCGTGAATTACGGTTCCAAGCGCATCGTCGTGGGTGCGCACTACGGCTTGCGCGACTGGCTCGGCCAGCGCGTCACCGCCGCCCTGATGGCCCTGTTCACCCTGATCGTGCTGGCGCAGGTGCTGTTCACGGCCGGCCCCATCGGCTATGACAAATGGGCCGGCATCTTTGCGGCCCAGTGGATGAAGACGCTGACCTTCTGCGTGATCATCGCCCTGCTCTACCACGTATGGGTGGGCATGCGCGAGATCTGGATGGACTACATCAAGCCGATTGGGCTGCGTCTGGCCCTGAATGTCTTTTCCCTGGTCTGGCTCGTGGGTTGCGCGGGCTGGGCCGTCCAGGTGCTGTGGCGCCTTTGAGCCGCACCGATTTCAGAGGCTGAAAACAACATGACCTATTCCAAGAACGAGATCACCCGACGCAAGTTTGATGTCGTCATCGTCGGTGCCGGCGGCTCCGGCATGCGCGCATCGCTGCAACTGGCGCGCGCCGGCCTGAACGTGGCGGTGCTGTCCAAGGTGTTCCCCACGCGCTCGCACACCGTGGCCGCGCAGGGCGGCATTGGTGCCTCGCTGGGCAACATGTCCGAGGACAACTGGCACTATCACTTCTATGACACCATCAAGGGCTCCGACTGGCTCGGCGACCAGGATGCGATTGAGTTCATGTGCCGCGAAGCGCCCAAGGTCGTCTACGACCTGGAGCACATGGGCATGCCGTTCGACCGCAACCCCGATGGCACGATCTACCAGCGTCCATTCGGCGGCCACACCGCCAACTACGGCGAGAAGCCTGTGCAACGCGCCTGCGCGGCGGCCGACCGCACCGGCCACGCCATGCTGCACACGCTGTACCAGCAGAACGTGAAGGAAAAAACCAGTTTCTTCGTCGAATGGATGGCGCTGGACCTGATCCGTGACGCCGACGGCGACGTGGTGGGCGTGACGGCGCTGGAGATGGAAACCGGCGACCTGCACATCCTGCAGGCCAAGACCGTGTTGCTGGCCACCGGTGGGGCCGGCCGCATCTTTGCCGCCTCGACCAACGCCTTCATCAATACCGGCGACGGCCTGGGCATGGCGGCGCGCGCCGGCATTCCGCTCGAAGACATGGAGTTCTGGCAGTTCCACCCGACCGGCGTGCATGGCGCCGGCGTGCTGCTGACCGAAGGCTGCCGCGGCGAAGGTGCGATCCTGCTCAACAGCAATGGCGAGCGCTTCATGGAGCGCTATGCCCCCACCCTGAAAGACCTGGCTCCGCGTGACTTCGTCTCCCGCTGCATGGACCAGGAAATCAAGGAAGGCCGCGGCTGCGGCCCGAACAAGGACCACATCCTGCTCAAGCTCGACCACCTTGGCGCCGAGACTATTCACAAACGCCTGCCCTCGGTCTACGAGATCGGCGTGAACTTTGCCAACGTCGACATCACCCGCGAGCCGATTCCCGTGGTGCCGACCATCCACTACCAGATGGGCGGGATTCCGACCAACATTCACGGCCAGGTCGTCACGCAGAACGCCGACAACAAGAGCGAGGTCGTCAATGGCCTTTACGCCGTCGGTGAATGTTCCTGCGTGAGCGTGCATGGCGCCAACCGCCTGGGCACCAACTCCCTGCTCGACCTGCTGGTGTTCGGACGCGCCGCCGGCAATCACATTGTCGAGTTCGCCAACAAGAACCAGGAGCACAAGGCCCTGCCGGCCGATGCGGCCGACGCGTCCATCGAGCGGCTCAACCGCCTGGAGAACGCCACCTCCGGCGAATATGCGCAAGATGTCGCCAACGACATCCGCGCCAGCATGCAGCAACACGCCGGCGTGTTCCGCACCCAGGCCAGCATGGACGCGGGGGTGGTGAAGGTTGCCGACCTGCGAAAGCGGGTCGAATCCATCGGTCTGAAGGACAAGTCCCGGGTCTTCAACACCGCGCGCATCGAGGCGCTCGAAGTGGAGAACCTGATCGAGGCCGCACAGGCCACCATGGTGTCGGCCGCGGCGCGCCACGAATGCCGTGGCGCCCACACCGTCAGCGAATACGAGCGCCCGGCCGACGACGCAGTCGCACCGCTGGGCCGGGACGACGCCAACTGGCTGAAGCACACCCTGTGGCACAGCGCCAGCAACAGCCTGACCTACAAGCCCGTCAATCTAAAGCCCCTGACAGCGGACAGCGTGCCGCCCAAGGTCCGGACCTTCTAACCCGTAGCCTCAAGCGAGAAGAACCATGCAAAAACGCACCTTCCAGATCTACCGCTACGACCCGGACAAGGACACCAAGCCGTACATGCAGAACCTCGAGGTGGAACTCGACGGCAACGAGCGCATGCTGCTGGATGCCTTGATGAAGCTCAAGGCCCTGGACCCGACGATCTCCTTCCGTCGCTCCTGCCGCGAAGGCGTGTGCGGCTCCGACGCCATGAACATCAATGGCAAGAACGGCCTGGCCTGCCTGACCAACATGAACACGCTCAAGGGCAACATCGTGCTCAAGCCGCTGCCCGGCCTGCCGGTGATTCGCGACCTGATCGTCGACATGACGCAGTTCTTCAAGCAGTACAACTCGATCAAGCCTTACCTGATCAACGACAACGTGCCCCCTGAGAAGGAGCGTCTGCAAAGCCCCGAGGAGCGCGAAGAACTCGACGGCCTGTACGAGTGCATCCTGTGCGCCAGCTGCTCCACGAGCTGCCCGAGTTTCTGGTGGAACCCCGACAAGTTCGTCGGGCCGGCCGGCCTGCTGCAGGCCTACCGCTTCCTGGCCGACAGCCGCGATGAGGCCACCGGCGAGCGTCTGGACAACCTCCAGGACCCCTACCGTCTGTTCCGCTGCCACTCCATCATGAACTGTGTCGACGTGTGCCCGAAGGGACTGAACCCAACGCGCGCCATCGGCAAGATCAAGGAAATGATGGTTTTGCGCGCGGTCTGACGCGGCTCACGACATGACCGGAGCATTTCTCGACGGCGACGCCGCAGACGCCCTGCTCGACGAGCGGGGCTTGAGCAAGCTGCGCTGGCGCTGCCGGCGCGGGCTGCTGGAAAACGACTTGCTGATCGAGCGGTTTTTTGAGCGCCATGCGGCGCGTCTCACGGTGGGACAGGCGCGGGGCTTGCACACATTGATGGATTTGGCAGACAACGACCTGCTGGACTTGTTGCTCTGGCGCAAGGAACCCGGGGTTGACATAACTACAATCGAAACCAGCGAAGTACTGGGAATGCTGCGCGAGGGAAGCCGGCGTGCCTGGCCCTCGTCGCTGAATGATGGGCACAACAATCAAGGACACCACAATGAAACTTTCTGACAACAAAGCCACGCTGTCGTTCAGCAACGGCAGCCCGAGCGTTGACCTGCCTGTCTACCAGGGCAGCATCGGCCCGGATGTCGTCGATATCCGCAAGCTGTATGCGCAGACCGGCATGTTCACCTACGACCCCGGCTTCCTGTCCACGGCAGCGTGCCAGTCCGCGATCACCTACATTGACGGCGACAAGGGAGAGTTGCTGTACCGCGGCTACCCGATCGAGCAACTCGCCACCAGTTGCGACTACCTGGACACCTGCTATCTGCTGCTCAAGGGTGAGTTGCCCAATGACCCGGAACGCAAGGATTTCCACAAGCTCGTGATCAACCACACCATGGTCAACGAGCAGATGCAGTTTTTCCTGCGCGGCTTCCGCCGGGATGCCCACCCCATGGCGGTGCTGACCGGCCTGGTGGGCGCGCTGTCGGCCTTCTACCATGACAGCACGGATATCAACAATCCGCAGCACCGCGACATTGCGGCGATCCGCCTGATCGCCAAGATGCCCACGCTGGTGGCCATGGCCTACAAGTACGGTGTCGGCCAGCCCTACATGTATCCCCGCAACGACCTGAGCTACGCCGGCAATTTCCTGCGCATGATGTTCGGCACGCCCTGCGAAGACTATGTGGTCAACCCGGTGATCGAGCGGGCCATGGACCGCATCTTCATCCTGCACGCCGACCACGAGCAGAACGCCTCCACGTCCACCGTGCGTCTGTGCGGCTCCTCGGGCACCAACCCGTTTGCGGCCATTGCCGCCGGCGTGGCCTGCCTGTGGGGTCCGGCGCATGGCGGTGCCAACGAGGCCTGCCTGAACATGCTGGAAGACATCCAGCGCCAGGGCGGTGTGTCCAAAGTGGGCCAGTTCATGGAACAGGTCAAGGACAAGAACTCCGGCGTCAAGCTCATGGGTTTTGGCCACCGCGTGTACAAGAACTACGATCCACGCGCCAAACTGATGCAGGAAACCTGCAATGAGGTGCTGGCCGAGCTGGGCCTGGAAAACGACCCCCTGTTCAAGCTGGCCAAGGAGCTCGAAAAGATTGCCCTGGAAGACGAATACTTCGTCTCGCGCAAGCTCTACCCGAACGTCGATTTCTACTCCGGCATCGTGCAGCGCGCCATTGGCATCCCCGTCAACCTTTTCACCGGCATCTTCGCGCTGGCCCGCACGGTGGGCTGGATTGCGCAGCTCAACGAGATGATCAGCGACCCCGAGTACAAGATCGGCCGCCCGCGCCAGCTCTTCACCGGGTCGGTGCGGCGCGACGTGAAGCCGCTGGCCCAGCGCTGAACCGTCCGGACCGGATGAGAACCCGCCGGATGGCAACATCGGCGGGTTTTTTCTTGCCAGAACGATCCGTTTTCGATAGCTATAAATGACCATTCGACGCTGGGTTCATGCCAAAAATGTTTAAAAATATGGTTGTGGGCACGCCATGAGCACCGTACTGCCCCACATTGACACGCCCGACCAGCTCCGCAGGCTCGTCCAAGCCGGGGCGCCACGGGGTTGCGACTGCCCGCTTCGCCGGTGCGGGGCGTCGTGGGACAGCGTGGCAGACGGTGACTGGCCGAACGCCCAGATGATGGCGGTCGCCACCCTGCGTGATCCGGAGCTGGATGAGCCGACGTTTCTGGAGTTCCACCCCGACGGCACGCGCTACGAATCGCCCAACGCCCCGGTCGCCCTGCGCTTCTTTCCCTTCAACCGCTGCAACGTCTGGCACTGCAGCCGCTGCGACCAGCACTGGCTGCGCTACACCGAGTTTGGCGGCTATTACATCGACCCCCGCTCGCGCCGGCTCGATCCGGCGCTGGTGGTGGATGCGCCGACACCCTGATCCGTCCGGCCGCCATTGGGCAATTCAGTCATCGTGTTTTACGATGACAGATCGATGAATATTGGTTAAAAATGCAAAGTCTTCTCAAATCGAGATGACTTTGCCGCCATGAAGGTTTCCGAACGCAATTTCGCCCGCCGGATCGATCTGACCTCGCTGCAGCTGTTTGTTGCCGTCTGCGAGCTGGGCAGCATCGGCCGTGCCGCCGAGCGCGAATTTATCGCGGCGTCCGCCGTCAGCAAGCGCCTGTCGGACCTGGAAGCCACCT
>JAABRA010000014.1 GCA_011391155.1 Burkholderiales bacterium
GTGTTGTCTCCTGAAACCATAGCGCAACGCGACCAATCGACGATGGGAAGAGGCCAATTTGAGCAAGAATTGGTCGCAACACTGCAGGCCCACGTCCGCGGGCAGCTTGCGCCCTACGAATACCCCAAGGACATCGAGTTCATCGATGCCCTGCCCATGACCACCACCGGCAAGGTCCAGCGCCGCGTGCTGCGCATGCAGGAGGAGGCGAGGGCGCGCGAGGCGTCCACCTGAAAGACCGGCGACACGCAGGCTGCCGCCAGAGCCCGTAAACTGCCGCTCCATTGCCAACCATCCGCAGAAATCCACTTTATGTCACCGATGAACGCCGTCCGCCTGGGTCAAAGCGACCTGCACGTCACCCCCATCTGCCTGGGCACCATGACCTTTGGCGAGCAGGTGAATGAAGCCGCCGCCCACGCCATCCTGAGCCGCGCGCTGGAGCGCGGCGTCAACTTCATCGACACGGCCGAGATGTACGCCGTGCCGGCCCGCGCCGAGACCTGCGGCGCGACCGAGACCATCATCGGCAACTGGTTCGCGAAGAACCCCGGTACGCGCGAAAAGGTCGTGCTGGCCACCAAGGTCGCCGGCCCCTCGCGCGGCATGCCCTGGATTCGCGCGGGCAGCGGCATGACGGCGGCTGACATCGTGGCCTCGTGCGACGCCAGCCTGCGCCGGCTGCAGACCGACGTCATCGACCTGTACCAGATCCACTGGCCCGAGCGCCACGTGCCGGCCTTTGGCATCGTCTATTTCGACCCGGCCAAGGACAAGCCCGAGACCTCGCTGCACGAGCAGCTCGAAGCCCTGGGCGGGCTGGTCAAGGCCGGCAAGGTGCGGCACATCGGTTTGTCCAATGAAACCCCGTATGGCGTGCACGAGTTCGTGCGCCTGGCCGAACAGCACGGCCTGCCGCGCGTGGCAAGCATCCAGAACCCGTATTGCCTGATCAGCCGCGCCTACGAGAATGGGCTGGACGAGTCCTGCCACCGCTTGGGCGTGTCGCTGCTGGCGTATTCGCCGCTGGGCTTTGGCCTCTTGACCGGCAAGTACGACGCCACCGGCATTGATGCCCCCGAAGCGCCGCAGGGCCGCATGGCGAAGTTCGAATCGATGAAGAAGCAGCGCTGGGCCCGCCCCGAGGCGCTGGTGGCCGCGCGCCGCTACAACGCCTTAGCGCGCGAGCATGGCCTGACGCCCTCGCAAATGGCGCTGGCCTTCTGCTACACCAAGTGGCAGGTCGCCAGCACCATCATCGGCGTGACCTCGCTGGCCCAGCTCGACGAGGACCTCGACGCCTGGGGCACGACGCTGTCGCCGGAGCTGCTCAAGGCGATCGATGCGATTCGCTGGGAGATCCGCGACCCGGCGCTGTGAACCATCACCTGTCATCCCGGGCTTGACCCGGGATCCATGCATCGCGGACCCATGCTGCAATGCCAATGATTCCCCCATGGCCAAAAAAGACCACGTTTCAGAAACCCCCGCCACCGCCTTGCTCAAATCGAACCAGGTGGCGTTCACCGAGCACCCCTACGAGTACCTGGAGCACGGCGGCGCCCAGCACAGTGCGGCGGTGCTCGGATTCGATCCCTTCACCGTGGTCAAGACGCTGGTCATGCAGGACCAGGACGCCAAACCACTGCTGGTGCTGATGCACGGCAACCGCAAGGTCTCGACCAAGAACCTGGCGCGGCAGATTGGCGCCAAGGCGGTGGAGCCGTGCAAGCCCGAGGTGGCGAATCGCCACAGCGGCTACCTGGTGGGTGGCACTTCGCCTTTTGGCACGCGGCGCGCGATGCCGGTGTTTATCGAAGAAACCATCCTCGCGCTGCCGCGGATCGTCATCAACGGCGGGCGGCGCGGCTACCTGGTGGGGATCGACCCGCAGGTCTGCGTGCAGTTGCTCGGGGCCAAGCCAGTGCAGTGCGCGCTGGCTGAGTAAGGGCGCGACGACCTGGCAGCGGCAGGGGCTGCGCCATCCAGCCCACGCGCCGCCGGCCGCGCCACGCTGGCAGAATGGCGGGCTTCCCAAGGAGTCTGCGTTGTCATCTGTTTACCCTGCCCTGGCGGCACTGGCTGCCTACCTGATCGGCTCGTTGAGCTTCGCTGTCATCGTCAGCCGCGCCATGGGACTGAAAGACCCGCGCAGCTTTGGCAGCAAGAACCCGGGCGCCACCAACGTGCTGCGTTCGGGCAGCAAGGCGGCCGCAGTGATCACGCTGCTGCTCGATGCCGCCAAGGGCTGGTTGCCGGTGGTGCTGGTGCAGGGGTTTGGCCAGGCCTATGGCCTGGGTGACGGCACGGTGGCGCTGGTGGGACTGGCCGCTTTCATGGGGCACCTCTACCCGGTGTTCTTCAAGTTCGAGGGCGGCAAGGGCGTGGCCACCGCGCTGGGCGTGCTGCTGGGCATTAACCCCTGGCTGGGTCTGGCCACGGCGCTGACCTGGCTGATCATTGCGTATTTCTTCCGCTATTCGTCGCTGGCGTCGCTGGCGGCCGCCGGATTTGCCCCCGTGTACTACCTGTTTGGCGACCGGGTTGCCTGGTACGCGGACAAGTCGATCACGCTGGCCATCTTCGTCATGGGCATGTTCCTGGCCTGGCGGCACCGCGAAAACATCAACCGCCTGTTCGCCGGCACGGAGTCGAAGCTGGGCACGAAGAAGTGAACAAGCCTCGGGGCTGCGCTGCGGCAGGGCTGCGGCTGCAGCACGGTTGCGACGGCTGTTCAGCTGTACGGCCCACAGCGTCATGGGAGCTAAATGACTTATATTTGTATAGCTAACTATGACCATTCCATGCTGGGATAAGGCCAAAATAGCTTGTAAATGGCTCAATAACGCTGGTCCAGTGTCATCTGGTCGTTTTCGCGCTTCATCTGGAAGCGGTTCAGGTAGCTGTTGCCCAGCAGCACGAAGGGCATGCCCAGTGGCGTGACCACGGCGTCCACCTCGTACACCTCGACGTCGCCGAGCCGCACCGAGCGCAACTTCAGGCGCCAGCCCTGGGTGGCGCCGTTGGCAGTGCCCACGCGCACCGGCTGGCCGGCCCGGTAGTCCAGGCCGATGCGCTCGGCGTCGCTCACGCTCAAGGCCACGCTGGAGGCGCCGGTGTCGACCATGAACTGCACCGCCTGCCCGTTGATGCTGCCTTGGCCCATGAAATGGCCGCCGCCGTCCGCCGGCAACACGATCCGCCCGCTGCTGGCACGGCCGCGCCCGCCCACGCTGGCCGGGGACTCCCCCAGGCGCAGGGTCAGGCGCTTGCCGCCGACCTCAACCACCGCGGAATCGCCGCTGGTCGACAGCACCTTGACGCCCTGAAACGTGTCGCCCACCGCAACGCCGCGAGGCGCGCCGCCATCCACCATCAGCAGCGCGCGGCTGCCCAGCATGCCTTGCAGCGCGACGGATTGGGCCCACGCCGAGCTTGCCAGCACGCAGGCCAGTGACAGAGCTATCGCGTAGCGGCCCGCGTGGGAGCCAGCGGCCGCGGCGCCGGGCCGCCCCAAGCAAGGCCAGCCCCCGAGGGGCTGAGTGCCGCGGCTCCCGGTGTACCTGCGCACATCGGGACGGCACGAAGAGCCTGCGCTTGTAGCGCTGGCACGTCCAGCGCAGCACACGCAGCGGCAAGCGTGGGGGCCCACTTCAGTCGCGGAAGTTGTCGAAGCTGATCGGGATGTCGGTGATGTCCTTGCGCAGCAGGGCCATCGCGGCCTGCAGGTCGTCGCGCTTGGCGCCGGTGATGCGCACCGACTCGCCCTGGATCGATGCCTGCACCTTCATCTTGCTGTCCTTGATGATCCGGGTGATCTTCTTGGCGTCCTCGGTGGCGATGCCGTTCTTCACCTTGATGACCTGCTTGACCTTGTCGCCGCCGATCTTCTGCACGTCGCCCATGTCCAGGAAACGCACGTCCACGTTGCGTTTGGTGAGCTTGTTGCGCAGGATGTCCTCGATCTGGGTCAGCTGGAAATCGGCGTTGCCGATCAGCGTGATTTCCTTGTCCTTGAGCTCAATGGCCGCCGGCGTGCCCTTGAAGTCAAAGCGGGTGGCGATTTCCTTGGCGGTGTTGTCGACCGCGTTTCTCACTTCCGGCAGGTTGGGTTCGCAAACGGTATCGAAGGAAGGCATGGCGGGCTCGATCAGCAGAGTTCAGGGTGCGACAATTCTCCCATGTTCCCCGAGCGAAATGTCCCCCTGCAGGCCTGCAACAGCTTCGGCATCGTCGCCCGCGCCCATACGCTGGTGCGCGTGGGCAGCGAAGCCGACGTCCGGGCCGTGCTGGCAGACCCGGAACTGGGGCCGGCGCCCAAATTCGTGCTGGGCGGCGGCAGCAACGTGGTGCTGACCGGTGATGTGAAGCCGGTGGTGCTCAAGGTGGAAATCCGGGGCCGCCGCCTGGTGGAGGAAGCCGCCAGGGCCTGCATCGTCGAAGCCGGCGCCGGGGAGCACTGGCACGACTTCGTGCGCTGGACGCTGGAGCAGGGCTGGCCCGGGCTGGAAAACCTGGCGCTGATCCCCGGCACCGTGGGCGCCTCACCGGTGCAGAACATCGGCGCTTATGGGGTGGAGCTGCAGGACCGGTTCGATTCGCTGGACGCGATCGACCTGAACACCGGCCAGGCGTTCACGCTGAACGCGGCCCAATGCGCCTTTGGCTACCGTGATTCGGTCTTCAAGCACGCCAGCAGCGGCGCCAACGGGCTGGGCCTGGCGGGCCGCGCGCTGATCCTGCGGGTGCGTTTTGCCCTGCCCAGGCCCTGGAAGCCGGTGCTGGGCTACCTCGATCTGGAACGAAAAATGGCCGAGACCGGCATCGCCGCGCCCGATGCGCGCCATATCTTCGACTGGATCATCGCCATCCGCCGCGCCAAGCTGCCCGACCCTGCCGTGATCGGCAACGCCGGCAGCTTCTTCAAAAATCCCACGGTGACGCCCGAGCAGTGCGCCGACATCATCGCGCGCGACCCGAAAGTGGTGCATTACCCCATGCCGGACGGCAGCATCAAGCTGGCCGCGGGCTGGCTGATCGATGCCTGCGGCTGGAAGGGCAAGTCGGTCGGGCAGGCCAGCGTCTATGAAAAGCAGGCGCTGGTGCTGGTCAACCGGGGTGGCGCGACCGGTGGACAGGTGATGACGCTGGCCCGGGCCATCCAGACCAGCGTCTACGAGCGCTTCGGCATCCGGCTGGAGCCGGAGCCGGTGGTGGTGTAGCCGGCGCGCGGCAGATCAGTCCTTGTGTCCGCCCTTGCCCTTGTTGCCCTTGTCACCCTTGTCATGGCCTTTGTCGTTACCGTAGCCCTTTGATTTGCCATTGCCATTGCCGTTGTTCCAGTTCCCGTTCCGGTTGGCATGGCTGCGATGTTCTTCGTAGCGCTCACGCACCCATTCTTCCTGGACAAAGTAGACCGGCTGGCCGCAGGCGTTATAGCGTCCGCAATAGTTCTTCCAGTTTTTCTGGTGACCCGGCGGTACATACAGATAGACCGGGCGCTGATAGACCGCCACCGGTGACGCGACGATGACCATGGGCTGTGGGTAGACCAGGCGCGGCTGCGGGAAGCTGCCAATGTCGATGCGGCCGTAGACGCCCGGCTGGTTGATGGCGACGGACACGCCCACGCTGGTCTGGGCAAACGCCGGCGCCAGGGCCACCAGACCGAGCCAAAGTACAAGTTTTTTCATCAGGGTTCTCCAAAACGACGTCCGGATTCAGGGCCGCGGCGTGCGCTGGCGGCCCTGGTTGATGGACCCTGACCAAGGCGCGCCGCGGAATTTTCCGGATCGCTGCATCTTGCGGCCTTCCGGCAGTCTTCATCCGTTAGCTGGCGCACACAGGGCGAAAAGATTCGTAAAGCTTGTCACGGGAAAGGGCCCCGGACGAGCCCTGGGGCCTCAAAGCACCTCGTGAACCTCGTAGGTCGGTCCGCTGGCCTCGCGCCGCCCGGTGGCCACGAAGATCGCGCGGTTGAGCCAGCTGTATTGGGCGGATGCGGTCTCGAACACCGGAACGGAGCGGAAGTAATACAGCGCCGGGTCCACCGCCTCGCCCCGGTTCAGCCGCTCGATCACGTCCTTCGGCCCGTGCCGCAGGCCCCGGTAGCGCATGTAGATCAGGGCGCCATCGTCGGTCTGCAGCGTCAGGCGCACGTCCAGGCACAGCACGCCGTCGCTGCGCAAGAGCAGCCAGTCGCCGCCGGGCGAGGCTTTCACCGTGCCGCGCAGGCGCTCCCCGGCAAAGCTGCCGCCGGCCACCGTGGCGATCTTGCGCAATCCGCTGGGCGTTTCCCCGAGATCCTCGATCGTGGGAACACTCAGCGTGAGATCGAACAGGGGACGGGTCTGGATCATGGGAACTCCTGGGTCTGGACGGGGGGCTGGCGTCAATTTTTTTGGGGTGAAAGCATTATTTCATGCTTTTTTGGCACCTTCCCAGCGTCGAATGGTCATTGTTTGCTATTGGTTCGGGAGTTGTTAGGGCGGTGTGATGGTAACCCGGACGCCCGGGGTGGCGCTTGAATGCGGCAGGCGGCGGATCTGGGCCGCAACCCTACTTTCCTTCCCGCCGCCAGACCGATGCCCAACGCTTCCCTGGATTCTGTCAAGTGGCCTGGTGCGTGCCGCGGTGCGTCAAATTCGTCACTGTCTGCCAGGTAAACCGTCGGCGTCGATCCATTCTCGGCCGCAGGCCATGGCGCGCGACTTGATTTCGTTCCAGGACAGGGGCATGCGGTGGGTTCCGTTGTGACCTGCCGATCGTAGCCGCTGAACGACGGCGGCCAATGGGGGTCAGAGCCCAATTTGTTTGTGGCTGGCTGGATGGTGTGGGTGCTGTGTGTGTCATCCGGCCATTCGGGGTCAGAGCCCAATTTCGTGACGGCCGGGTTGTCGGTCACAACGCCCTGGGGCGAAATTGGGATCCGACCCCAAATGGCCTGCCCCCCCCATTCGCCTTTTGCCGCAAGGCTCGAAACAGGGGTTTGCCCTCCGCTTGCCGGATCAGGCACGACGTGAGGCGTGGGTGGGGCAGATGTCGGGGGCGATTTCAAAAAGCGAAGCGTATGAGCCCCCGGCGTCTGCCCCGCCCGCGCCGGGTTTGCGCATTTGCGGTGGTTCGGTGCACAGGCGCTGACAGCAGCCGCAGCAACACGGCGGATCTCGATGGCGCCCGACGCGAGGGGACGTGCCTTGGCCCGCCGCATCGTGTTGCCGTGGAGTCGCCGGACGGGCTTCTGCGCTGATGGGTGGTTTGCAGTCTTCTGCACTCGGATTTCCAGCCGCTTTGGCACTATCCCAGCGTCTTATGGTCCTTAACAGCTACTGAATCAGGACTATCGGGCGGGCGTGCGGAACGGTCTGGCCGCTCGGGAATCGGTGTCAGGCGTGCGGGTGTGACCCGCGCTTGCGCGGTGCCAGCCCGGTCAGCGCCAGCGCGTGCAGGTTCACCCGGGCGCCCAGCCGGATCGCCAGCAGGTACAGGCCGCCGAACTTGCGCTGCAGCAGCATGGCGTCGGCGGGCGGGATCTGCCAGAAATCGCGGTCCAGGCCGAGTTCGATGCCGCGCGCGCGCAGGCGGGGCAGGACGTCGCTGGCGCCGAAGTCATAGGGGCCTTCGCGCGT